>NZ_OZ034999.1:1800000-2118897 GCF_964030965.1 Spiroplasma endosymbiont of Amphimallon solstitiale
ATTAGTAAATCAAAAAAAGATTGTGGTACTAATGAAGCACCTCCAACTAATGCACCATCAATGTCGGGTTCAGAAAGTATTAATTTAATATTATCGGGTTTTACTGAACCACCATACTGAATACGTACTTGTTCTGCAACATTTTTATTATATAATTCACTAATAAATTCACGAATCATTTTACAAACCGTTTGGGCTTGTTGAGCTGTTGCTGTTTTACCAGTACCAATTGCTCATATTGGCTCATAGGCAATTACTAACTTAGCAATATTTTCTGCTTTAATATTTTTTAATGCTAACTTAATTTGATTTTTAATTACTTCATTAGTTTCTTTATTTTCATATTGGTTTAAAGTTTCACCACAACATAAAATTGATATAATATTAGCATTAAATAGTGAATGTAATTTTTTATTTATTGTTTCATCTACTTCATTAAAATACATTCTGCGTTCAGAATGACCAATAATAACATGACTAACCATCATATCTTTTAGCATCTTAATTGAAATTTCACCAGTATATGCACCTTCGATTTCATAATGACAATTTTGAGCTGCAATAATTAAAGCAGAAGTTTTATTCATTTTTAATAAAGGTAAATTAGTAAAACTAGCTGCTATTCCATAATCATATTTAATATTTTTAGTTTTTATTAATTTATTAAATTCATTTAAAAAAAATTGAGTTTCTTCTATATTTTTATACATTTTTCAATTTCCAATAATAATCTTTTTACGTTCCATTTGTTTCTCCTTTAAGTTAATTTTTTTTTGATATAGTTGGTTTTAATAATGTTGCTGCTTCTTCATCAATAATAATTGTAACATCATCATGATTTTGTAAAAAAGTACATGGATAATTTGGAGAAACTTTACCTTCAACTAACTCTCGAATAGCTTGTGCTTTATTAGTTCCTGTAGCAATTAAAACAATCAATTTAGCTTGTAAAATAGTATGAATACCCATCGTAACAGCTTTGGTTGGTACATCTTCAACTTTAGAAAAAAATCTTTTATTAGCTTCAATTGTTTCTTTAGTTAAATTAACAACATGTGTTTTACTACTTGCAAGAGTACCTGGTTCATTAAAAGCAATATGACCATTAGTACCTAAGCCCAATATTTGTAAATCAATTGGTCCTTTTTCTTTTAATAATTTTTCATATTCTTCCACATTTTGGCCTAAATCACCAATACCTTTAGGAACATACGTATTTTTTAAATTAAGACTTTTAATATGATTAAATAATTGATGATTCATAAAATAACGATAACTTTTTACATGATCTGGAGTTAAACCAACATATTCATCTAAATTAAATGTTACAACTTTTGATCAATCTCTTTTGTTATTTTTCGCATCTGCTATTAATAAATCATATGTTTCAATTGGACTACTTCCTGTTGCTAATCCTAAAATAGCATTTGGTTTAACTTTAATAATATCAATAATAATTTTACTTAATAATTGAGCAACCTCAGTTTTATCTTTTAAAATAATTAATTTCATAATTTAAAAACCCCTTACATTACTTAGTTATTCTTGTTGATACGCAATTTTTCCTTCGCATATTGTTAAAAAAATATCATTATTCTTAGTTAATACAATAATATCTGCTAATTTACCAATAACAACATCACCCGTTTTATTTGCAATTCCTACTTGTTTAGCACTATTATAAGAAGCCATTTTGATGCAATCTTGTCAATTATTATTAGTAATTTTTAATAAATTTTTAAAACCAGCAATCATTGTTGCAATGCTGCCTGCTAATTTTCCGGTTGCTTCAACAGTAACCTTATTATTACTTTTAATGACAGGTAATGGTCCCAATAAATACTTACCATCAGGCTGTCCCTTTGCACTCATGGCATCAGTAATCATACAAATTCCATCGGCACCTTTAATTTTATATGTTATTGCTAAAATATCAATATCAACATGAATTCCATCACAAATTAACTCAGTAACTAATTGATCATAATATAATGATGCTGGAACAACACCAGGATCACGATGATTATAGGGACTCATTGCATTATAAAGATGGGTAATATGCGTTAAACCATATTCAACAGTTTTAGTTATTTCTTTAAAAGTAGCATTACTATGACCAACACTAGGAATAATATTATTTTTAATTAATGAAGAAATAAAATTTGAATTTTTATTATTTAAATTAGGATCTATCTCAGGAGCATAAACAATAAATTTTAAATTTTTGTTACTAATTATATTTCAAGATTTTACTAAATTAAGATCAGGAACATGAAGTAATGACGGAGTATGTGCTCCTTTTTGTAATTCTGAGATAAAAGGTCCTTCTAAATATGCACCAATAATTCGTGCCTTGTTACCTTTATTTTCTGTTTTCATATACTTAGCAAATACTGAAAGAATATTATCAATTTCTTTTTTGCTGGCAGTAACTGTTGCATAACAAAACTTTGTTACTCCCTCTTTTGGAACTAATTTTGCAAAATTATTAATTGATTCAATGGTACCATCCATTAAACTATAGCCATAACCTCCATGTACATGTAAATCAATAAAACCAGGTATTATTGTTTGATTATGACAATCAATAACCTGAGCATCTTGAAATTCATAATTATACTTTCCTTCATTAATTTGGAAAATTAAATTATCTTTAATTACTAAAAAACCATTATTTATTATTTTCTTAATGCTAATTATTTTCGCATTATTTAAAACTAAAATTTTAGACACTAATACCCTTCTTTCTAGAATTATTAATTGTTTAAAATTGCTAATGACACTATTATACCTAAAATTTTAACTTAAACCTAAATCTAAGAACCTGTTTAGAATCTTTTTAATAAAACTGAAATAAATGAAAGAACAACCATTTGTAAACTAGTATTTAGTTTTCTTTCACAATTTTTTCATAATCTTCTGTATTTTTCTAATCAAGCAAAGCTTCGTTCTACAATTCATCTTTTTGGTAATACTACAAAAGTATGTAATTCATTACGTTTTATCACTTCAACATTTGCATTTATGATTGTTTTGATTTCAGAAGCAAATTTTTCACCAGTATAACCAGCATCTACTATTATTTTTTGAACTGCAGAAAGATTTTCTTTTTCATTTTCAATCATTATTATAGCGCTATTACGATCTGTTTTTTCTGCTGTGGTTATGTAAATTGCATGTGGTAAACCTTGAGAATCAACAACAATATGACGTTTTATGCCTGAAATCTTTTTACCAGCATCATAACCTTTATTTTCAGTAGTATCTGTATTTTTAACACTTTGCGAATCAATTATACAAAAACTAGTTTGTTCTTTGCGATTATTATTGATACGAACTTTTTTAACTAATTTTTTTTAAAATTAATTGCAATACACTAGGTTCTTTACCATTATTTTTACTTCAAATTTGAAAATAATAATATACAGTTTGTCATTTTGGAAAATTTTTTGGTAGCATTCTTCATTGACAACCACTTTTTAATACATATAAAATTGCACAAAATACTTCATATAAATCTAAACTTCTTGGTTTTGTTTTCTTTTTGCTATTTTCTAAAATTGATTTTATGTTCTCAAATTGTTCTTTGGTGACATGACTTGGATAATTTTTATGCATATATACCTCTTATTTTAAAATATATAATCATTTTACATTATTTTCGAAAAGATTCTAAACAGGTTCTAAGAAAAATAATTAAAAAAAGGCTTAATTGCCTATATTTTAAATAATGGTGGCTCGAAGCGGATTCGAACCACTGACACTTCGCTCTTCAGGCGAATGCTCTACCAACTGAGCTACCGAGCCGTTACTTATACAATAATAGCATATAAAAGTAAAAAATAACAAGGGGTTAAAACTTATTTTTTAATTTATTTAAATATATATTTATTTTTTTACTAATTATCTTCTAATTACATATCTTCTTCAACAAGGTTTTTCAGTTTTTGGCATTAAGTGATTTGAGTCTCTTCTAATTTCTTCTTTTCAATTATTATTTGATAAATCAGTAGACCCATTTTCTTTAGTAATATTTGCTTGTAAAAATATATTATTACCAATAATATTTAATGATTCACAATTTTCAATAAATTTATCCTGTCATTCTTTAAACTCTTCGGAATTAATTGTCTTAGTTAAATCACCATCACAATAATAAGTTAATATTTCTTTTCAAACATTACGTCATACTTTTCTCATATTATTATGAGGAGTTTTAACTTTCAATTTTTTAATCAAAAAATCAAAATCTTGAATTTTATTTCTTCTTCAACAATTTAATAATGCAGTAATAATTGGAATTACTAATTGTTTATTATTTATTTTTTCTATTATTTCTTGTTTTTTATTTTCAAGATCTTCTAATCTAGTTATACGTTCTTTTTCTAATTCTTGTAAAATATTAAAATACTCTTGATATTCTTTTATTGCTTGTGAATATATTATTAATTTAATTATTACTTCTCATTTGTTTATAAGTTTAATATCCATTTTAATCATTAGACTTATTGCATAACGTTTTTAAGTTTTAATGATAAATTATAAAATCCTACAATTAAATTAAAACTTAAAAATATTCGTTTTCTGCCTTTTCTAAATTTATAACCAATAATTTTAAAATATTTTAAAAACGCAAAAACATGTTCAACTTTTCTGCGAGTTTTATTAAAAATCTTATTAAAAATTTTAATTTTACTTGTTTTAGGATTCTTTTTACTAGTTTTAATAGGTAAAAATGTATTAGCATGAATTTTTTGTAAACCTTGATAACCTTTATCTGCAATAATTATAGTTTCTGGTGAAAATTTTAACTTTGAATTTTTAAAAGTTTTAAAATCATGATTTTTACCAATATCAGGAAAAATATTTAAAATTTCATTAGTATGTGCATTAATTATGGTTTGAAACTTAACAGTATGCATTCATTTTTTACCAGAAAATCAATCTTTTTGGTTATATTTTGGTCGTTCTGTTTCTACTTCTGTTACATCAATTATCAAAATTTTATTTTTTAATTCTTCTTTTTAAAAAAATATTTTTATCTGTTAAATTATTAAAGTTATTATTTTTTATTAAAATGTCTTCAATTGAACGAATATTTCGTAAAGCAGTAGTATCAACCATATTATACTCAGAGTCAATAATATGATATGTACGATTTTCATATAAATATCTTAAAGTCATTACTAGTCTATCTTCTATTTATTGACATTTTATATGGTCTTCCACCAATGGTAATTTTTAGCTTTTGATGATCTAATAAAATATTTAAAATTTCCTGAATTGTAAATATAAATGGGACAGTTTTTTAAAATAATTGTATTAAATCTATTGGTCTTTTATAAGATAGTGATTTTCTGGGTGTAGAATTAATTTGAAATGCTATAGTATTTAAATCTTTTTGTTTATATGAAGATAGATCTGTAGATTTTGGTAAATATCTTCTTAAAATACCATTATTATTTTCATTTAAACCTCTTTGACAAGGTTTACCAGGATCTGCAAAATAAATCTTAACATTACAATTTTTTTCGATTAATTTTCATTTACTAAATTCTTTACCACGATCAAAAGTAATAGTTTTAACTGTTCCTTTTTGTAACTTTGAAATAAATTTTATTATACTTTTTGTAATATTTTCTGATTTATTATTTTTAGTTGCTAAAGGAATTGTGGTTTTTGATCATATATCAGCTAAAGTAATAATAGAACTTTTATGATCTTTACCAATGATAGTATCACCCTCTAAATGACCAAATTCTTCTATATTTTTAATATTAGGAATGATTAAATTTCTTTCATGAATAGACTTACAATTATTAATTCTGCCCCTAGTTTCTTTTTGTTTGTGAGGTTTATTTTTTCCTTTTCTCAATAAGTTATTTTCATCAAAACCCATTCGATTTGTTTTAAACATGTTATATAAAGTTTTTGTTGAAATACTTTTTATTTTATTTTCCTTTAAAAAATTAGCAATTATATCAAGAGCATAATTTTTAGTAATTAACAAATGATTAATAGTATTAATTTCTATTAAAGTTAAAATTATTAATTTTCTACCTGCATTTTGTTTATTTTTTTGAATTTTATTCAATATTTCTAATGGTAATAAGTTTTGATTTAATAATCTACAAACTCTATGTACAGTTGATTTACTATAATCAATGGCTTTTGCTATTTTACGAATCGAAAATCCATAACTTTTATATTCTTTTATTGCTATTATTGATTCAATAGTCAGATACTTATACATTGTGCTAATTCCTTTCTTTTCTTAATTATAGAATTAACACAATTTAATTTTTATATAAGTGTCCTTTTTAATTTTACAATTCAGGTTTCATTAAAAACTAGTTTATTAATACCAACTATTTTACGAAAATATTGATCCGATTTATCTTTTAATTCAAAATATGTCATAAAATTTATCCTTAACTATTCAACTTTTATTTTAATAATAACAAAAAAATGAAAAGTTAACTAGTTATGCAGTAAGTCTATTCTTTCCATTAGTTCAAATATATCTCTTATAACCCCTTTTTAGTCCGATAATTTATTTATATTTTATAAATAATTCAATATCTATAGTTTTAATAATTTATTTTATTAATAACTTATACTAGAACTGTTTGTCTAGTAGAATGAAAGTTAATATCCATGTCAATATTAATACTTTCACCGAAACTATCACTTCAGTCACTAATGCCGCTTTCAGAAACAAGACATGTATCAGAATCTAATTGAGATGATAAATCATTATCATTAATAACTTTAATTTCGTATTTTTTTTTGAAGTTCAATATTTTTTAAAACATCTTTAAATAAAGTTACTGCAAAATTACTAATTAACTCTACTTTTAAACTATTAAATTCAAGATTTTTAATTACTTTTTCACATGTAGCAATAAATTCCACTTTTCACACTTCATATTCAGAAAACTTTAAATTTTTAGATTTTTTTGTTCTAAATAAAATGCTAATAGTTTAGAAGATAAATCCAATTCTGCTTTTTTAAGTGCTGACTGATCTAGTGATTTAGTATAAAGATCTTTAAATTTTTAAAAAAAATCTTTTTCTGCAATCTTTTCACCTAATTTAATTTCTCAATTTTTGTTACTTTTCTTTAACTGTCTACATTTTCAAATCTTATAAAATCATATGTTTTTTATTTTTTGTAGCTTCATATTGTTTTTTTCTATTTTATCTGTAATAACTTTTATTTTTAAATTAATTTCTTTTAGAACTGACTCTTGATTATCTTTTAGATTGTTATATTGTTCATTAACTAATTTATGATTGGCAAACGCTACTTGAAAACTTAATATTTCTTTACTATTAATTGTTTCATAAATAAATTTTTCCATTAAATTTTTTACTTTTATAACTTCCAATTTGAGTTAATACAGTTTTTAATGCCATTGCTTCAAAACTACTAACAATAAATTTTTTATTTTTTTTATAAGTTTCACTATAAGTATTAAAATGATTTTCTATTTCTTCTTTTGACATATATAAATATTTTTCATAACCATTTTTTAATTCCTGAATTGTAAAATTAAAAAGGACACTTATATAAAAATTAAATTGTGTTAATTCTATAATTAAGAAAAGAAAGGAATTAGCACAATGTATAAGTATCTGACTATTGAATCAATAATAGCAATAAAAGAATATAAAAGTTATGGATTTTCGATTCGTAAAATAGCAAAAGCCATTGATTATAGTAAATCAACTGTACATAGAGTTTGTAGATTATTAAATCAAAACTTATTACCATTAGAAATATTGAATAAAATTCAAAAAAATAAACAAAATGCAGGTAGAAAATTAATAATTTTAACTTTAATAGAAATTAATACTATTAATCATTTGTTAATTACTAAAAATTATGCTCTTGATATAATTGCTAATTTTTTAAAGGAAAATAAAATAAAAAGTATTTCAACAAAAACTTTATATAACATGTTTAAAACAAATCGAATGGGTTTTGATGAAAATAACTTATTGAGAAAAGGAAAAAATAAACCTCACAAACAAAAAGAAACTAGGGGCAGAATTAATAATTGTAAGTCTATTCATGAAAGAAATTTAATCATTCCTAATATTAAAAATATAGAAGAATTTGGTCATTTAGAAGGTGATACTATCATTGGTAAAGATCATAAAAGTTCTATTATTACTTTAGCTGATATATGATCAAAAACCACAATTCCTTTAGCAACTAAAAATAATAAATCAGAAAATATTACAAAAAGTATAATAAAATTTATTTCAAAGTTACAAAAAGGAACAGTTAAAACTATTACTTTTGATCGTGGTAAAGAATTTAGTAAATGAAAATTAATCGAAAAAAAATGTAATGTTAAGATTTATTTTGCAGATCCTGGTAAACCTTGTCAAAGAGGTTTAAATGAAAATAATAATGGTATTTTAAGAAGATATTTACCAAAATCTACAGATCTATCTTCATATAAACAAAAAGATTTAAATACTATAGCATTTCAAATTAATTCTACACCCAGAAAATCACTATCTTATAAAAGACCAATAGATTTAATACAATTATTTTAAAAAACTGTCCCATTTATATTTACAATTCAGGATTTAAAATAAGCAACATAACCAATAGTTTTTTCTTTTAATCTTTCTAATTCATTTTGAATTCAATTAAATTTCGGCAATGTTTAGTAATCTGTGTAACTTACAAAAATAACTATGTTTAATTAATTCTAGTAAATATAATTAAATGACTAGAAAGAGTGAGTTACAGATGGCTAAAAAACAAAATATTAATAATAATGATCCAATATCAAAAGCAGTAGATTTATTATTAGAAAATACTGAAGATTTAACAACAGTTTTTAAAGAAGGGGGTTTATATAAAGAATTAACAAAACGTTTAGTTGAAAAAATGTTGAATTCTGAAATGCAAAATTATTTAGGATATGAAAAAAATCAACATAGTAATACTGAAAATGCTCGTAATGGTACAAGTTCAAAAAAATTAATAACTCAACAAGGTAAAATTGAGATTGATGTACCAAGAGATCGCAATAGTGATTTTACTCCTGTAATAGTTGCAAAAAGACAGCGAAGATTTGATGGTTTTGATCAACAAATGCTTTCACTATATGCAAAAGGTATGACTCTATCTGACATTAGAATGCAGTTACAAGAGTTATATCATGGTGCTGATATTAGTGAAAGTGTTATTAGTCAAATTACTGATGATGTTATTGATGATGTCAAAGCATGACAAAATCGACCATTAGAAAGCGTTTATCCGATTGTTTATTTTGATTGTATAGTAGTTAAAGTTCGACAAGATAAACGGATTATTAATAAATCAGTTTATATAGCATTAGGAGTTGATTTAGAAGGTAAAAAAGATGTTTTAGGCTTATGAATTAGTGAAAATGAAGGTGCTAAATTTTGATTAGCTAATTTCACAGAAATGAAAAATCGAGGCTTAAATGATATTTTGATTGCTTGTAGTGATAATTTAACAGGCATGTCAGAAGCAATACAAGCAGTTTATCCTAAAACAGAACATCAATTATGCATTGTTCATCAAATTCGAAATAGTTTAAAATATGTTTCATACAAACATCGAAAAACTCTAGTTACAGATTTAAAACCAATTTATAGTGCATGTAGTGAAGAACAAGCAATGCAAGCTTTAGAATCATTTGAAAGTAAATGAAATAAACAATATCCCCCCAAATTGCTAAATCTTGATATAAAAATTGAGAAAATTTGATGATTTTTATTAGTTATCCTGCAGAAATCAAAAGAGTAATTTATACAACAAATGCTATTGAATCTGTTAAGAACCTGTTTAGAATCTTTTTAATAAAACTGAAATAAATGAAAGAACAACCATTTGTAAACTAGTATTTAGTTTTCTTTCACAATTTTTTCATAATCTTCGGCAATGTTTAGTAATCTGTGTAACTTACAAAAATAACTATGTTTAATTAATTCTAGTAAATATAATTAAATGACTAGAAAGAGTGAGTTACAGATGGCTAAAAAACAAAATATTAATAATAATGATCCAATATCAAAAGCAGTAGATTTATTATTAGAAAATACTGAAGATTTAACAACAGTTTTTAAAGAAGGGGGTTTATATAAAGAATTAACAAAACGTTTAGTTGAAAAAATGTTGAATTCTGAAATGCAAAATTATTTAGGATATGAAAAAAATCAACATAGTAATACTGAAAATGCTCGTAATGGTACAAGTTCAAAAAAATTAATAACTCAACAAGGTAAAATTGAGATTGATGTACCAAGAGATCGCAATAGTGATTTTACTCCTGTAATAGTTGCAAAAAGACAGCGAAGATTTGATGGTTTTGATCAACAAGTGCTTTCACTATATGCAAAAGGTATGACTCTATCTGACATTAGAATGCAGTTACAAGAGTTATATCATGGTGCTGATATTAGTGAAAGTGTTATTAGTCAAATTACTGATGATGTTATTGATGATGTCAAAACATGACAAAATCGACCATTAGAAAGCATTTATCCGATTGTTTATTTTGATTGTATAGTAGTTAAAGTTCGACAAGATAAACGGATTATTAATAAATCAGTTTATATAGCATTAGGAGTTGATTTAGAAGGTAAAAAAGATGTTTTAGGCTTATGAATTAGTGAAAATGAAGGTGCTAAATTTTGATTAGCTAATTTCACAGAAATGAAAAATCGAGGCTTAAATGATATTTTGATTGCTTGTAGTGATAATTTAACAGGCATGTCAGAAGCAATACAAGCAGTTTATCCTAAAACAGAACATCAATTATGCATTGTTCATCAAATTCGAAATAGTTTAAAATATGTTTCATACAAACATCGAAAAACTCTAGTTACAGATTTAAAACCAATTTATAGTGCATGTAGTGAAGAACAAGCAATGCAAGCTTTAGAATCATTTGAAAGTAAATGAAATAAACAATATCCCCAAATTGCTAAATCTTGATATAAAAATTGAGAAAATTTGATGATTTTTATTAGTTATCCTGCAGAAATCAAAAGAGTAATTTATACAACAAATGCTATTGAATCTGTTAATAGTCAATTACGAAAAGTTATTAGAAACAAAAAAGCTTTTCCTAATGATATGTCAGTTTTTAAAATATTTTATTTAGCAATTGAAAATATAACAAAAAAATGAACATTGCCTATTCAAAATTGAAATACAGCAATTGCTCATTTTATGATAAAATTTGAAGACAGAATTAATCTGAACTAGTACTTTGTAAAACAAAGATACACAGATTTCTAAAAAGCCTCTAATCTTCTGTATTTTTCTAATCAAGCAAAGCTTCGTTCTACAATTCATCTTTTTGGTAATACTACAAAAGTATGTAATTCATTACGTTTTATCACTTCAACATTTGCATTTATGATTGTTTTGATTTCAGAAGCAAATTTTTCACCAGTATAACCAGCATCTACTATTATTTTTTGAACTGCAGAAAGATTTTCTTTTTCATTTTCAATCATTATTATAGCGCTATTACGATCTGTTTTTTCTGCTGTGGTTATGTAAATTGCATGTGGTAAACCTTGAGAATCAACAACAATATGACGTTTTATGCCTGAAATCTTTTTACCAGCATCATAACCTTTATTTTCAGTAGTATCTGTATTTTTAACACTTTGCGAATCAATTATACAAAAACTAGTTTGTTCTTTGCGATTATTATTGATACGAACTTTTTTAACTAATTTTTTTTAAAATTAATTGCAATACACTAGGTTCTTTACCATTATTTTTACTTCAAATTTGAAAATAATAATATACAGTTTGTCATTTTGGAAAATTTTTTGGTAGCATTCTTCATTGACAACCACTTTTTAATACATATAAAATTGCACAAAATACTTCATATAAATCTAAACTTCTTGGTTTTGTTTTCTTTTTGCTATTTTCTAAAATTGATTTTATGTTCTCAAATTGTTCTTTGGTGACATGACTTGGATAATTTTTATGCATATATACCTCTTATTTTAAAATATATAATCATTTTACATTATTTTCGAAAAGATTCTAAACAGGTTCTAATAGTCAATTACGAAAAGTTATTAGAAACAAAAAAGCTTTTCCTAATGATATGTCAGTTTTTAAAATATTTTATTTAGCAATTGAAAATATAACAAAAAAATGAACATTGCCTATTCAAAATTGAAATACAGCAATTGCTCATTTTATGATAAAATTTGAAGACAGAATTAATCTGAACTAGTACTTTGTAAAACAAAGATACACAGATTTCTAAAAAGCCTCGTAATAAGTTTTGATTTAATAATCTACAAACTCTATGTACAGTTGATTTACTATAATCAATGCTTTTGCTATTTTACGAATCGAAAATCCATAACTTTTATATTCTTTTATTGCTATTATTGATTCAATAGTCAGATACTTATACATTGTGCTAATTCCTTTCTTTTCTTAATTATAGAATTAACACAATTTAATTTTTATATAAGTGTCCTTTTTAATTTTACAATTCAGGTTTACTTTCAAATGATTCTAAAGCTTGCATTGCTTGTTCTTCACTACATGCACTATAAATTGGTTTTAAATCTGTAACTAGAGTTTTTCGATGTTTGTATGAAACATATTTTAAACTATTTCGAATTTGATGAACAATGCATAATTGATGTTCTGTTTTAGGATAAACTGCTTGTATTGCTTCTGACATGCCTGTTAAATTATCACTACAAGCAATCAAAATATCATTTAAGCCTCGATTTTTCATTTCTGTGAAATTAGCTAATCAAAATTTAGCACCTTCATTTTCACTAATTCATAAGCCTAAAACATCTTTTTTACCTTCTAAATCAACTCCTAATGCTATATAAACTGATTTATTAATAATCCGTTTATCTTGTCGAACTTTAACTACTATACAATCAAAATAAACAATCGGATAAACGCTTTTTAATGGTCGATTTTGTCATGCTTTGACATCATCAATAACATCATCAGTAATTTGACTAATAACACTTTCACTAATATCAGCACCATGATATAACTCTTGTAACTGCATTCTAATGTCAGATAGAGTCATACCTTTTGCATATAGTGAAAGCACTTGTTGATCAAAACCATCAAATCTTCGCTGTCTTTTTGCAACTATTATAGGAGTAAAATCACTATTGCGATCTCTTGGTACATCAATCTCAATTTTACCTTGTTGAGTTATTAATTTTTTTGAACTTGTACCATTACGAGCATTTTCAGTATTACTATGTTGATTTTTTTCATATCCTAAATAATTTTGCATTTCAGAATTCAACATTTTTTCAACTAAACGTTTTGTTAATTCTTTATATAAACCCCCTTCTTTAAAAACTGTTGTTAAATCTTCAGTATTTTCTAATAATAAATCTACTGCTTTTGATATTGGATCATTATTATTAATATTTTGTTTTTTAGCCATCTGTAACTCACTCTTTCTAGTCATTTAATTATATTTACTAGAATTAATTAAACATAGTTATTTTTGTAAGTTACACAGATTACTAAACATTGCCAATTACCAATATCATTTAAATTTATTTTAATAGGTGTAAATCAACTTTTTGAATTAGTATATGTAGTCGAAGAAACACCATTATTAAATAAATTACTCATATTAATAGTAAAATTAAATGTTATACTTTCATAATCTTCTTTAAATTTATCAACATTATCATAACCATATTGATTTACATAAATATTAATACTATTATGAAATTTACCTTTAACATCTTCCAAAGTACGTGGTCTCATTTTGTATTGATTAGATTGACTATAACCCTCAGCATTAATATTATTTGTAATTCCATATTGACTTTGATTACTTAAATCAATAAATATAGGATGTGCTCTTTCTATTAATGGGGGTGGTTGTATTGCTTGTGGATAATTAAACGGTTGGTCAAATTTAAAAGTATTATTTGCTAAAATAAATGTATTTTGAATTAATCTACTATTATTACTTGCTTTACCAACTGTTTGATAAGTACCACTTCAAATACTAAAATTATCATTAACAGCACCATTTCTATTATCAGGCATTGAATAAAATGTTATTTTAAAATTGCTTTTACCTACAACTTTAATATCAATCATATCAATTGCTCATTTAACTATATTCGTATTAGTAAAATCTGGTTCTTTTAATAAAGGATTAACATCTTTATCATCTGGTAATAAATATATTTTTGTTTTATCAATTTTATCTAATTGAACTAAATTATCAGTTGTAAGATTATAACCATTTGTAACAGTATTATCATTAATATTAAATTTTGACATTGATAAACTATCAGTTAAATTAAATGTAAATGATGTCATATGACTTGCTGTACCTAATACTGATTGAATAGTATCTGGTGTTTCATTTCTAAATACATCTAATGGAATTAATGCTGGATTAGTACTTTGTGAACTATATAATAATGTTGTATAAAAAGTATATAATTCAGCAGATATTAAGCCATTTATATAAGGAAATTGTGGTATTAATAAATTACTTGATAATTTAGCACCAATATCTAATCCACCAACAAAAGCATTCATAAATGAACCAAATATAGGTATAGTATTAAGATTAATTTTAATAGTTTCTCTTACTGTTAAAGGTATTTC
Organism: Spiroplasma endosymbiont of Amphimallon solstitiale; assembly: GCF_964030965.1. Lineage (GTDB taxonomy): Bacteria > Bacillota_I > Bacilli_A > Mycoplasmatales > VBWQ01 > Spiroplasma_E. Next base: position 1,814,657 of record NZ_OZ034999.1, read on the forward strand.
ACTAATAGGATTATAAATAAAATAATGTAATGCATTTATAGTATTTAATTGCTTAAATTTATTATTATTCATATTATAATGAGTATTACCAATAAATTTTTTATTATTTTTATTATAATATTGAAAATATGGATTACCAGCAGTTGCATAATTATAATCTTCTATTTCAGCACCATTTAAAAAATTATTATCTCAATAATTTACTAATCTATTTGAAACATCAACTTTATTAGTATTTTTAGTTTTTTCAACATTAGTTCTTAAATGACCTTCATAATGCTTAGTTGCACCATCATCATAATTTGGAGCAATTACTTTTTGTCAATCTGAATAACTATCCATAACACTCTGACCTTGAACAGTTAAAACATAATTAGTTTCTGGTAATGCTTGAAAACTTACTGGGTCATAAGTTGAACATTGATATTGTCATGGAAATAATAATTTACTTGGATATTGTCTATATTTATGTTGTTTAGTATTAATAGGATTATTATCAATATCTCTACCTCATAATGCTATTGAAATAGGATTAACTGAACCATAAAAAGATACCTGACAATGTGTTACTGGTAATGGTGTTAAATAATTATCATCTAAAACAATATTATTATTTTTATCTAATGCTGGTAATGCAACTGGGTCGCCCGGGGCACCTAATTGTACATATTGATTAATTGCTAATCCACTATGTGCTAATTTATCATTTAATGAACTAAAAGTACATTGAATATATGCTAATTCTTTATTTTCATTATTATAAGTTTTACTTGCAACTTCAAGAATATATCATTGTCTATCAACTTTAATTGATTTATCAGTATTTATAACTTTATTAATTTCTGGAATCATATATAACTTATATAAATTTGAAACAATATTATTAATAAAATCAAAATTCTTTTTTTCATTTGGAATATTAATAACTACATTTTTAATTGCTTGTTCTTGAATAAAAGCATTATTTGCTGGTGTTGCTGAATAAGTAATACCTAATTGGTCACTTAAAATATTTCCATAAAATACATCACCAATTTGTAATTGTTTATATGCTAAATCCGGATTATCTTTATCTTGAATAGGAAAATAAGAATGGTCTCAAACTGCTTGTATTGCTTCTCTACCAGTAAAGATTTTAGAGAAGCTAGTATAATCATTAGGAATACTAGTTGGTGGTTTATAACCAGTTTCTGTTGAATTTATAGCACCTAAAATAATAGTAAAAGGACATACACGAAATTGTAAATCTTTATTTTGTGTAAAATCTTTTTCAATTTCACCAGTTGATTTTCAAACTGTTTTAATTAATTGATGATTTATTTTCGGTATCATTCCCATTTTTAGTTTCTCCTAAAAAAGTTTTTCTAAATTCAAATTCTTTCTTTTCATATTTTAAATTTTCTTCAATAATCTGTTCTGCTTCTTCTTCACTTACACCTTCAATTGCTATAATTTCTCTTTTTAAATTACTAATTCCAATTGCAATTTTTCTTTCTGATATTTCTTTTAATTATGTAGAAAAGTATGGATGACCAAAAATTATTCATCAATTTACACTTAAAATATTATTTTTAATTAAAAATTTGTTAAAAGTAACATTATTTAGTGTAAAAATTATCTAAAAATAACACTTTATCATGTATCATTACTTTTCTACAAAATTAAAGGATATTTCTAATTGATTTAAACGATTAACAATAGTATTTTCTTTAATTTCAAATGTTCATTTAGATTTATCACCATCTAAACTCATTAAAATAAAACATCTTTGAAATATTTCATTTCAATCACTTTGATTTAATGTATGTTTAATACGTGTAGTTTCCATATCTCTACTATTTGTAATTAATACTTCTGCTTCTGTTTTTTGACTTGTAGTATCATTTACTGGACTATATCCACTACCTTCAAATGCTTTATCAATAATAAATTGAATAAAATCTGCATATTTATCTAAGACTGGGTTACATTGTATTATTGCAATTGGTGGTGTTCCACTAGTTGAACCTAAACTTCTTAAATTTGTTTGTAATACAAAATCACCAAATAGTTTTTTCATATCAAAAGCAGTTTTAGATTGATTTATTTCTTGTTCAGTAATATCTGCAAAAACTCTTGTACGATTATATTCAAGTTCTTTTCATATAATTTCAAATGTATGATTTAATAATTTTTGTAATCCTTTACAAGCAGTCATATCTTTTAATTATGTAGAAAAGTATGGATGACCAAAAATTATTCATCAATTTACACTTAAAATATTATTTTTAATTAAAAATTTGTTAAAAGTAACATTATTTAGTGTAAAAATTCTCTAAAAATAACACTTTATCATGTATCATTACTTTTCTACAAAATTAAAGGTCATATCTGGATAATAATCACCAATAACTCCACCAAAGAAATTCTTTTTAGGTAAATTTTGCATAAATTTAACTGGAATAATACCTAAATTATGATTTTCTATTAAAGGTAATTGTAAATCTTTACTTATCTTTTCTTGTAAACCATCTAAAGTAATAAAATCACTAGTAAAATATCTAATTATTTGATTTGGAGTATATGTTGTTTTAACATAAATACTTTGGTCATCATATTGTATTCTTGACCATGTTGATGCACTATATTCAGTTTCTAATACTCTTGCAACTCTTGATTGAGCATATGGTTGAGCAAAATTTAAAGATATTCTACCAGTTTTACTTTTATCAATTTGAACAATACTATAACCATAACCAGATTTAATATGACAATCTTGATAAAATAATGAATCTAAATTATTTCATTCTTTTAATTTTTCAATAGCATTTTTATATTCTTCATCTTCACTTGTTAAATTATAACCATTACCCCATAATAATTTACTTGCATGATTTGCTATAATTTCTTGAAGATTTATCATACATCAATTAGGAGTTAATATTTCAGTATTACTCATATGTTACTTCCTTTCAAAATAAGGATTTATATTTGCACTTAAATTTCTAATATATGGTTCTATAGCATAATCAAAAGCATCTCTTAGAACCTGTTTAGAATCTTTTTAATAAAACTGAAATAAATGAAAGAACAACCATTTGTAAACTAGTATTTAGTTTTCTTTCACAATTTTTTCATAATCTTCTGTATTTTTCTAATCAAGCAAAGCTTCGTTCTACAATTCATCTTTTTGGTAATACTACAAAAGTATGTAATTCATTACGTTTTATCACTTCAACATTTGCATTTATGATTGTTTTGATTTCAGAAGCAAATTTTTCACCAGTATAACCAGCATCTACTATTATTTTTTGAACTGCAGAAAGATTTTCTTTTTCATTTTCAATCATTATTATAGCGCTATTACGATCTGTTTTTTCCTTTAATTTTGTAGAAAAGTAATGATACATGATAAAGTGTTATTTTTAGAGAATTTTTACACTAAATAATGTTACTTTTAACAAATTTTTAATTAAAAATAATATTTTAAGTGTAAATTGATGAATAATTTTTGGTCATCCATACTTTTCTACATAATTAAAAGTTTTTTTCTGCTGTGGTTATGTAAATTGCATGTGGTAAACCTTGAGAATCAACAACAATATGACGTTTTATGCCTGAAATCTTTTTACCAGCATCATAACCTTTATTTTCAGTAGTATCTGTATTTTTAACACTTTGCGAATCAATTATACAAAAACTAGTTTGTTCTTTGCGATTATTATTGATACGAACTTTTTTAACTAATTTTTTTTAAAATTAATTGCAATACACTAGGTTCTTTACCATTATTTTTACTTCAAATTTGAAAATAATAATATACAGTTTGTCATTTTGGAAAATTTTTTGGTAGCATTCTTCATTGACAACCACTTTTTAATACATATAAAATTGCACAAAATACTTCATATAAATCTAAACTTCTTGGTTTTGTTTTCTTTTTGCTATTTTCTAAAATTGATTTTATGTTCTCAAATTGTTCTTTGGTGACATGACTTGGATAATTTTTATGCATATATACCTCTTATTTTAAAATATATAATCATTTTACATTATTTTCGAAAAGATTCTAAACAGGTTCTTAAATGGTCATTACCTGCTAATGGTATTTGTTTAATACTTTTTTCATCTCATATTGCTAATCTAAACTCATCTAATAAGCTTGTGCATTCATACTAATATTTAAGCGTTCTGATGCCATTAAAGCCACATTCTTACCTATTCTAAACTCAAGTCTTAATTTCACACAATCTTTAAAATATAGCCATGAATTAACTTGATATTTAATTGCTGTATCATTTAACATTTCAATAAATGTATAATTACTAAAATCACAATATACAGTTAAACCATATTCATATAACAAATTATTTTCTTTTGCTAATTTAATATAAAACTCTACTACTAATCTTGCTAATTGTTTATTATCATAACGTACTAATTTATTTTCTATTTTTAAACAATCAATAACATTAACAAAATTAAAATCATAATCAAAACCTATTAATACACATGCTAAAGCATCATCTTTAAATCCATAATCTAATCCAGCACTAAATCTATAACTTGGTTGTAATAAACGTGATATCTTATGAATTAAATGTGAATATATTCCACCAGAGCTACTTAGCCCTTTTTACTAGACCATTAATTTAAAAAACCTGAATGTATTCGAAAAACAATTGTGTTATATAATTAGCACTAATTTTGACATGAAAGGATTTTATTAATGGATAAAATTAAACAAATAGAATTAGTTATTAGTAAATTAAATATCAAACAAAAAATTAAAATTATTGATGATTGCAAAAACCAATATTCGATTAGACATCTTTCTCAATATCTTCAATTAAACAGATCAACATATTACTTTTTAAAAAACAAACAAAAACCTATTAAAAAAGAAAAACATCACATTATTAATTGCAATCATAAATATCAAGAATTATGCAAATTTTTAATTGAATTTCATTCTACAAGAAAAGGTAGAATTTATGGATATTTACGAATTTTTTCAGCACTTAAAAAATGACTAAAACAAGAAAAAAATATTAACTTAAATATAGAATTATCAACAAAACAAATGCGAAAAATTATGAAAGATCATAATTTACAAGGATTAAAACAAAACAAAAATAACTATCCTAGAAATAAAAAAAATCCAAATAAATGAATACCTACAATGGATAAAGTAAATAAAGACTATAAAAGTACAACTTCTTCTAATCAAATTTGATCAATGGATACTAAACAAATCAATACCAAAGAAGGTTGATTATATCTTTTTGTAATTATTGATTTTTATTCAAATAATGTTGTTAGTTTTAACACAGCTTCTAATAAATCATATCAAGATTTAATCCATCCTGCACTTGAAAAAATAAGCCAACAATTTTCTTGAAATCAAGTAAAAAACGTTATTTTACATTCAGATAACGCAAATGAATTTTATTGTCAAGATATTACAAATTGAGCCATTAATAAACAAATAATTTTAAGCAAAAAACAACCTTATGATATTGGTGGCAATGTAATATCAGAAAACTGATTTTCACATTTATCTCAAGAATGACTACCTAAAGGATCAAATCAATATTTAACTATCAATGAAGCCATTAATGATGTAAATCAATATGTTATGTTTTATAATTACCTGAATTGTAAATATAAATGGGACAGTTTTTTAAAATAATTGTATTAAATCTATTGGTCTTTTATAAGATAGTGATTTTCTGGGTGTAGAATTAATTTGAAATGCTATAGTATTTAAATCTTTTTGTTTATATGAAGATAGATCTGTAGATTTTGGTAAATATCTTCTTAAAATACCATTATTATTTTCATTTAAACCTCTTTGACAAGGTTTACCAGGATCTGCAAAATAAATCTTAACATTACAATTTTTTTCGATTAATTTTCATTTACTAAATTCTTTACCACGATCAAAAGTAATAGTTTTAACTGTTCCTTTTTGTAACTTTGAAATAAATTTTATTATACTTTTTGTAATATTTTCTGATTTATTATTTTTAGTTGCTAAAGGAATTGTGGTTTTTGATCATATATCAGCTAAAGTAATAATAGAACTTTTATGATCTTTACCAATGATAGTATCACCCTCTAAATGACCAAATTCTTCTATATTTTTAATATTAGGAATGATTAAATTTCTTTCATGAATAGACTTACAATTATTAATTCTGCCCCTAGTTTCTTTTTGTTTGTGAGGTTTATTTTTTCCTTTTCTCAATAAGTTATTTTCATCAAAACCCATTCGATTTGTTTTAAACATGTTATATAAAGTTTTTGTTGAAATACTTTTTATTTTATTTTCCTTTAAAAAATTAGCAATTATATCAAGAGCATAATTTTTAGTAATTAACAAATGATTAATAGTATTAATTTCTATTAAAGTTAAAATTATTAATTTTCTACCTGCATTTTGTTTATTTTTTTGAATTTTATTCAATATTTCTAATGGTAATAAGTTTTGATTTAATAATCTACAAACTCTATGTACAGTTGATTTACTATAATCAATGGCTTTTGCTATTTTACGAATCGAAAATCCATAACTTTTATATTCTTTTATTGCTATTATTGATTCAATAGTCAGATACTTATACATTGTACTAATTCCTTTCTTTTCTTAATTATAGAATTAACACAATTTAATTTTTATATAAGTGTCCTTTTTAATTTTACAATTCAGGTTATAATAAAAAAATAAGTCAAGAAATTGATAAATTACCTTATTATATTATTGTTATTGATGAATTAGCAGATTTAATGGTACAAGCAAGCAAATTGAAGAAGGAATCATGCGAATTACACAAATGGGTCAAGCAGTAGGAATTCATTTAGTAATAGCAACACAAAGACCATCAGTAGATGTAATTACTGGCGTAATTAAAAATAATATTCCAGCAAGAATTACTTTTAAAGTTGCATCTTGAATTGATTCAAAAACAATCCTTGATACTGCTGGAGCAGAAAAATTATTAGGTAAAGGCGATATGTTATTTTTAGCTCCAGGACAAAATAATATCAATCGCTTACAAGCACCATGAATTAGTGATGAAGATGTTTCAGAATTAATAAAGTTTATTAAAGAACAATCTTCGGTTAAATATGATAATAATTTTATTGAAAAAATGAAAGAAATTAAAGATTCAAAAAAATAAAATAATTATTTTATTATTGAGGTAATTTTATATCTTCATAAATGGGAAATTTATTTAAAAGCATATCAACTTTTTTTCTTAATTCATTTAAACCATCATCATTAATACCCTTAGGTAATTTTCAAGCACTAATAATAATCTTTCCTAATTCAATAAACTGCTCTTCTTTAAAACCTCTCGTTGTCATTGCTGGACTACCAAAACGAACACCACTAGTAATAACAGCTGGTAAAGGATCAAAGGGAACACCATTCTTATTAGCAACAATATTAATTTTTTCTAAAATATCAACAGCTTCTTTACCATTTAAACCGTTAATATTAGTAACATTAACAGTTAATAAATGATTATCAGTTCCACCCGCCACTACATGAAATTTTGCATCAAGAAAAGTTTTTGCTAATGCTTGAGCATTTTTAATTACTTGCATTTGATAAGTTTTAAATTCTGGCGTTAATGCTTCATAAAAAGCTTGTGCTTTTGCTGCAATAATATGTTCCAATGGCCCACCTTGATTACCAGGAAATACCGCACTATCAATTTTCTTTTTTAATTCTTCAGTGCAAAGAATAGCACCACCACGTGGTCCTCTTAATGTTTTATGAGTTGTTGTTGTTGTAATATCAGCATAACAAATAGGATTTTGATGTAATCCAGCAGCAATTAATCCAGCAATATGCGCCATATCAACCATTAAATATGCTCCAACAGTATCGGCAATTTTACGAAACTTTGATCAATCAATAAGCCTTGAATAAGCACTAGCTCCTGCTACAATAATTTTTGGTTTACATTCTTTAGCAATTTTTAAAATTTCATCATAATCTAAATATTCATCCTTTTTACTTACACCATAATTAACACCGTGATAAATTTTACCAGAAAAATTAATTTTATAACCATGAGTTAAATGACCACCGGCATCAAGTTCCATACCAAGAATAGTATCACCTGGACGTAATATAGCAGCATATGCTTCAGCATTAGCTTGACTACCAGAATGAGGTTGTACATTAGCATGAAAATTACCTTTTTTACATTGACCTGGTTTATGATTACAATTAAATAATTGTTTAAAACGCTCTATTGCCAAATTTTCAATTTTATCAACATTTTCGCAACCATTATAATATCTTCTGCCCGGATAACCTTCTGCATACTTATTAGTTAATATTGTTCCAGCAAGTGTAAGTACAGCTGGTGATACATAGTTTTCTGAAGCTATTAATTCAATATGATTTTGTTGACGTTGTCATTCATCTTTCACAATTTTTTTTAATTCTGGGTCAAGACCCTTATTAAAAGATTTATCCATTTTTAAACATCCTCTCTTTAATAATTTAATAGTAAAATTATTTTAGTTTTGCAACTCTTAATTGATGTCTTTTTTCATCACTTGTTTTAGTATTTAAAAATAATTTCACAAGTTCTACTGCTTTATAATCAGAAATAATTCTAGCACCTAGTGCTAAAACATTAGCGTCATTATGAAGCCTTGCCAATCTTACTGTTTCTTCTTCATAGCAAAGAGCACAACGAACACCATTAATACGATTGGTAGCAATGCTAATACCAATACCAGTACCACAAATTACAATACCAAAATCTGCTTTTTTACTAACAATAGCATTAGCAACATTAAAACCAAAATTAGGATAATCAACAGGCTCACTGCTATTTGTTCCTAAATCTAAAATTTGATAGCCTTCTGTATGTAAAAATTTAATAATTGGTTGTTTAAATTCATAAGCGGTATGATCATTACCAATAGCAATTACTAAACCATTAGTTTTCAACTTTATCACTTCCTTAGTTAAATATTAGTTTTATTATACCTATTAATTTTAAAATTAATATATTTTCTTTTTAAAATAATTTTTACTACAAAAAGAAAAATATTTTTTTCCTATAATAATCAAATTTAATCATTATTGCTATTAATAAATATGTTAAAATACTGCTAAAAGAAAGGTGAGATTCTTATTATGAAAATTAAAAAAATGATCGGAAATAAGTATGCATTAATTATTGAAAAAGATGAAATGATTATTAAAACTTTAGAGCAATTTGCTATTAAAGAAAACATAGGAATGGCACAATTCCAAATGATTGGTGCTATTACTAATGTCACTTTAGGCTATATTCCTAAAAAAAGTACTGATTATGTAAAAAAAACTTTTCTTGAACAATATGAATTGTTATCAACAATTGGAACAATCATTTGAGATGAAAAAGATAAAAATAAACCAATTATTCATTGTCATACTACTTTTGGTGATGATAATTTTAACGTAATTGGTGGTCATATGTTAGACGCGAAAGTTGCTATTAAAGCCGAAGTAATAATTGATATTTTAAGTAATGAAAAAATATCACAAGTTATTGATAATAAAAGTAATTTTCATATTTGAAATTTATCTTAATTTAAGGAAAATCTTAAAAAAATGGTCATATTAATAATAATATGACCATTTTTTTAAGATTTTCCTAATGAACCAAATTCTGTTAATAATTCTTTAGCTTTAAGTTTAATTGCTTCCATTCCTGGCTTAAAAATTTTTCTAGGATCAAACCCTTTATCTTCATTAAGTTTTCCTTCCGTAACATATTTTTCAATAGCTGCGGCGAACACTTCTTGTAATTCAGTATTAACATTAATTTTACTAATTCCTAAATTAATAGCTTTTTTAACCTGATCTTTTGGAATTCCAGAACCACCATGTAATACCATTGGCTTATTTGAAGCTACTGATAAATTTTTTAATACATCAAAATTTAAACCATCTCAATTTTTAGGATACTTTCCATGAATATTATTTATTCCGGCTGCTAAAAAGTCAATTCCTAAAGCTGCTAATGATTTACAATCTTCCTCACTAGCAATCTCACCACTACCAATAACTCCATCTTCTTCACCACCAATAGTACCTGCTTCTGCTTCAACAGATGCATTTTTTTTCTTAGCATAAGCAACTACTTCTTTGGTACCTTTTATATTTTCATTAAAATCTAAATGAGAACCATCAAACATAACAGAACTAAAACCAGCATCTAATGCTTTCTTACAAGAATCTACTGATTGACCATGATCTAAATGTAATGCCACTGGAATAGTAATATTTAAATCATTCAATAACGCTAAAGTCATACTAGCAACTGTGTTAAATCCACCCATGTATTTAACAGCACCTTCTGAAACACCTAAAATAACAGATGATTTAGTTTCTTGTGCAACTTCAAGAATAGATCTTGTTCATTCTAAATTATTAATATTAAAGTGAGCAACGGCATATTTACCTGCTTTTGCTTTATCAATCATATTTTTTGCACTAACAAATTTATTCATTTCTTTTCCTTCTTTCTTAAAATATTATAACCTTATATTATATATTTTCATAAAAAATCTAGTTGCATATATATTTTGAGAATATACAATTCATAAAAATTATAACAATTTTAAAATTAAATTTTCTTACTTTATCATTATTTTTTAATAATACTTTTAATTAATCCTAAAAATAAAGGATTTGGTTTATTAATTCTTGATGTGAACTCAGGATGAAACTGACTTGCAATAAAGAATGGATGTACTTCTTTTGGCAACTCAATCACTTCTACCAAATCTTCTTTATTATATATACCACTAAAAATTAATCCATTTTTTGCAAGTAATGTTTTATAACTATTATTAAATTCATAACGATGACGATGACGTTCAATAATAATAGTTTGTTTATAAAGAGATTTTGCTAATGAATCACTAATTAAAGTGGTTGGATAATTACCCAATCTTAAAGTTCCCCCGATTTGATCATTTTTATTTTTGCCACGTAATAAATCAAAAATAGGATTTTTAGTTTTTTCATTAAATTCAGTAGAATTAGCATCTTGTAAATTACATACATTACGAGCATATTCAATACAAGCTAACTGCATACCTAAACATAATCCTAAGAAAGGAACTTTATTAACTCGAGTATAATTAATTGCATTGATTTTGCCTTCAACACCACGATTACCAAAGCCACCAGGAACAATTATTGCTTGGAAAGGAGAAAGCATAGAATTAATGTTTTTACTATCTAAACTTTCAGCGTTAATAATTTTATAATTAACTTTAGTATTAAGACTATAACCTGCAATTTTCAATGATTCAATTACTGATAAGTAAGCATCACTTAAATTCGAATATTTTGCCACAATACCAACAGTAACTTCTTGATTAATATTATCTAACTTTTTAACAATTGCATGTCATTCTGACATATCTGGTTTAGTTTTATTTAATTTTAATAATTCTGAAACTACTTCATCAATTTTTTGTTTTTCTAAAGATAATGGCACTTTATAAATATTATCACAATCAGGAATTGCTAAAACATAACTGCGTTTAATATTACAAAATAAAGATAATTTATCAAAAATATGATCAGGTGGCATAGTTTCACTACGACAAACCAAAATATCAGGTTGAATACCTAATGATAATATTTCTTTTACTGAATGTTGACTGGGTTTCGTTTTAAATTCACCAACCGAATGTAAATAAGGAATTAATGTAGTATGAATAACAATAACATTTTCATGACCTTTTTCGTTTTTAACTTGTCTAATGGCTTCAATAAAAGCTAATGATTCAATATCACCAACTGTTCCACCAATTTCGGTAATAATAACATCAGCCTTACTATTAATTGCGGAATTAAAAATATGTTTTTTAATTTCATCAGTAACATGAGGTACAACTTGTACAGTTTTCCCTTCATAAAAACCATCACGTTCCTTTTTTAAAACAGTTTGGTATACTTTTCCAGCAGTAATATTGGAGTCTTTAGTAAGATTTTCATCAATAAAACGTTCATAATGACCTAAATCTAAATCAGTTTCAGCACCATCACTAGTTACATATACTTCACCATGTTGATAAGGACTCATAGTACCTGGGTCAACATTAATATAAGGGTCAAATTTTTGCATAAAAATCTTAATATTTTTTTGCTTTAATATACGCCCAAGCGATGCTGCTGTAATCCCTTTACCTAAAGATGATACAACACCACCAGTAATAAATATATACTTTGAATTCATTAGTTTTCTCCTAAATATTAATTAATAATATCATTATTATTCATCATCATAACTATCTTCTAATGGTTGAATAATAATGGTATCTAAATCATCATTTTCTTCTTCTACGTCTTCACTTAAATCTATAGTTTCATCATTATCTGTAACTGTTTCAGTACTATCAATTTCTTCTTTTGTATTATTTGGAATTTCTACTCTTGTCATATGTTCTTTAATTTCTTCTAATGAAACTTCATTACGTGGATATCAAAGTTTATCATTTTTTAAGAAAAAATTGGTATTTAAAATAATTCCAGTATAAAGTTCACCAGCAATTTTTTCTTCAATTTCTTTAGAAATATTACATTGTTTTTTAACATGTGTTCAAATTTCATTAAAACTACTTTTTTTCTTTTTGCATAAAAAACTATATGCTACTTCTACTAATGTTTGTTTGTTTTGCATTTCTTAATCACCTTCTAAATTGTATATTATAAATAATAAAAAATATATTTTTTACATCTTTTTAGGCGCATCCACACCAATTAAATTTAAAGCATTGGCCATTATTTGTTTTATTGCTAAAACTAATGTTAATCGTTGAGTTGTTAATTGTTGATCTTCACTAATAACTTTATGTTTATTATAATAAGAATGAAATAATTTAGCTAATTTTTGAATATAATTTGTAAGCAAATGTGGCTGATGCTGTTTTTCAATTTTTTGCAAAATAATTATATATTCATCTAATGTAATCAATAATTCTTTTTCCTTTTGTTCTGTTAATAAATTAATACTATTTGCAATTTCAAATTTTGGATAATTCTCTATAATTTGATTTATACGCGCATGAACATATTGAGCATAATAAACAGGATTTTCGTTAGATTGTTGTTTAGCAAGTGCTAAATCAATATCAAGATGTGATTCAACTGATCTTGATACTAAAAAATAACGTAAAGCATCCTTTCCAATTAAATCTATCATATGTCTTAAAGTTATTGATGTTCCTGCTCTTTTTGACATTTTTTGTTCTTTACCATTATCAATAACCTTTACCATTTGCATACATAAAATATCAAGTTTAGTGGCATCATTATTAAGCATATATAATCCTGCTTTAATTCGTGGAATATAGCCATAATGATCTGCTCCTCAAATATTAATTAACACATCACTACGTTGAAATTTAATATGATGATAAGCTAAGTCAGGAAGCATATATGTATAAGTTTTGTCTTTCTTAACAATTACACGATCTTTATCATCTTCAAATAAAGTAGTTTTTAAAAAAATAGCACCATCAAGTTGATAAGTATTGCCTTGCATTTCAAATTGTTTGATTAAATTAGAAATAATATTTTCTTTATATAAAAATGATTCAGAAAATCAAATATTAATTTTAACTTTAAATTTTTTTAAATCTTTTTTAATTTCTGAAATCATATAATTAATACCAAATTCTTTAAAAATTAAAGAAGAAGTTTCATCAAAAGGTTTATTTGCAAATTTATTACCATTTAATTTCAAAAATGATTGTGCAGCAGTTAAAATTTCAGAACCACGATAACTTTCTTTTGGTAATTCAACAGCATTGCCACAAAGATTTTGATAATTTATGAAAATTGAATTGGCCAAAACATTAATTTGATTACCAGCATCATTAATATAGTATTCTCTAACTATATTATATCCTCTATGTTCTAATATATTAGCTAAACTATCACCAATAGCCGCATTTCTTGCATGTCCTAAATGTAAAAGTCCGGTTGGATTAGCACTAATAAATTCAATATTATAAGTAATATTTTTTTTATTAGATTGACCATATAATGATTTCTCATTAATAATTTTCATTAATAACAAACTAAATACTTCAACATTAATATTAATATTAATAAAACCAGGAGTAATATAATCAATTTTTTTAATTAATGGGTGTTTCTGATGAATATTTTTAACTATAATTTCAGCAATGTCTAATGGTTTTTGTTTATATTTTTTTGCTAATATCATTGCTATTGATGTAGAATAATCACCTAAGTCATTATTTTTATTAATTTCAATAACAACCTGATTCAATTCTATTTCATAATTTGCAAATGCTACTGCATCAAGAATAATAGTAGTGAGTTCATTAATAACATAACTGTCCACAGTTCAGACCCCTTTCAATATCTAAAATATTATACTCATAAATTTAATTTATACCATATAAAAAAATAAAAATAAATACTTTTTTATAAAAGTTGTTCAATTGTATCATTAACATACTGTATAAATCCAATTCTGATTAAAAATTCCAAAATAGCAACATCATTGTAATTTAAATCAATTAATTCTTGATAGTTACCAAAAATTTGATTATCAAGCACATTTCTTAATTTATCATTAATTTTTTTTGGATCATCTTCGATCTTAATTCCTGAAACTTTAACTAATTCTAAATCAATTTTTTTTTGCATTTTAACTTTAGTATTATCATCTTTATATAATTCTATTAATTTTAAATATAATTCTTGTAATAAACTTAAAGCCTTGACAAAATTACTTAGTAATTCTTGTTCATTAATTATATACGAATTTAAATTATGAAAATAATTATGATTTATCTCAGCTTCATATCTTGCTGCTTGACCGCCAGGATTAATTTGTTCAAAATAACGCAAACGTTCTCTTAAGTTTAATAATATTTTACTCATTTCCTCACTTTCAACTCTTGTAGTACTAATTAATTTAATCAATCGTATTAAATTATGAAAATTAAATTTTTTCTTACTAGCTGAAGGTTCAACTTGAATATATTTTCTTAAACAATGCTTTAGTTTTAATTCTAACGATTGATATACTGAAAAAAGAGTAATATGAAAATTATCATATCCAATCCCTTTTTTAATATTTAAAATAGCGTTAACTGCATACATATTAGCGCGATCATTATCATTACCCAAAACATTAGTTAAATGCAAAGTTCTTGGAAACTTATTAATCATTGTAAGTAATGTTTCTTTAAATTTAATTTTTAACGTATTATCTTTAAATTTAATTTGATTTATTTTAACTGATTTTAAATCATTATATTTATTACCTATTATAAGATAGGCAAAAATAGAAAAATAAACAATTACTTTTTCTTTAAAATTTATTCAAGTAAAATTTAAAGTTTTAATAGCATTTTCAATCTTTTCTTTATTAATTAATACACCCAATATCACTATTACTTCTTGCGTTGCTAAATGATACTCATGTGAATTTAAGTAAAAATCTCCTGGCGTTAAATCTAAAATATTTGGATACTCAAAAACTTTATTAATTGATTTTAAAATTTTCATAATTACCTCATTTTATAATACTTTTAAATTTCTATTTCTTTTTTAAAAAATAAATTGTATTTGGTGCTTTAATTGGATCTTGCAAAATTTGTGAGATTTTTTCTAAAGTAATATACTCTTCGTTTTTTGTTTTAATAATAATTGGATCTTTTTTAAAATAATAAAGTACATTTTTTAAATCTTGTTTAACCCCAATAACATTAGTGTTATTTTGACTTCTTAATAACAACAATTCATTTTCTCAGTTAAAACAAAATAAAATTACTTTTGATATTTTTACTAACTCATTATCTTTTTCAAAATTAATAATATCTTGCATTAACTTAATTAAAGTAGCATCTGTTCAATTTAAATATGTTTGTATTTCAACGCTTTTTCCCTCAAAAATAGCAATAAAATCATGAATATTGACTTTAAATGAATAAGTTTTATCAAAATATAATTCAGTTATTCTTGAAAATAATTTTTGTAAATTAAGATCAAAAAGGATTCCACTTTTATGATAATAAACTTGAGAATACATATGGAACCTTGTGATTAAATAATTTTCAATAGCAGAAATTGCCTTGTATAAAAAAACTAAACCCTTTTTAATATCAATTATCATATTCGTAATAATTCAATCAATATCAATACTTCCATAACCAACTCCTGTAAAATATCCATCACGCATTAAATAATCAATACGATCACAATCTAATTGTGATGATACCAATTGAATTTGATATTTAGGATAATTTTTATAATCCTTCTTAAGGATACCAATAATAGCATTAATATTAATATTAAATTGTTTTAAAATCATGTTAATTTCAGTACTATTATCATTAATAATAGCACAAGTATAATCTTCATGAGTAAAATTTTCTTTTTTATTAACATTAAGGTTTATGATTTTTTCAAAAGTATGTGAAAAAGGACCGTGGCCTAAATCATGTAATAAACCAGCAATTTTAATGTTTGTTTTTTCCTCTTTAGTTAATAAAGAAGAGCCTTCAACTTCACTAAGAACACGATTTAATATATGGTAAACACCGATACTATGAACATATCTAGTATGAGTTGCATTAGGAAAAGCAATTTGCACACCACCAAGTTGATTAATTCATCTTAATCTTTGAAATTCTTTACAAGATATTAACGCCTGAATAACGGGTTCGCTGATATTAATATTTTTGTGTATAGCGTCACGAATAAAAGTTACTTTATAATTATTGCTTGACATAAATTTTAACCTCTCATTAATATCTTATAAATTTTAGGTATTATTAATTTTTTATTTTAATAGTAACATAATATAAAATTTTTCTTCTATTTTAGTAATTATTTTGAGTAAAAAGAACAATTTTATAATTTTTATTTATAACAAAAGTAAATATTATATTTTCTATATAAATAATAATAATTATTTTTCTTTAATATTTAAAATTTAATTTCACATTATTAATAATGGTATCATAACCTAATAGTTTAATGGTGCTAACTAAATCAGGTCCATGCATTTGTCCTGTTGTAATAATTCTAATTGGCATAAATAATAATTTACCGTTAACATTAGTTTCTTTTTTAACTTCATTAATAATGTTTTTAATATTATCACTAGTTCAATTTTTACAATCAATAATCTTTTTAATAAATGCTGTACAAACTAAGTTACATTCATTATCATTCAAAAAAGTCTTTGCTTCTATATCTACCTTAAAATTATTTTTAAAAAATAAACTTACCAATTCATTAATTTGACTACCATATTCTAACTGTGATTGATAAATTAATAATACTTCTTTTCATCATTCAATAGTTTTGCTATTTCAATTATATTTTTCTTTAATAAAAGGTGTTAC
Source organism: Spiroplasma endosymbiont of Amphimallon solstitiale (assembly GCF_964030965.1). Lineage (GTDB taxonomy): Bacteria > Bacillota_I > Bacilli_A > Mycoplasmatales > VBWQ01 > Spiroplasma_E. Next base: position 1,832,063 of record NZ_OZ034999.1, read on the forward strand.
TAAAGCTAAGTATTGTTCAACATTTAATCTTTTAATATAATAATTATTCATTCACACTAATTTTTCTGGATCAAACATACTTGGTGCTTTACTTAAATATTTTGGGGTAAATAATTTAATTAATTGTTCTTTAGTATAAATTTCTTTTTCTTCATGCGAACTTCATCCTAATAAAGCAATAAAATTAAAAATTGCTTCTGGCAAATATCCTTCTTTACGATATTGATGAATAAATTGGATAATGCTACCATCACGTTTTGATAATTTTTTACGTTTATTATTAACAATTAATGTTAAGTGGGCAAAAATTGGCATTTTCCAATTAAAATATTCATAAATAACTAATTGTTTTGGTGTATTTGACAAATGTTCTTCACCACGAAAAACATGACTTATTTCCATTAAATGATCATCAATAACAACAGCAAAATTATAAGTAGCCACTCCATTTGATTTAATAATAATATAATCTCCTAAGTCTACTGAATTAAATTCAACATTACCACGAACTAAATCTTTAATTTTATAACTTTTATTAGTGGGAATTTTAACTCTAATAGCATATGAAATTTTATTTTGTAAATTTTCTTCAATTACAGACTGCTCTAATTTTGAACATGTTCCATCATATTGGAAAGCTAAAATATTTTTATCTGCTTGTTTCTTACGCATTTCTTCTAGATATTGAGGTGTACAAAAACAATAATATGCTTTTTTTTCTTTTATTAGTATTAATGCATGTTGAATATATATATTTAAACGTTCAGTTTGTTTATAAGGACCATATTTACCTGGTAAATCAATAGTTTCATCAGGAATTATTCCCATTCAACGTAAATTATCTAATTGTGAACTAATTCCATCTTCAATATTACGTTCTAAATCAGTATCTTCAATTCTAACTATAAAATCTCCTTTGTTATTTTTTGCAAATAAATAATTAAATAATGCTGTTCTAGCACCACCAATATGTAAATACCCAGTAGGACTAGGTGCATATCGTACACGAATTTTCATATTTTCACCATCTTTATTAATTTTAAGATTTTTTAATCTTATTAACTTTTTTTCTACTTTATTAGTCTTTTTTTAGAATTTAATTTTTTATTATTATTTTTAGAGGATTTCATTATTTTTTTACGATTAGTTTTAGATTGTAATTTTTCATTTACTTCTTCATCAAGAAAAATTGTAATAGTCTGTGTATCATTTGGATCAAATTCATTAGAACTTGGTAATGGTTGTTTTAATTCTGGTTCAAAATCAATTGCTGCTTCAATACGTTGACGATAAAAGTGATATGTTTGAACATTAATTAAATTTAATTTAAGTAATAAAATAACTGCTGCAACAAGTAATGCAAAATAAAAACCAAAAATTGATCAAACAATAGTTGAAGAAACTCAATTTCTATAATAAAAGCTTGGTACTTCAATTGTTTCTCCTCTATTAGGTATTATTTGTGCACTATCATTACTTCATTCACAATAAAGCAATTGACCAGAAAAACTTATCAAAAATCCAATAACAAAAATTATAAAGTTTACAACTAAAAATACAAATTTAAAACGAGGAGATTTTTCAAGAAAAACTCTTGCCGTAAAAATACAACTAATCAAACCGAAACTGCTTACAACTAAACCTATTACTGGTAAATAATAAATTGCAGTATAACTTGAAGGATTAAAACTTGGTGAAGATTCTGCAATTTCAAAACCATAATAATATAAATCTTTTAAAGCTATATTTTTTGACAAAGCAATTAAAAAAAATAATTCATAAATAATAAATGTGCTTAATAATAAATAAAAACTAATAAACCACCAATTACGAATTCTCATAAATCTGCCCCCCCTTATTTAATATTCAAAGTTTTTTTACTAAATCCCTTTTCTTGTTTTTTAATTTTTTTTAATTCTTGTTTTCTAATTCGTCTTTGTTTTTTTTCCATACTTCTAGTAGTATAAATTTCATAATCTGAGTTCATAAATGTAAACTTTCTACGCATAATTCAAAAAAATAGTTGTGTAATCAAAATTAAAAAAAGACTAAAAATAATAAATATTCTTGCAATAATTGGATTAATTCAATGATAATTTTCATTATATAATATTCCAGATTGTGAAATATAAGTTAATTGTACTTCTGAACTTAACATTACACTAAGAATTAATAATCAAAAAGCAGTATAAAACATTCTACTGCTATATTTTGAAGAGACAATACTTACTCTAGGAGCAAATATTAATAAAATCATACTTACAGTAATTGCAATTAAGCAAACAATTGGTGCATAAAATAAATTCAAAATAGGATAATTAAAATAAGTAAGTTTTACATTATATAATTTATATTTTGATACATTAATAGCAGCAAATAATGAAAAAATAAAAACTGATAAAAAAAGAACTATTGATATTGCCAAATAAACAAAATATGCATTTTTAGTCTTTTGTTCATATGGAATAAAACATGTTTCTTTGTTTTTAAGATTATCTAAATCTTTAATTTTCATTATTTTCACCTACTTTATTTTTCATTAGGCAATTCTTCAACTACTAAAATTAAAATAATCGCTGCTATTACTTCACATATTCATACAATTAATGATATTAATGAAAAAAATAGTAATACTGGTATTGATCAAAAAACTAGACTACCGCTTAACATTAATGTTGATAATATTAATGTTGAAATAGCAGTAATTCTAAATGAAGATTTCTTTTTAAGTTTCTTTGCTGGTATCATAAAACAAATAATACTGACTAAAATTGCAATTCCAACATATGATAATGATAAAGCTAATTGCAGTTTACTAAATTCAAACCCCATTTTTTGCCCAACAAATGCATTAACTATTAATAGTATTAAAAAAGCAATACTACCAATAATTTGCACAATTGGTGATCAAAAAAGTAAAGCTCTTGAAACTTTTATTTTATTAAGAACATCAAACTTTTTAGTTTTTTTATTTGGAACATAATTGTTTTCTTGAATGTCAGAATCAGGATTTTGTAAATTACTTTTTAACATAATAATTTTTTCCTTTCTTGCTAGTATATTTTCAAATTAATTATAACAAAACTATAACCTTTTTATAATTAATATTATCTTAAAACTAAACATTAAAAAGGAAATGACAAATATCACCATCTTCAACTATATAATTTTTACCTTCAACTCTCATTTTTCCCTTTTCCTGAACATTTTTTTCACTACCCAATAATTCTATATCTTGATAATTATAAACTTTAAGTCTAATAAAACCTTTCATGAAATCTGTATGAATGATACCAGCACACTCTGGTGCTTTCATCCCCTTAATAAAAGTTCAAGCATGAACTTCTTTGGGTCCAACAGTAAAATAAGTACCTAAATTTAATAGTTTATAAGTTGCTAATACAATTTGATCAATTCCTGATTCAAAAATATTTAACTCTTTAAACATTTCTTTTTTTTCTTCTGCTTCTAATTCAGAAAGTTCACATTCTGTCTTAGCACAAACAACAATTACAGTAATATTTTTTTTGCTCGTATATTGTTGTAATTGTTCAACATATTTATTGGTTTTAGTTATTAAATCTTTTTCATTAATATTAGCAATAACAATTATTGGTTTAGCAGTTAAAAAATTATAAGATTTAATCATTAGTAATTCTTCTGAACTTAACTTTTGATTACGAATAGCAATACCATTGTTTAATTCATTATTAATTTTCTCTAATAAAGCTACCTCAGCAATACCTTGTTTATCTCTAGTTATTTGCGATTTTTTACGAACTTTTTCTTTTCGTTTACTTATTACTTCTTGATCAGCTAACATTAATTCCAATTCAATAATTTCAAAATCATTAATTGGATCAATTTTATTTTCAACATGACTAACATTAATATCATCAAAACAACGAATAACTTCGCATATTGCATCAACTGTTCTAATATTAGCAAGAAATTGATTACCTAATCCTTCACCTTTACTAGCACCTTTGACAAGTCCGGCAATATCATGTAATTCTAAAATGGTTGGTACAACTTTTTGTGGATTAAAGATTTTTATTAAATTTAAAATTCTTGAATCATTGACTGGAACGCTACCAATATTTGGTTTTATAGTAGCAAAAGGATAGTTTTCAATTAATACTTGTGAATTGGTAATGGCTTTAAATAATGTTGATTTACCTACATTAGGTAAACCAACGATACCAGCAGTTAACATATAATATACACCTGTTTCTTTTACTTATATGATTACATCGTATCATATAAATTATAAAGAAAAATATAAAATTAATTATCAATTAAGAAAAATTTAATTTTGAAGTTGATTTGGATGGTAATGGTACAGTATTTACTAAATTATTAGATTCATTAATAGTATTACCAGCAAGTTCTTCATCATCGCTTTCATCATCAAAAGGATTTGTACTAACTGGTTTAGGAGTAATCTGACCAGAACAAATGCCACTATCACTAGATGCTGTTCTCTAGTAAGACAATGATTAAATTCTTGACGAGATGATTCAGTACTGCTTTCTAAATCACTATACTGTGGAAAACTATAACTATTAAGTTCTCTTAATATTTTATCCATATCAATAATAGAATAATCATTTTTTTCAAATTCAGAAGAAAGTGAACTTATCGCACTATCAGTACTATTTGAACGTGATAATTTAGGTTTTTTTTCAATTATTCATTCATCTCAAGGCTCAGATGTTGGTAATGGTTCTGTGGTATACTTTGTCTTTGATAAGGTACGCTTATTTCATCTATTGATGTTTTATTATCATTTAAATTTGCAATTAAAGTTCCAAAATGTTTTGTATTATTTTCTTTAACTGTCTTAATAGCTATTTTTGTTTTTTTTCATGTTCAAGATATTTTATTTATTATTTTTTGTCATCAACTAAGTTTTTTAAATTTTGTCTTTGATAATTCTACTAAAGATTTTTTACAATCTTCAATGTCAATATCTTTAATATTATTAATTTTATTTAAAGACACTGTTTTATAATCATCAAAATTATTATAACCACTATATATTTTTAACTTATTTTTAATAATTTGATAGTTTTTATCTCAATACAAATATTTTTTCATATCTGAAGGTGTATCTTCGGTAACTCGATCATAATATCTAATAAAAGTTATATAATCATTATAAAACCATGAATTTTCTACTTTTTGGGCACTTAATTTAAAAATTTTATCTTTAATATTAACTAATTGTTTATTAAGTTGTTCAATATCTAATTTTAATTTTTCTATTACTCGTTGATTTTGAAATTGAACATTTAAATTTGTATGATTACTTAATGTTTCCCATTCTTGTTTTTTAGTTTGTAAAAGATTAAGAATACTATTGTGTAAGTCATGTAAATCATTAGCTACGATTCTGATCTTACTATTAACTACTAATACTGAATTTCTTATCTTGCTAACCTCTTCTTTTATGGCTGCTAATCTTTTTTTTGCAATTGAACTATCTCTATTAATTTTAAAATTAATTGCAGATGTTTGTTTCTTATAATTACCTAAAAACTTTGAATGATAACTAATATCAAATATAACACTTTTTTTATTTACATTTTCTTTTAAATTTTTAATTTTTTCTTTACTATTTTCAGTAAAATCAAACGTTAAAATATTATTACTAATAACATATCTTAAATCTTCATTATTTCTTAAACGTTCTAAATGTGTCAATTGACCTTCTTCTATTAACTGCTTATCATTCATTATTTCTTTATCAATAATCTCTAATAATTTTTCTTTAATTTTTTGCAAATTAATTTCTCATTCTCAATCATTAAAAGAATTTTGGTTATTAAGTTTTACAAAACCTAAAATTGGATCATTAATTTTTTTAAGTTTTTCCAGTAATAATAATACATATTCTGGTATTGTTTTATCTTTTCAAGTTATATAATCATTTATTAATGTTTGTGAATCAATGATTTATTCTTGACTTGGGAAGTTTAGATTTTCTTTAGAAAAAGTAAAATTAAATGATTTACAATTATTAATTGTAATATCTCTTATTTTATAGTCTCATGTTTTTTTGAATTTAAATATTGAATAATAACAGTAAAATTATCCTTTAATTTTGTAGAAAAGTAATGACACATGATAAAGTGTTATTTTTAGAGAATTTTTACACTAAATAATGTTACTTTTAACAAATTTTTAATTAAAAATAATATTTTAAGTCTAAATTGATGAATAATTTTTGGTCATCCATACTTTTCTACATAATTAAAAAAGCATTCTCTGTCTTAAAAATTAATGTTTTATTATTATTAAAAAAAATTTTTAATTGTTGACCTTTTGTTATGTTGTTAAAATTAAATGTGTTTGGCATTATTTTCCTCCCTATTTTTTGTTTTTTATTAAATTTAATATTAATATAATAATTTCATTATTGTTATTTCAAATATTTAAAACAAAAAATACCACCTTGATCTGAAAATCAAGGTGGTATGTTATAACCTTTTAAAATTAAATAATATTAAAAGAAATTAACTTTTAATATTTAGGATTATACATATTTTTAAAAAAAATACACTTAAAAATTATTTCAATATCTTTAATATTTAATTTAAGGAGATTGTCAAAAATCCGGAATAAATTAATTCATATAGTCTTATTATATTTTAGACAAGAAATAATTAGGATTTTTATGTAATTGTAAATTTATCTTACTACTATTTTAAAAATATTACAACTAAGATACTTATAATAAATTTTATTAAATTCTAAAATTAACAAATAAATTTAAGGAGAACTTAAAAATGAAACTTAAAAAATTACAGTTATTAACTGTATTACTATTTATTTTAACTATTATAATTATGATTATAGGATTAATTTTAATACATTGTAGTAATTTTCATGATTATTTTAATAATAAATGAAAATATTGTAATGGATTTAAAATGTTAAATCATTATGGATTAAGTTACTTTATTGATCATTCTTCAAATTACTTATGTTCAATTTGTAATAACTATAAAAATTATTATGAATTAATAAAATTACAAATTGGTATTATTTTTTGTATAATTCTAACTCCAATTTTAATATCTATAACTATGTCATTAACTTGTTTAATTATTCGGTTAAAAACAAATTTAAAAAATAATAATTTTTGAGATGCCATTCAAAATTGTAAAATAATCAATAATTACTATATTCATTAAAATTATGTTTCTAAATTTATTTTATTACACTTAAAAATAACCATTTTTATATAAATAAAAATACTATATGTTCTATTAACAATCATTTCTTTTAAAACATGTCAAATATTTGTTTCGGTAAAACAGCCAATATTTCACTTTGTACTTTGATTAACAATACCTTTTTTATTATTTCCTGAATTGTAAATATAAATGGGACAGTTTTTTAAAATAATTGTATTAAATCTATTGGTCTTTTATAAGATAGTGATTTTCTGGGTGTAGAATTAATTTGAAATGCTATAGTATTTAAATCTTTTTGTTTATATGAAGATAGATCTGTAGATTTTGGTAAATATCTTCTTAAAATACCATTATTATTTTCATTTAAACCTCTTTGACAAGGTTTACCAGGATCTGCAAAATAAATCTTAACATTACAATTTTTTTCGATTAATTTTCATTTACTAAATTCTTTACCACGATCAAAAGTAATAGTTTTAACTGTTCCTTTTTGTAACTTTGAAATAAATTTTATTATACTTTTTGTAATATTTTCTGATTTATTATTTTTAGTTGCTAAAGGAATTGTGGTTTTTGATCATATATCAGCTAAAGTAATAATAGAACTTTTATGATCTTTACCAATGATAGTATCACCTTCTAAATGACCAAATTCTTCTATATTTTTAATATTAGGAATGATTAAATTTCTTTCATGAATAGACTTACAATTATTAATTCTGCCCCTAGTTTCTTTTTGTTTGTGAGGTTTATTTTTTCCTTTTCTCAATAAGTTATTTTCATCAAAACCCATTCGATTTGTTTTAAACATGTTATATAAAGTTTTTGTTGAAATACTTTTTATTTTATTTTCCTTTAAAAAATTAGCAATTATATCAAGAGCATAATTTTTAGTAATTAACAAATGATTAATAGTATTAATTTCTATTAAAGTTAAAATTATTAATTTTCTACCTGCATTTTGTTTATTTTTTTGAATTTTATTCAATATTTCTAATGGTAATAAGTTTTGATTTAATAATCTACAAACTCTATGTACAGTTGATTTACTATAATCAATGGCTTTTGCTATTTTACGAATCGAAAATCCATAACTTTTATATTCTTTTATTGCTATTATTGATTCAATAGTCAGATACTTATACATTGTGCTAATTCCTTTCTTTTCTTAATTATAGAATTAACACAATTTAATTTTTATATAAGTGTCCTTTTTAATTTTACAATTCAGGTTTTTAAAATACTGTTTTTTTAATTTTTTATGATTATCTAATTCTTTATATAAATAATCAATTAATTGTTCATATTGACCATTATTAATTAAATTTTTACAATGATTATATTCTTTTACATACTTTCCTTTATTTCCGGCCATTATTCCAAGATATAATGTTCTAATTAAATGGAATTTATCTAAGAACCTGTTTAGAATCTTTTTAATAAAACTGAAATAAATGAAAGAACAACCATTTGTAAACTAGTATTTAGTTTTCTTTCACAATTTTTTCATAATCTTCTGTATTTTTCTAATCAAGCAAAGCTTCGTTCTACAATTCATCTTTTTGGTAATACTACAAAAGTATGTAATTCATTACGTTTTATCACTTCAACATTTGCATTTATGATTGTTTTGATTTCAGAAGCAAATTTTTCACCAGTATAACCAGCATCTACTATTATTTTTTGAACTGCAGAAAGATTTTCTTTTTCATTTTCAATCATTATTATAGCGCTATTACGATCTGTTTTTTCTGCTGTGGTTATGTAAATTGCATGTGGTAAACCTTGAGAATCAACAACAATATGACGTTTTATGCCTGAAATCTTTTTACCAGCATCATAACCTTTATTTTCAGTAGTATCTGTATTTTTAACACTTTGCGAATCAATTATACAAAAACTAGTTTGTTCTTTGCGATTATTATTGATACGAACTTTTTTAACTAATTTTTTTTAAAATTAATTGCAATACACTAGGTTCTTTACCATTATTTTTACTTCAAATTTGAAAATAATAATATACAGTTTGTCATTTTGGAAAATTTTTTGGTAGCATTCTTCATTGACAACCACTTTTTAATACATATAAAATTGCACAAAATACTTCATATAAATCTAAACTTCTTGGTTTTGTTTTCTTTTTGCTATTTTCTAAAATTGATTTTATGTTCTCAAATTGTTCTTTGGTGACATGACTTGGATAATTTTTATGCATATATACCTCTTATTTTAAAATATATAATCATTTTACATTATTTTCGAAAAGATTCTAAACAGGTTCTAAAATAAACTCAGTACCAAGATAATCTTTTAATTATGTCCTGAATTGTAAATATAAATGGGACAGTTTTTTAAAATAATTGTATTAAATCTATTGGTCTTTTATAAGATAGTGATTTTCTTTTAATTATGTAGAAAAGTATGGATGACCAAAAATTATTCATCAATTTACACTTAAAATATTATTTTTAATTAAAAATTTGTTAAAAGTAACATTATTTAGTGTAAAAATTCTCTAAAAATAACACTTTATCATGTATCATTACTTTTCTACAAAATTAAAGTGATTTTCTGGGTGTAGAATTAATTTGAAATGCTATAGTATCTAAATCTTTTTGTTTATATGAAGATAGATCTGTAGATTTTGGTAAATATCTTCTTAAAATACCATTATTATTTTCATTTAAACCTCTTTGACAAGGTTTACCAGGATCTGCAAAATAAATCTTAACATTACAATTTTTTTCGATTAATTTTCATTTACTAAATTCTTTACCACGATCAAAAGTAATAGTTTTAACTGTTCCTTTTTGTAACTTTGAAATAAATTTTATTATACTTTTTGTAATATTTTCTGATTTATTATTTTTAGTTGCTAAAGGAATTGTGGTTTTTGATCATATATCAGCTAAAGTAATAATAGAACTTTTATGATCTTTACCAATGATAGTATCACCCTCTAAATGACCAAATTCTTCTATATTTTTAATATTAGGAATGATTAAATTTCTTTCATGAATAGACTTACAATTATTAATTCTGCCCCTAGTTTCTTTTTGTTTGTGAGGTTTATTTTTTCCTTTTCTCAATAAGTTATTTTCATCAAAACCCATTCGATTTGTTTTAAACATGTTATATAAAGTTTTTGTTGAAATACTTTTTATTTTATTTTCCTTTAAAAAATTAGCAATTATATCAAGAGCATAATTTTTAGTAATTAACAAATGATTAATAGTATTAATTTCTATTAAAGTTAAAATTATTAATTTTCTACCTGCATTTTGTTTATTTTTTTGAATTTTATTCAATATTTCTAATGGTAATAAGTTTTGATTTAATAATCTACAAACTCTATGTACAGTTGATTTACTATAATCAATGGCTTTTGCTATTTTACGAATCGAAAATCCATAACTTTTATATTCTTTTATTGCTATTATTAATTCAATAGTCAGATACTTATACATTGTGCTAATTCCTTTCTTTTCTTAATTATAGAATTAACATAATTTAATTTTTATATAAGTGTCCTTTTTAATTTTACAATTCAGGTGTAGAAAAGTATGGATGACCAAAAATTATTCATCAATTTAGACTTAAAATATTATTTTTAATTAAAAATTTGTTAAAAGTAACATTATTTAGTGTAAAAATTCTCTAAAAATAACACTTTATCATGTATCATTACTTTTCTACAAAATTAAAGAGATAATCTGCTATATCTTTAATTCACCCTGCACTATCACCACAAATAATGATTTTTGCTTGTTCAACATTTTCATAAAATTTTTGACAATGTTCTTTAATAAATTCAGCAGTTTTTTTAACTCCAATTACTGTTCTTGTTGGTCTTATAATTGCTTTTACTCTTTTATTTTGTACTTTGTGATTAATATTGTCTGTATATGTCGTTATTAATCTCATAGAGTGTTTTATACCTTTACGTTTAAAATCTCAAAACTTTCGATGTCCATCATCAATTGCTACAAAAATAGGTTGATTTTTTTCTAACTTTACTTTTATTGGACTTGCTTCAATTACTTCTAAATTTTTAAAAACTCTATGAACAGTACTAACACTAATACCTGCTTTTTTACAAATATCACAAATATCATGATATCTTTTTCCGTCAGCAAAATATTCAATAATAGTTTGTTCAACATCTTCACCAATTCTCTTATATTTAGGTAATTCTAGTCATTCATCAACTAAACAAACACGAACTCATTTTTGTAATTTTTCATCAAAATATTCATAAATTCTTCTTTTATAAGTTACTAATCCATACATTATTTTTCTTGTTCGATATTGATAATCAACAATTTTATATTTCTTTTTATCTCTTGTTTTAAATATTCTTCAATCTCATTTTTCTCATTTCTTTGTTATATGTTCTAAAACTAATTTATCAATTTTTGCATTTTGTTCTCTAAAATTTCATTTATAATTAAAATTCATATTAAATTCTCCTAATCTGTTTTTTGTACTAATTATTAATTTTAAATTTATTAAATTTAAAGTGTTAAAATATGGTAAATTAAATTAATAATCTATTTTTGTTTTATTTTATCCATAATAATCCATATAATAATGTAATTATGATTAAAATAATGACTTGTCAAAAAAAGTACTTTCATATTTTCCGTATAATAAACAAGTTACATATAATTAATAGTATAGGTATCGCAAAATAAACAACTTTAATTTAGGCGTTATTTTGCGTTTAAAAGCGTACTTGTAAAAATAAGTAAATAAATAGAATTATATTAAAAAATATATACACTTATATATAGAATGTATAGTTTAGAAAATGAGATTTAAAAAAATAATAGAATTTTTACAATTAATAAAAAATTAAATTAAAAAAATAATTTTTCTTTTTAATTATTTTTTATATTTTGTAATAACACTATTGCAAAAAAGGGGGAATATAGTTGAAAAAATGAATAAAAATAAATTTGAGTAAAATAACATTAGTATTAGCATTAACTGGTACCACAACTGGAACAATAGGATTAATCATGGGAGGGATACTTACTCATGAAAATAATAGATTTAATCATTATGAAAAGCCAGACCATACAATAGTATTATGTAATGCTCCAATATGAGTTAATATGTATAATGGTTCCTATTATTCTTTATATTGCTCAAATAAAAAGTTACATGATGTGGATATTAAATGAGATGGAAAATATTGAAAAGATTATTTTGATAATTAAATTTCTAAATTTATATAAGAAATATTTTCATTATATTTATCAAATAAATTAATATTAGTTAAATTGATGTTTTGTTTATCAGTAATTAAAATTAAATCATAATTTCCAGCACCAAATATACAACTAATTTCAATCCGATTTAAGTTATTAATCGGATTTTCAATTTGCAATTCAAATTCACTATTAGTATCAATTTGTGCGATTTCTTTATAAAATTCTAATTTAGAAAATAATTGAGATTTGTTTGAACCATATAAATTTAAAGCATTAGTAATTTTAGTTTTATCAATAATTGTTTTTGTAAAATATTTCCCATATTCACCATTTCCTAATGTTCAATCTGCCGGAATTAATGACGGAATATTATTACTTTCTAATTCATTTGTAATAGATAATCAGTTAAATTGATTATCATCTAGTTTAAATAATTCATTTTGGCTAATATCATTATTTTTTAATTTAATATTATTCATATCTGTAAAATCAAAATATTCAGATTTTAATATAACTTTTGCATCTTTAAATTGTCAAATATCATCATTAGTAGGATGTATTGGATTTGTTTTAATTCAAAATAATAAGGTAATAATATTTTATTATCATCATTTAAACCTTTATTAATAGACATTGTTGAATAAATATTATTTGATAACATAATAATTAGTTGTTTAAATATTTTCACTTGTTCTAAATTAATATAATTAGGATAATCTAATTTTCACTGTCTAAATAAGTTAGTTATTACTTCATCGGGTTTTTGATTTTCAAATTTTCCTCTTAATATGTCCATTTTATTTGGTGATTTAGTTGGATCTAATGATGCACCTTCAAAATTTCTATTGTAAGTATACGTATAAGTTAGCATATCTAATAATACTTTTTGTAAACTATCAACTGTTGGTGCATCTTGTATTTCAACTTCAATATCATCAAATTTATTATTAGTTGCAACATATTGATAAAATTGACTTTCACCCGGAAAATTTCAAATTTCTTTATCTTTTAATTCCTTTTGTTTTTTCAATGGTCACTGACCATTTCAAACACTACCCATTTCATAACCTAATCAAGCATGTGTTACTCTTGCATTATTAAAAATTTCTTTTAATTATGTAGAAAAGTATGGATGACCAAAAATTATTCATCAATTTACACTTAAAATATTATTTTTAATTAAAAATTTGTTAAAAGTAACATTATTTAGTGTAAAAATTCTCTAAAAATAACACTTTATCATGTATCATTACTTTTCTACAAAATTAAAGAAAATTTCTTTTCTTGTTTTAGTACCACCACCAATAGCAATTAAATCTAAAACTGATTTTTCTTGTCCAATAAATTGTTTTGCTAAATTTCATGGTAAAATTTGTTCACTAAATCATTGTTGTAATATTCTAACTTTTGGTTGAGTTTCAATAGGCATTGATAATAGGGGAAATGCTATCTTATCTTTAACAAATAACTTTGGGTATACTTCCATATTGTCAACTTCACCAAGTACCTTTATATTGCCAAAAATCATGCTTCTAGGGGCTTTAATTTTTAAACCAATAACTTTTGTATCTTTATCTAATGGTTTTTATAATTCCTGAATTGTAAATATAAATGGGACAGTTTTTTAAAATAATTGTATTAAATCTATTGGTCTTTTATAAGATAGTGATTTTCTGGGTGTAGAATTAATTTGAAATGCTATAGTATTTAAATCTTTTTGTTTATATGAAGATAGATCTGTAGATTTTGGTAAATATCTTCTTAAAATACCATTATTATTTTCATTTAAACCTCTTTGACAAGGTTTACCAGGATCTGCAAAATAAATCTTAACATTACAATTTTTTTCGATTAATTTTCATTTACTAAATTCTTTACCACGATCAAAAGTAATAGTTTTAACTGTTCCTTTTTGTAACTTTGAAATAAATTTTATTATACTTTTTGTAATATTTTCTGATTTATTATTTTTAGTTGCTAAAGGAATTGTGGTTTTTGATCATATATCAGCTAAAGTAATAATAGAACTTTTATGATCTTTACCAATGATAGTATCACCTTCTAAATGACCAAATTCTTCTATATTTTTAATATTAGGAATGATTAAATTTCTTTCATGAATAGACTTACAATTATTAATTCTGCCCCTAGTTTCTTTTTGTTTGTGAGGTTTATTTTTTCCTTTTCTCAATAAGTTATTTTCATCAAAACCCATTCGATTTGTTTTAAACATGTTATATAAAGTTTTTGTTGAAATACTTTTTATTTTATTTTCCTTTAAAAAATTAGCAATTATATCAAGAGCATAATTTTTAGTAATTAACAAATGATTAATAGTATTAATTTCTATTAAAGTTAAAATTATTAATTTTCTACCTGCATTTTGTTTATTTTTTTGAATTTTATTCAATATTTCTAATGGTAATAAGTTTTGATTTAATAATCTACAAACTCTATGTACAGTTGATTTACTATAATCAATGGCTTTTGCTATTTTACGAATCGAAAATCCATAACTTTTATATTCTTTTATTGCTATTATTGATTCAATAGTCAGATACTTATACATTGTGCTAATTCCTTTCTTTTCTTAATTATAGAATTAACACAATTTAATTTTTATATAAGTGTCCTTTTTAATTTTACAATTCAGGATTTAATAATTATTGGATAACCATCTCTTGTTTTAAAATCTTTAATTTTAATAATAGTTATACTTTTAGTACTTCTTGTTTTTGGATTTTGATAAGGCTGTGAATAATTATTAATGATATATAAATTATCAATATTATTTTCAGTTAATGGTTCATTAATAGATAAAGCATATAATTTAAATTGATTTAATAAATTTATTTCTTGAAAAATTAAATTTTTAATATCAGTCATACTATATTCAATTGTATTATCATTAATATTAGTACTTGCTCTTTGATTTAATTGCATAGTAAAGTCTGATGTTTCAACAGCAATAGTTTTTAATACTTTATCAATATCAATAAATCCAATTTTAATAGTATTTGCTGAAAATCTTAAACTATTATTTTCATTATTTTTAAATAAACGTTCAATTTCATAAATATAAATTGTTCTTTTTTTAAATTCATCGTATGCTCTATTAATATCTGGGTCACTAGTAGCACTCATCATATTTGTAAAGTCATAAGGAATATTATCAATTAAATAATCATTTTCTACTTCTGCTTGATTAAGTTTAGTTTGTTTCTGTTTCTGTGGAAATTTGGTTTGTGGTTTGTTGTTGTCCATTGTTATCTCCTATTAATTGGTTATTTTCGAGATTAAATAATTTTAATTTAACAGTTAAATTATTAATTTCTTGTTCATCATTAATATTAAATGTTTTACTATTTAATAAATCTTTATCAATTTTCACTAATAATTGAATAAATTTAAGAATATCAATATTAAATTGTCATAATTTTTGTTCAATATAATTAATGGTTGAAATATTAACTGCTGTACTTTCTGGAACTGATTGTTGTGCTGATTTCTTTTGACTTGGTATATGAATACCACAACGTTTAAATATTTCATTAACATTTCAATCATATATATCAGTTAAATTTTTACCTTTAAAATTACTATTTGTCATATTGATATTTTCGTTTTGTTCATTATTATCTCCACCACTTTTAAATATGTAGTTTTTAGTAACCAAAATTCTTACTGCTTCTTCTAATGCTGATTGAACATTACCATAAGTTTGACTAAATATAAATTTAGGTGAGTTTAAAATAGTATCTAAAACAATTTGTTCATAAATAACATCTAGTGCTTTAATTTTATCCATTACTTTTTCACAATCTGCTTGTTCATTTGCTTTATTTCTCATAATTGCTATTGGTATATAATTAATATTTAGTATTTGTTCTTGTACTAAATTGGGATTATTAATGTATGATTTAAAATCTAATTTATTTTGTTTTTTAGTATCATTAATACTATAAATTGCACGATTAATTGTTACTTGTTCATTGTTTAATGTATAAACTTCAAATAATCTTACAGTTTGTGCATTTTGTTCATAATTATCATAAAAAATAGTACATTCAATTAATTTACCAGTAATATCATAAATTCTTTGTTGTATATCTACTAATTGAAAATATAAATCATCATTTGCAATATAAATTAAATAACCACTAATTCCTAATTTACTTAATTTAAAAATAGAATTTCAATTTTTTCTATAAAATTCTTGTTGAATTAAATATTGTTTAATAGTTTCATTATTTATTTCTAATGGAGCATTATATAAATTAGCATTATTTTCCTTTAATTTTGTAGAAAAGTAATGATACATGATAAAGTGTTATTTTTAGAGAATTTTTACACTAAATAATGTTACTTTTAACAAATTTTTAATTAAAAATAATATTTTAAGTGTAAATTGATGAATAATTTTTGGTCATCCATACTTTTCTACATAATTAAAATTATTTTCTGCTACAAAATCAGTAAAATAAGTTTCATGATTAAAATCATTAAAACCAAAATAATTTAAAATTGAAGCATGTGTACTTTTATTTTTATTAATTAAAAATTTTACTTTTTCATTTTGATTATCACTAATATTACTTTTTTCTTTTCTTTTAAATAGACTTAACATAATATTCACCACCTTTCTAAAATATTTGATTAATTTTTAATACAATTTTTACTATAATAAATATAATTAAACCCGCTATTGCTGATGATAAAAGAACTCCAATTAAACTTAAAATAATTTTTATTATTTTAAAAATCATAATTTTATTCCTGCAATTCTTCTAATTTTCATACATTACCTTTTAAATTACCTTTTCCACTATAAATAGTAATTAATTTTGCATGTTGAACTGATAAAATTACTATATTAACACTATCATTAAAGGTTTGTATTGGTACACCAGCAATTTTGTTATCCGTTATAATAAATTCTTGAATAGTATAAACTGGATTATATATAGTTCAAGAATAATAAACTCTATAATGTTTATTAACTATAAAATCATAAGTAATTTGTCAATTATCTCATTTATTTTTTTCTCTTATTCCTACTTCTTTTCAGTTTGAACTACTTGGACTTGGTGTTGGATTATTTGGTAATTCAATATCTCAACAATTTTCTTCAACTTCATTTGTTTCTAAACTTTTTGAATTAATTTTTATTTTTGGTGTAACATCAACTTTAATTGTATTTTGTAATTCTTCTAATGAAAGAATAGCACCATAATTAATATCTCCACCTTTTAAATATAAACTACAATTAAAACTACTTTCTCTAACAGTTAAAGTTAATATTACATCTTCATCTTTAATTTTAAATTTTGCAAGCAAATAATCTCCACCTAAATAATTACCAGTTTTAAATTCTACTTTATGCTTTATATTTGCTTGATTTACTGGTAATCTATCTAATGTTATAATTACTCTATATACAGTATTAAAATTAATTTCAAAAGTGGCAATGTTTAGTAATCTGTGTAACTTACAAAAATAACTATGTTTAATTAATTCTAGTAAATATAATTAAATGACTAGAAAGAGTGAGTTACAGATGGCTAAAAAACAAAATATTAATAATAATGATCCAATATCAAAAGCAGTAGATTTATTATTAGAAAATACTGAAGATTTAACAACAGTTTTTAAAGAAGGGGGTTTATATAAAGAATTAACAAAACGTTTAGTTGAAAAAATGTTGAATTCTGAAATGCAAAATTATTTAGGATATGAAAAAAATCAACATAGTAATACTGAAAATGCTCGTAATGGTACAAGTTTAAAAAAATTAATAACTCAACAAGGTAAAATTGAGATTGATGTACCAAGAGATCGCAATAGTGATTTTACTCCTGTAATAGTTGCAAAAAGACAGCGAAGATTTGATGGTTTTGATCAACAAGTGCTTTCACTATATGCAAAAGGTATGACTCTATCTGACATTAGAATGCAGTTACAAGAGTTATATCATGGTGCTGATATTAGTGAAAGTGTTATTAGTCAAATTACTGATGATGTTATTGATGATGTCAAAGCATGACAAAATCGACCATTAGAAAGCGTTTATCCGATTGTTTATTTTGATTGTATAGTAGTTAAAGTTCGACAAGATAAACGGATTATTAATAAATCAGTTTATATAGCATTAGGAGTTGATTTAGAAGGTAAAAAAGATGTTTTAGGCTTATGAATTAGTGAAAATGAAGGTGCTAAATTTTGATTAGCTAATTTCACAGAAATGAAAAATCGAGGCTTAAATGATATTTTGATTGCTTGTAGTGATAATTTAACAGGCATGTCAGAAGCAATACAAGCAGTTTATCCTAAAACAGAACATCAATTATGCATTGTTCATCAAATTCGAAATAGTTTAAAATATGTTTCATACAAACATCGAAAAACTCTAGTTACAGATTTAAAACCAATTTATAGTGCATGTAGTGAAGAACAAGCAATGCAAGCTTTAGAATCATTTGAAAGTAAATGAAATAAACAATATCCCCAAATTGCTAAATCTTGATATAAAAATTGAGAAAATTTGATGATTTTTATTAGTTATCCTGCAGAAATCAAAAGAGTAATTTATACAACAAATGCTATTGAATCTGTTAATAGTCAATTACGAAAAGTTATTAGAAACAAAAAAGCTTTTCCTAATGATATGTCAGTTTTTAAAATATTTTATTTAGCAATTGAAAATATAACAAAAAAATGAACATTGCCTATTCAAAATTGAAATACAGCAATTGCTCATTTTATGATAAAATTTGAAGACAGAATTAATCTGAACTAGTACTTTGTAAAACAAAGATACACAGATTTCTAAAAAGCCTCAATTTTTCACCAGTATAACCAGCATCTACTATTATTTTTTGAACTGCAGAAAGATTTTCTTTTTCATTTTCAATCATTATTATAGCGCTATTACGATCTGTTTTTTCTGCTGTGGTTATGTAAATTGCATGTGGTAAACCTTGAGAATCAACAACAATATGACGTTTTATGCCTGAAATCTTTTTACCAGCATCATAACCTTTATTTTCAGTAGTATCTGTATTTTTAACACTTTGCGAATCAATTATACAAAAACTAGTTTGTTCTTTGCGATTATTATTGATACGAACTTTTTTAACTAATTTTTTTTAAAATTAATTGCAATACACTAGGTTCTTTACCATTATTTTTACTTCAAATTTGAAAATAATAATATACAGTTTGTCATTTTGGAAAATTTTTTGGTAGCATTCTTCATTGACAACCACTTTTTAATACATATAAAATTGCACAAAATACTTCATATAAATCTAAACTTCTTGGTTTTGTTTTCTTTTTGCTATTTTCTAAAATTGATTTTATGTTCTCAAATTGTTCTTTGGTGACATGACTTGGATAATTTTTATGCATATATACCTCTTATTTTAAAATATATAATCATTTTACATTATTTTCGAAAAGATTCTAAACAGGTTCTTAGAAAATGAAAATAATGTTCAACAAACAACTGAACCTTTAACTGAAAATAATTCTTCTTCACAAGAAATAGAAAATAAAGTTAATGAAGCAGAAAATAAGTTAAATAAACTTAATCAAGAAATTAAAGAAAAAGAAATGATTAATATATTTAAAAAATATCAAGTTAAAACTGAATTTTATGATTATTTAAAATTTAAAACAAGTAATATAGAAAATTCAAAAATTGAAGAAACTATTAAAAAAATGATTAAAGAACAACCGGTATTTAAACAAACAATTAATACAGGTGGCAATAAACAAATAATTATTAATAATAAAACAAATGATAAAGAAAATTTTTTAATTAATTATAAAAAGAAAAATTATTTATAAACGAAAGGAAGAAATAAAATGTCAGTACCATTTAATCAAAATTTAGACAATACAGAGAGATTAGTAGAAGCACCAGAATTTATAGAGTTTTTTAAAATTTCAAATAGTCCATGGGCAAACTTTTTTCCTACTGAAATTGTTGACTCAGTAAATATTGAGTTTATTGTTAAAAAACCAAAAAAACCGAAAGTAAAAATTATTGCTTGGGATGATAAAAGTAAAAGATATGAATTACCATATGTTGATACAGATAAAATTAGTAAAAAAATAACTAAAAAATATCTTGCAGGAGAAATTATTGCAGATGTAGATTTAAAAGCAAATAATGGACAAAATTTATTAGATAGTATGCAATATGAAGTTGCAAATGATTTAGCAGATAAATTGGCAATTGATGATACACAAGCAATTGCAAAATTTGCTACTAAAATCGATATTGAAGATACAACACCAGTAGGCTATTTAAAATCGATGTTATCTGCTTGAAATACTTTGTTTCAATTTAGAAATATTGCAAATAGTAAATTTTTTATTACTAATGGTCTTTATGATAGTTTAGTTTATTTAGCAGATAATAAAGGTTTAATTACCGATAATCAGTTGGCACAACAATTACGTTTTTTAATTATGTAGAAAAGTATGGATGACCAAAAATTATTCATCAATTTACACTTAAAATATTATTTTTAATTAAAAATTTGTTAAAAGTAACATTATTTAGTGTAAAAATTCTCTAAAAATAACACTTTATCATGTATCATTACTTTTCTACAAAATTAAAGATTACGTTTAAATGGAAATAATTTATATGTAAAAGGCGTATTATGTGAAATCGTTCTTGATGACTATATGATTTTTACTAATGATAAAAATGAACAACAATTAATGACCTTTGTTTTAGCAACACCAAGAGCGATGAAAAGATACATGATAGAAAATACTTTTAATTATGTAGAAAAGTAGTGGTAAAATAAAAAAAGTCATCAACTTGACTTAAAATTTGATTTTATTAAATTTTGGGATTTATTTTTTTTACAAACTGAAATATAACACATTGGATTTTTGATAAGGGGTTAATCCGTAGTGTTGATATTTTCATTTCCATAAATTGAGGTAATTTTGAATATTGGTAAATCCAATGCCATGGTAATGAGTAATAAATTCTTTTAAACTTGATTGTATTTTACTGACATTACTTAATTTTTTATAATTTAATTCTTTATTTTCTTTTGATTTAAACTGCTGGATAGTGGATTTAGTTTGTTTAGCTACTGTATCATATAATACTTGCATATCACAAACTATAATTGAATTTTCTTCGATAAGTTTCGATGTTAAGTTTTCTTGTACTCATTTTTTATTTAATCTTTTAGTATTTGTTGTTTGAGCATAGATATTTCGGTTTTCATCAATTGCCATTTGAATACAACAATTTAAATCTTTAGCATTTTCTTCAATTCATTGTTTTCTTGGATCATTTGGATCTTTAAAGTTTCCTTTATGAATTTCTTTGATAAAAGTTTCGTCAATTTCAATTCTAGCTTTTAATTTTACAAATTGATTTTGTGTTTTTACTAATTGTGTTGATTTCATAAATTTTTGACGATTAAATCAGGCAGTTTTATTTGTAGTATTAATAAATTGAGAAATAATGTAAGCAGATTGACCTAAAGTAGCTATTTGTATCAATAAATCTCATTGATCATGAGATAAATGACTTCAATAAAAATAATGATTTTTAAAAGCATGAAAAGTAATATTACAACTTTTACATTTATATCTTTGCTTATAATCTTTACTACCATATTTAGTACACAAAAAAGAACTACAATCTGGACATTGAATCCCTTTCTCTTTGAATTTTTGTTCGACTGCTTCAAATTTTTCTTTTTTCTCAATTTGTTTAATTCTAGTTTTATTTTCTCTAAAAATCTCAATAAAATCTTTATCAGACAAATTATTTAAAATTTCTTTTACTGTATTTTTATTCATTTAAAATCACCTCTTTAATATTAAAAATACCATATAAAAATATATTTTTGCTAATTTTACTAATACCACTACTTTTCTACAAAATTAAAGGAAAATACAGTTATTTATGTAGATTTTATTAAAGATGCTAAAGCAGGAAGAGCATATAAAGTTGCTGGTGAAGTTGTTGGAGAAGCAATCCCATATATTTCTAAGAACCTGTTTAGAATCTTTTTAATAAAACTGAAATAAATGAAAGAACAACCATTTGTAAACTAGTATTTAGTTTTCTTTCACAATTTTTTCATAATCTTCTGTATTTTTCTAATCAAGCAAAGCTTCGTTCTACAATTCATCTTTTTGGTAATACTACAAAAGTATGTAATTCATTACGTTTTATCACTTCAACATTTGCATTTATGATTGTTTTGATTTCAGAAGCAAATTTTTCACCAGTATAACCAGCATCTACTATTATTTTTTGAACTGCAGAAAGATTTTCTTTTTCATTTTCAATCATTATTATAGCGCTATTACGATCTGTTTTTTCCTTTAATTTTGTAGAAAAGTAATGATACATGATAAAGTGTTATTTTTAGAGAATTTTTACACTAAATAATGTTACTTTTAACAAATTTTTAATTAAAAATAATATTTTAAGTGTAAATTGATGAATAATTTTTGGTCATCCATACTTTTCTACATAATTAAAAGTTTTTTCTGCTGTGGTTATGTAAATTGCATGTGGTAAACCTTGAGAATCAACAACAATATGACGTTTTATGCCTGAAATCTTTTTACCAGCATCATAACCTTTATTTTCAGTAGTATCTGTATTTTTAACACTTTGCGAATCAATTATACAAAAACTAGTTTGTTCTTTGCGATTATTATTGATACGAACTTTTTTAACTAATTTTTTTTAAAATTAATTGCAATACACTAGGTTCTTTACCATTATTTTTACTTCAAATTTGAAAATAATAATATACAGTTTGTCATTTTGGAAAATTTTTTGGTAGCATTCTTCATTGACAACCACTTTTTAATACATATAAAATTGCACAAAATACTTCATATAAATCTAAACTTCTTGGTTTTGTTTTCTTTTTGCTATTTTCTAAAATTGATTTTATGTTCTCAAATTGTTCTTTGGTGACATGACTTGGATAATTTTTATGCATATATACCTCTTATTTTAAAATATATAATCATTTTACATTATTTTCGAAAAGATTCTAAACAGGTTCTAATAATGAAACAACATCAAGATGAATGTTATGTGGAGTTATTAAAACAGAAAAAACTAATTTAAAAACTAAAATTACAGTTTTAACAACAAATATTACTGCAAATGTTAATAACAATAAC
Source organism: Spiroplasma endosymbiont of Amphimallon solstitiale (assembly GCF_964030965.1). Taxonomy (GTDB): domain Bacteria; phylum Bacillota_I; class Bacilli_A; order Mycoplasmatales; family VBWQ01; genus Spiroplasma_E. The sequence continues at coordinate 1,855,671 of NZ_OZ034999.1, forward strand.
AATGAATTAAATACAGAAATAAAAAGTACTAATGAACTTAAAACATTAAATCCTAATTTAACAAATCCAACTATTAAATATTTTAGTGATGCACAAGGAAAAACTAATGTAAGTAATCAAAAACAAAAAGCAGGTGACTTATATATAACTATTACTGCAAATGTTAATGACTTAAATTATAAAGGAACAACAAATCCAATTAAAATAACTCTTAAATAAAGGAAATTAATATCATGCCAATTGGTACAACTAGTACAGCAATACTTTTAAACATAAATAAACCAAAACATATTAGAACAAGTAACCAACAAGAAAATAAAAGTTTTTGATGAGAAATTTTAGAAATGATTGGTGTACAAGTTATAGCAGTAGTACTTGCTCCTTTTACTGGTGGATTAAGTGAAAGTGTAGCACTTGGATTAGGTGCAAGTGATTTAATTGCTAGTATTAGTGCTGTTGGTGTAGAGTTTTTAACTGATTTTACTATTAATCAAGTTTATGATTATTTAAAAGGAAATGTAACACCATTAAATACTTTTTTTAATATATTACCTGCATTCGCTGGAATTAATAAAATTAGTCGTGGTTATCGTACTACTAAATTTATTAAATTAGCACAAAAAACTAAAACATTAGAACAAATTGGTGTTAAAGAAGCAAAAAATTTACAAGAAATTATTAGTCAAGTAAGTGGAAAAGAAATTTTAACAGATAAAATCATTGGTAATAAACGTTATTTATTTAATTATAGTTTGGCACCTAATCGTGAAACAATAATACAAAATTTAGGATATGTTGCAGAAAGACAATTTAAAAATAATTTTCAAAAATTAGAAACACAAGAGTTAAAAGATTATTTATTATTACAAAATACATTGATAAAACTAAGTCCACAATTAACTCCTAAATTTAAAATTAAAGATATTGAAAAAGCAAATAATTTTTTAAAAAAATATAATACTAATTTAAAAAAAAGTACTATCTATGAACCAACACGATTGATTAAATTTAGTTCATACAATACATACAGAGAATAGATATGGAAAAACTTTAATTTTAGATTTACAAAAAATTCGTGCTAATGCTATTAAATTTAATTTTAAAAATAGTTCAATTCATAAAATTGTTTTAAATGCAAATAAAATTTTTAAGTATTTTGATATTAGATTTTATTTAAAAAAAGGTTTAAATAAATTTTGAAAAGATACTCCATATTTTGAAAAATTACGAGAAAGTATATATAAATTACAAGAAAAATTTTTTAATTATGTAGAAAAGTATGGATGACCAAAAATTATTCATCAATTTACACTTAAAATATTATTTTTAATTAAAAATTTGTTAAAAGTAACATTATTTAGTGTAAAAATTCTCTAAAAATAACACTTTATCATGTATCATTACTTTTCTACAAAATTAAAGGAAAAATTTGAAAAATTAGAAAAACAAGCATTTGAAAAAATTAATAAATTAAAAGAAAAAGCAACAGATTTATTTACTAGTGCAGAAAAAAGAGCAATTAAACATGCACAATTAATTCCACTAAATTCACCAGTATTTATGGGTTGTAAAATTCAACCTTTATCATTAGACAAATGTGCAATTACTATTTATCATCGTAATCCTAAGTATAAACCAATTACAGTTGTTGATAGTATTCTTAAAGCAGAAACTTTCTTTAATTTTGTAGAAAAGTAATGATACATGATAAAGTGTTATTTTTAGAGAATTTTTAAACTAAATAATGTTACTTTTAACAAATTTTTAATTAAAAATAATATTTTAAGTGTAAATTGATGAATAATTTTTGGTCATCCATACTTTTCTACATAATTAAAAGAAACTTTTGTTACTCAAATACATCCATTTCATTGATATCGTTGATATAGTGGTTGATACATTGGTTATGGTGTTAATCGTAATAAATGATTAAAAGCAATAGCATTTGCTCCACCAGTGGTGCAACAAGTAATTAGAGATAGTTTTAAAGTATATAGAGAAATATTTAGAACTATTAGAATTTATCATAAAGTAGTAAATGTTATTAATAATCCTATTGAAAATATTAATAAATCATTTAAAAGTGTTGGTTTAAAATTTTCAGTTAATACTTTATTTGGTACTGGACTATTACATCATTTAGAAAAATTTTTTAATTATGTAGAAAAGTATGGATGACCAAAAATTATTCATCAATTTACACTTAAAATATTATTTTTAATTAAAAATTTGTTAAAAGTAACATTATTTAGTTTAAAAATTCTCTAAAAATAACACTTTATCATGTATCATTACTTTTCTACAAAATTAAAGAAAGTTTCTGCTAAACAACAAAAAAGAATTACTACTAATGAAAATAGTATTAAATTATTAGAAAATAAAGTTGATATTAATAAACAAAATATTGATGATATTAAAAATAATTGATTTAATATTGAAACTAGTCCTTTATGAAAAAAAGTTAAAAATGAAAATATTAAAACAGATATATGATATATTATTGATTGAACATATTATTTTATCGATAGTAAACAACTTATTATAAGTAATAATAAATTAACTAAATCTAATATAAGAATTACTAATCATCAAATAGAAAATAGACAAATAATAATTGAAAAAATTGATGTTAATATTGACAAAGTAATGTTATTATATGATGATAATTCAATAAAATTTATTGTTGCTAATAGCACAAAAAAGTATACACCAATAATTCATAATATATATCAATATCAAGGTACTGGAACACCAACTGAATTTATAGCAGAAGAAAATACCTTTAATTTTGTAGAAAAGTAATGATACATGATAAAGTGTTATTTTTAGAGAATTTTTACACTAAATAATGTTACTTTTAACAAATTTTTAATTAAAAATAATATTTTAAGTGTAAATTGATGAATAATTTTTGGTCATCCATACTTTTCTACATAATTAAAAGAAAATACTGAACGTGATTATTATACAAAACTAGAAACTAATAATTTATTAGATAAAAAACAAGATAAATTATCTTTAATTAAAGAAGATATTACTTATAAAGTTTTACAATATAAAGAATTAGGAACTGGTTTATTTACGGGTGATTTAGATATTCCACCAACTAAATTTATTAAACAATGAATTAAAGATAGTGGTGGTGGAGTTGACCCAACTAAATATTATACAAAACCAGAAATTGATAAAAAATTAGAAGACACAGAAAAAAGTTTCCAGTAGCATTTCAATTGAATGCTGTAAGTCAAGAAATCCCTAATTTAGAAACTATTAATAAAACTGTTGCTGGTGCTATTAATGAAAATAAAGCAAATATTGATAAAAAACAAGATAAAGAAATATGAAAAGTAATAAGTAAAAGTAAAAATAATCGTGAATGAGATACGTTTGAAATTAATTTTAATACTGTATATAGAGTAATTATAACATTAGATGAATTACCAGTAAATCAAGCAAATATAAAGCATAAAGTAGAATTTAAAACTGGTAATTATTTAGGTGGAGATTATTTACTTGCAAAATTTAAAATTAAAGATGAAGATGTAATATTAACTTTAACTGTTAGAGAAAGTAGTTTTAATTGTAGTTTATATTTAAAATGTGGAGATATTAATTATGGTGCTATTCTTTCATTAGAAGAATTACAAAATACAATTAAAGTTGATGTTACACCAAAAATAAAAATTAATTCAAAAAGTTTAGAAACAAATGAAGTTGAAGAAAATTGCTTTAATTTTGTAGAAAAGTAATGATACATGATAAAGTGTTATTTTTAGAGAATTTTTACACTAAATAATGTTACTTTTAACAAATTTTTAATTAAAAATAATATTTTAAGTGTAAATTGATGAATAATTTTTGGTCATCCATACTTTTCTACATAATTAAAAGAAAATTGTTGAGATATTGAATTACCAAATAATCCAACACCAAGTCCAAGTGGTTCAAACTGAAAAGAAGTAGGAATAAAAGAAAAAAATAAATGAAATAATTGACAAATTACTTATTATTTTATAGTTAATAAACATTATAGAGTTTATTATTCTTGAAGTATATATAATCCAGTTTATACTATTCAAGAATTTATTATAACGAATAACAAAATTGCTGGTGTACCAATACAAACCTTTAATGATAGTGTTAATATAGTAATTTTATCAGTTCAACATGCTAAATTGATTACTATTTATAGTGGAAAAGGTAATTTAAAAGGTAATGTATGAAAATTAGAAGAATTACAGGAATAATATTATGTTTTTTAAAATTATAAAAATTATTTTAGGTTTAATTGGAGTAATTCTATCATCAGCAACTGCTGGTTTAATTATATTTATTATTGTAAAAATTATATTAAAAATTAATCAAATATTTTAAGAAAGGGGATGAATATTATGTTAAGTTTATTTAAAAGAAAAGATAAAACAAATATTAATGATAATCAAAGTGAAAAATTAAAATTTTTAACTAATAAAAATAAAAGTACACATGCTTCTATTTTAAATTATTTTGGTTTTAATGATTTTAACCATGAAACTTATTTTACTGATTTTGTAGCAGAAAATAATTTTAATTATGTAGAAAAGTATGGATGACCAAAAATTATTCATCAATTTACACTTAAAATATTATTTTTAATTAAAAATTTGTTAAAAGTAACATTATTTAGTGTAAAAATTCTCTAAAAATAACACTTTATCATGTATCATTACTTTTCTACAAAATTAAAGGAAAATAATGCTAATTTATATAATGCTCCATTAGATATTAATAATGAAACTATTAAACAATATTTAATTCAACAAGATTTTTATAGAAAAAATTGAAATTCTATTTTTAAGTTAAGTAAATTAGGAATTAGTGGTTATTTAATTTATATTGCAAATGATAATTTATATTTTCAAGTAGTTGATATACAACAAAGAGTTTATGATATTACTGGTAAATTAATTCAATGTACTATTTTTTATGATAATTATGAACAAAATGCACAAACTGTAAGATTATTTGAAGTTTATACATTAAATAATGAACAAGTAATAATTAATCGTGCAATTTACAGTATTAGTGATAATAAAAAACAATTTCCATTAGATTTTAAATCATTTATTACTAATCCAAATTTAGAACAAGAACAAACATTAAATATTAATTATATTCCAATAGTAATTATGAGAAATAAAGCAAATGAATTAGCAGATTGTAATAAAGTAATGGATAAAATTAAAGCATTAGATGTTATTTATGAACAAATTGTTTTAGATACCATTTTAAATTCACCTAAATTTATATTTAGTCAAACTTATGGTAATGTTCAATCAACATTAGAAGAAGCAGTAAGAACATTAGTTACTAAAAACTACATATTTAAAAGTGGTGGAGATAATAATGAACAAAACGAAAATATCAATATGACAAATAGTAATTTTAAAGGTAAAAATTTAACTGATATATACGATTGAAATGTTAATGAAATATCTAAACGTTGTGGTATTCATATACCAAGTCAAAAGAAATCTGCACAACAATCAGTTCCCGAAAGTACAGCAGTAAATATTTCAACTATTAATTACATTGAACAAAAATTATGACAATTTAATATTGATATTCTTAAATTTATTCAAATATTAGTAAGCGTAGATAAAGATTTATTGGGAGCGTATCGAAGATGTCAATAACTAAAAAGTTTTAAAAATAGCTCCTTTCTTTTTTAAACCCTTAAATTAAAAATAAATGACAAAAGACGAGAATAAAATTCTTGTCTTTTTTTGTAATTGTAAAATTTTAAAATTTTTATTATTAACACTCTTTAAATATCTACTACACGCAGTGACCAAGTAGGAGAAAGTTAATAATTAATAATCTTCTTTAACACTATTATCAACACGTGTTAGGGAATTAAAAAAGTGAACTACAACACAGTTGTTAAAAATAGTAGCTAGAGCATGTGGACTTGCATGGATAAATAAAAAGTGGAGTGATACCTAATAAAATATACTAACCATTTAATGGTAATTCTTGGGGTGGGAGCGAATTGGAAACTAGTATATATAGACCTACTAGGGAACCTACTATATTAATTCTATTCTTTATTTAACCAACCTTGCCACTCCCCAGTGAGCAAGTGTTGGTTTTATTTTTTATTTTTTTTGAAAAAATTTTTGGGCGAGAAAATAAATTTCAAACTTGTAAAAAAAATTGAGCGGTGCCGGTTCAATTAAAATATTAATTTATTAAACATAAATTAAATAAATATTGAATCGAATGCCTCGATTTCTTTTTAAAATTTCACAATTTATTTTTGAGCCCAGTTTTCATGGAATGAATAAAACTAATAGTATTAATAATATAAAAATAAAAATATATATTCTTTATGCTACAAGCAACAGAATATATTAGAAAAGAAAGTAAAAATGGAAGAAAAAGAAAAGAAAGAATTAATAGAACAAAAAATCAAAATAGCAAAAGAACATCAAAAAAAGTGATTAAAAATAAAAATAATTATTACTTTAATTTCAACTTTAATTGGATTAATAATTTTATTAATTACTGTAAGTAAAAATTAAAGAAATAAATAAAGTTATGAATATTAATGAAAATAAAAAATGTGAATTAAGAATTTGTAAAAATAAAGTTTGAAAAGATTGTATTAATAATTCTACTAAAACTATTAAATATAAAAATTGACCAATACCTTATTTAATATGTGACAGTTGTTATCACAAACTACCTAAATACCTTAAACAAACAGCAAAAATAATTGAAAAGGATATTTTGATTATGAATAAAACTAAAAAAAGAAGAAAAAGATGTGTTGGATGTAATGAATTATATGAAGATAACAAAATCAATATGCTTTATCACTTTAAAACAGAATTAGAAGCAGAACAACATAATACTAAAAAATATGAAGATAATTATGATATTGAAAAACATTTAGATTATACAAAATCATATGGATATGTTTGTGATTGATGTAGAGATGATTAATAAATGCAATACGAATTAATCATTGGTATTGACCCTGCTGGTATTGGTAATAATGGAATTGTTATATACTCAAATGAAACTAATAATATTATTTTTAATGAAACATTTAAAACAAAAACAGTTTTAGAAAGTAAAAATATATATAAAGAATATTTTAAATTAATTAAAAAACAATTTAAAAATAAAAAAATATTAGTTATTGTAGAAAATTTCTTTTTAAGTTCAAAACAGTTATTAACTAATCCATTAGCAACACCAAAAGTTATTGGTGCTTTAATGATATTAGTACAAGATGTTATGAACTGAGATTATCATGAAAATGAACCAAAAAACAAAAATAAAATAGAAGATTATAAAGGAAATATAAAATTTACAAAACATGAACAAGATGCTTATAAACATATTCAATATTATTTAAGGAATTATAAAAATGAAAAATAAAGAAAATTACGTTAAATTAACAGTAAAACTTAGTAATACTATTGAAGTAAAATATCATGAAAAAGGTAATAAACAATTATATTATACTGTTCGTGGTCAATGAAATGGATTAAACTATGTTACTTTAATTTTTAATAACCCAAAATTTTATAAACGATGTATTTTATTAAACAAAAATGATGAAATTATAGTAACTGGTCAAATCTTTAATACTTTAAATATTCCTAAAAATCGTGCATTTTGTTCAATTAATGTTAAATGATTTAAAAAATGAAAGGAATAAATAATGAATTTTGATGAATGATACATGAAAAAAATAAAAGAAACTTTAAAAATTATTGAAAGTGATAGTTATAAAGAAGAACTAAAAAAACATAATGAAATCATTGAAAAACATAAAAATTTAATGAAAGGACTAAATAATGAATAAATGTAAAAAATGTAACAAAAGAATATGATTAAGTAAAAATTGATGTATGAAATGTTTAGAAATAATAGTTAATAATTTAACTAAAAATAAGGAGAAATAAATAATTTTAGAATTAATATCTTTAATAGAAGATTATAAAGACTGTAATTTTTATAATAATTATTTAATTTATAAAATAATGAATTTTATTATAAGAAAGGATAATAAATAATGATAATATTACCTACTTTATTTGGTGATAAAGATGAAATTGAAATATTAACACCATCACCGCAAGCACTTCGTACTCATAATGATATTAGAGCAATTATATTAATGAAATATCCAAATGTTAAATCAGAACATATAATTATTTCTGATCCAGAAGATAATGTTGCATTAATAGTTGGTGATAATGATGTTTATCAAGGTTGAGTAAAAGTTTGAATTAAAAAAATAGAAAATTAAAGGAAGAAAATTATGCCAAATATAGAAAACATACAATCAAATTATACTTTATTAAAATTAATAAGAACTGGAATAAGTCCCATTTCAGCAATGATTGGTACAAGTGCTTATTATGGTCAACTTATAGGTAATCCAATATTAGGTTCATTTAATAGTTTATTATTTGGTAAAAAATTAGGATTAGATATATGAAATTTAAATCAAAGACCAAGTAATAAAACAAAAGTAGGCAATGTTTAGTAATCTGTGTAACTTACAAAAATAACTATGTTTAATTAATTCTAGTAAATATAATTAAATGACTAGAAAGAGTGAGTTACAAATGGCTAAAAAACAAAATATTAATAATAATGATCCAATATCAAAAGCAGTAGATTTATTATTAGAAAATACTGAAGATTTAACAACAGTTTTTAAAGAAGGGGGTTTATATAAAGAATTAACAAAACGTTTAGTTGAAAAAATGTTGAATTCTGAAATGCAAAATTATTTAGGATATGAAAAAAATCAACATAGTAATACTGAAAATGCTCGTAATGGTACAAGTTCAAAAAAATTAATAACTCAACAAGGTAAAATTGAGATTGATGTACCAAGAGATCGCAATAGTGATTTTACTCCTGTAATAGTTGCAAAAAGACAGCGAAGATTTGATGGTTTTGATCAACAAGTGCTTTCACTATATGCAAAAGGTATGACTCTATCTGACATTAGAATGCAGTTACAAGAGTTATATCATGGTGCTGATATTAGTGAAAGTGTTATTAGTCAAATTACTGATGATGTTATTGATGATGTCAAAACATGACAAAATCGACCATTAGAAAGCGTTTATCCGATTGTTTATTTTGATTGTATAGTAGTTAAAGTTCGACAAGATAAACGGATTATTAATAAATCAGTTTATATAGCATTAGGAGTTGATTTAGAAGGTAAAAAAGATGTTTTAGGCTTATGAATTAGTGAAAATGAAGGTGCTAAATTTTGATTAGCTAATTTCACAGAAATGAAAAATCGAGGCTTAAATGATATTTTGATTGCTTGTAGTGATAATTTAACAGGCATGTCAGAAGCAATACAAGCAGTTTATCCTAAAACAGAACATCAATTATGCATTGTTCATCAAATTCGAAATAGTTTAAAATATGTTTCATACAAACATCGAAAAACTCTAGTTACAGATTTAAAACCAATTTATAGTGCATGTAGTGAAGAACAAGCAATGCAAGCTTTAGAATCATTTGAAAGTAAATGAAATAAACAATATCCCCAAATTGCTAAATCTTGATATAAAAATTGAGAAAATTTGATGATTTTTATTAGTTATCCTGCAGAAATCAAAAGAGTAATTTATACAACAAATGCTATTGAATCTGTTAATAGTCAATTACGAAAAGTTATTAGAAACAAAAAAGCTTTTCCTAATGATATGTCAGTTTTTAAAATATTTTATTTAGCAATTGAAAATATAACAAAAAAATGAACATTGCCTATTCAAAATTGAAATACAGCAATTGTTCATTTTATGATAAAATTTGAAGACAGAATTAATCTGAACTAGTACTTTGTAAAACAAAGATACACAGATTACTAAAAAGCCTCAATAATAATGGTATTTTAAGAAGATATTTACCAAAATCTACAGATCTATCTTCATATAAACAAAAAGATTTAAATACTATAGCATTTCAAATTAATTCTACACCCAGAAAATCACTATCTTATAAAAGACCAATAGATTTAATACAATTATTTTAAAAAACTGTCCCATTTATATTTACAATTCAGGTTTCTAAAAAATCTACCTAACATAATATTCACCACCTTTCTAAAATATTTGATTAATTTTTAATATTATTTTTACAATGATAAATATAATTAAACCTGCTGTTGCTGATGATAAAATTACTCCAATTAAACCTAAAATAATTTTTATAATTTTAAAAAACATAATATTATTCCTGTAATTCTTCTAATTTTCATACATTACCTTTTAAATTACCTTTTCCACTATAAATAGTAATCAATTTAGCATGTTGAACTGATAAAATTACTATATTAACACTATCATTAAAGGTTTGTATTGGTACACCAGCAATTTTGTTATCCGTTATAATAAATTCTTGAATAGTATAAACTGGATTATATATACTTCAAGAATAATAAACTCTATAATGTTTATTAACTATAAAATCATAAGTAATTTGTCAATTATCTCATTTATTTTTTTCTCTTGTTCCTACATCTTTTCATTGTTGATTATTTGGACTTGGTGTTGGATTATCTGGTAATTCAATATCTCAACAATTTTCTTCAACTTCATTTGTTTCTAAACTTTTTGAATTAATTTTTATTTTTGGTGTAACATCAACTTTAATTGTATTTTGTAATTCTTCTAATGAAAGAATAGCACCATAATTAATATCTCCACCTTTTAAATATAAACTACAATTAAAACTACTTTCTCTAACAGTTAAAGTTAATATTACATCTTCATCTTTAATTTTAAATTTTGCAAGTAAATAATCTCCACCTAAATAATTACCAGTTTTAAATTCTACTTTATGCTTTATATTTGCTTGATTTACTGGTAATTCATCTAATGTTATAATTACTCTATATACAGTATTAAAATTAATTTCAAACGTATCTCATTCACGATTATTTTTACTTTTACTTATTACTTTTCATATTTCTTTATCTTGTTTTTTATCAATATTTGCTTTATTTTCATTAATAGCACCAGCAACAGTTTTATTAATAGTTTCTAAATTAGGGATTTCTTGACTTACAGCATTCAATTGAAATGCAATAGGGAATTGTGACTTTACATCTTCTAATTTTTTATCAATTTCTGGTTTTGTATAATATTTAGTTGGGTCAACTCCACCACCACTATCTTTAATTCATTGTTTAATAAATTTAGTTGGTGGAATATCTAAATCACCCGTAAATAAACCAGTTCCTAATTCTTTATATTGTAAAACTTTATAAGTAATATCTTCTTTAATTAAAGATAATTTATCTTGTTTTTTATCTAATAAATTATTAGTTTCTAGTTTTGTATAATAATCACGTTCAGTATTTTCTTCTGCTATAAATTCAGTTGGTGTTCCAGTACCTTGATATTGATATATATTATGAATTATTGGTGTATACTTTTTTGTGCTATTAGCAACAATAAATTTTATTAAATTATCATCATATAATAACATTACTTTGTCAATATTAACATCAATTTTTTCAATTATTATTTGTCTATTTTCTATTTGATGATTAGTAATTCTTATATTAGATTTAGTTAATTTATTATTACTTATAATAAGTTGTTTACTATCGATAAAATAATATGTTCAATCAATAATATATCATATATCTGTTTTAATATTTTCATTTTTAACTTTTTTTCATAAAGGACTAGTTTCAATATTAAATCAATTATTTTTAATATCATCAATATTTTGTTTATTAATATCAACTTTATTTTCTAATAATTTAATACTATTTTCATTAGTAGTAATTCTTTTTTGTTGTTTAGCAGAAAAGTCAGCAGTCGCAGCATGAGTAAAATCACCAATTTGTGGATTATTTTGTAATGCTTCTGGTGGTAATGTACCAATTTCATCAGGTCAATCTAAAATCATTGTTTCAGTTTTTGGGTCATAATCAGTTGCAACATAACCTTTATTTATAAAGTTTGTAACACGACCCCTATATATCTCATTTTCGTTATCATTAACTAAATCATCATATAATTTTATTTGTTTTGATAATGTAAATTCTTTTTGTTCTTTAATTAATTCATCAACTTGATTTCTAGTATAAAATACTTTTAAGTCAATTTTTTCAATATCTATTTCATCTTGATTATAATTTGAAAATACTTGTTTTAATTCTGTTAATCTTGCTCATATTTTCATTCTACTTGGTGCTAAATCTCAAACATTAATTGTAGGAATACTACTTGCATTAAATGATGTACCATTATTGAATTGAATAGTAGCATCAACATTAAATTCAATTGGTGTACGATTAAATACTCAATGTTCAACCATTACATAAACCATATCTCTTAATGTTTCTTTAATTAATTCATCTTTAAAACTATCAAAAGGAAATTTAGATAAAATAAAATCAAGATAAGCATTAATATCATTTTGAGCGCGAATAGCAAAAGTTGTAAATCAATCATTAACATTTGGTCATGTTTGTATATATTGCTGTGGAGTTTCTGTAATTTTTCCAGTTAATGGATATCAGTTATTATAATTTTCAAGACTGACATCAGTTCAAAGTTTATTAATCATAATTTATCATTCCTTAAAAAATGCTTTTTTATAATGTTTAGTTTTTGTTTTAGTTTTCCTATGTGATATATGGATAATTTCTTTTTGTAATTTTTTCTTACCTTTTTCTACAACTTGACTATATGCAAATTTTTCTAAATGATGTAATAGTCCAGTACCAAATAAAGTATTAACTGAAAATTTTAAACCAACACTTTTAAATGGAGGCTTTTTAGAAATCTGTGTATCTTTGTTTTACAAAGTACTAGTTCAGATTAATTCTGTCTTCAAATTTTATCATAAAATGAGCAATTGCTGTATTTCAATTTTGAATAGGCAATGTTCATTTTTTTGTTATATTTTCAATTGCTAAATAAAATATTTTAAAAACTGACATATCATTAGGAAAAGCTTTTTTGTTTCTAATAACTTTTCGTAATTGACTATTAACAGATTCAATAGCATTTGTTGTATAAATTACTCTTTTGATTTCTGCAGGATAACTAATAAAAATCATCAAATTTTCTCAATTTTTATATCAAGATTTAGCAATTTGGGGATATTGTTTATTTCATTTACTTTCAAATGATTCTAAAGCTTGCATTGCTTGTTCTTCACTACATGCACTATAAATTGGTTTTAAATCTGTAACTAGAGTTTTTCGATGTTTGTATGAAACATATTTTAAACTATTTCGAATTTGATGAACAATGCATAATTGATGTTCTGTTTTAGGATAAACTGCTTGTATTGCTTCTGACATGCCTGTTAAATTATCACTACAAGCAATCAAAATATCATTTAAGCCTCGATTTTTCATTTCTGTGAAATTAGCTAATCAAAATTTAGCACCTTCATTTTCACTAATTCATAAGCCTAAAACATCTTTTTTACCTTCTAAATCAACTCCTAATGCTATATAAACTGATTTATTAATAATCCGTTTATCTTGTCGAACTTTAACTACTATACAATCAAAATAAACAATCGGATAAATGCTTTCTAATGGTCGATTTTGTCATGCTTTGACATCATCAATAACATCATCAGTAATTTGACTAATAACACTTTCACTAATATCAGCACCATGATATAACTCTTGTAACTGCATTCTAATGTCAGATAGAGTCATACCTTTTGCATATAGTGAAAGCACTTGTTGATCAAAACCATCAAATCTTCGCTGTCTTTTTGCAACTATTACAGGAGTAAAATCACTATTGCGATCTCTTGGTACATCAATCTCAATTTTACCTTGTTGAGTTATTAATTTTTTTGAACTTGTACCATTACGAGCATTTTCAGTATTACTATGTTGATTTTTTTCATATCCTAAATAATTTTGCATTTCAGAATTCAACATTTTTTCAACTAAACGTTTTGTTAATTCTTTATATAAACCCCCTTCTTTAAAAACTGTTGTTAAATCTTCAGTATTTTCTAATAATAAATCTACTGCTTTTGATATTGGATCATTATTATTAATATTTTGTTTTTTAGCCATCTGTAACTCACTCTTTCTAGTCATTTAATTATATTTACTAGAATTAATTAAACATAGTTATTTTTGTAAGTTACACAGATTACTAAACATTGCCTTTAAATGATTTATTAATATTTTCAATAGGATTATTAATAACATTTACTACTTTATGATAAGTTCTAATAGTTCTAAATATTTCTCTATATACTTTAAAACTATCTCTAATTACTTGTTGCACCACTGGTGGAGCAAATGCTATTGCTTTTAATCATTTATTACGATTAACACCATAACCAATGTATCAACCACTATATCAACGATATCAATGAAATGGATGTATTTGAGTAACAAAAGTTTTTGCTTTAAGAATACTATCAACAACTGTAATTGGTTTATACTTAGGATTACGATGATAAATAGTAATTGCACATTTGTCTAATGATAAAGGTTGAATTTTACAACCCATAAATACTGGTGAATTTAGGGCAATGTTTAGTAATCTGTGTAACTTACAAAAATAACTATGTTTAATTAATTCTAGTAAATATAATTAAATGACTAGAAAGAGTGAGTTACAGATGGCTAAAAAACAAAATATTAATAATAATGATCCAATATCAAAAGCAGTAGATTTATTATTAGAAAATACTGAAGATTTAACAACAGTTTTTAAAGAAGGGGGTTTATATAAAGAATTAACAAAACGTTTAGTTGAAAAAATGTTGAATTCTGAAATGCAAAATTATTTAGGATATGAAAAAAATCAACATAGTAATACTGAAAATGCTCGTAATGGTACAAGTTCAAAAAAATTAATAACTCAACAAGGTAAAATTGAGATTGATGTACCAAGAGATCGCAATAGTGATTTTACTCCTGTAATAGTTGCAAAAAGACAGCGAAGATTTGATGGTTTTGATCAACAAGTGCTTTCACTATATGCAAAAGGTATGACTCTATCTGACATTAGAATGCAGTTACAAGAGTTATATCATGGTGCTGATATTAGTGAAAGTGTTATTAGTCAAATTACTGATGATGTTATTGATGATGTCAAAACATGACAAAATCGACCATTAGAAAGCATTTATCCGATTGTTTATTTTGATTGTATAGTAGTTAAAGTTCGACAAGATAAACGGATTATTAATAAATCAGTTTATATAGCATTAGGAGTTGATTTAGAAGGTAAAAAAGATGTTTTAGGCTTATGAATTAGTGAAAATGAAGGTGCTAAATTTTGATTAGCTAATTTCACAGAAATGAAAAATCGAGGCTTAAATGATATTTTGATTGCTTGTAGTGATAATTTAACAGGCATGTCAGAAGCAATACAAGCAGTTTATCCTAAAACAGAACATCAATTATGCATTGTTCATCAAATTCGAAATAGTTTAAAATATGTTTCATACAAACATCGAAAAACTCTAGTTACAGATTTAAAACCAATTTATAGTGCATGTAGTGAAGAACAAGCAATGCAAGCTTTAGAATCATTTGAAAGTAAATGAAATAAACAATATCCCCAAATTGCTAAATCTTGATATAAAAATTGAGAAAATTTGATGATTTTTATTAGTTATCCTGCAGAAATCAAAAGAGTAATTTATACAACAAATGCTATTGAATCTGTTAATAGTCAATTACGAAAAGTTATTAGAAACAAAAAAGCTTTTCCTAATGATATGTCAGTTTTTAAAATATTTTATTTAGCAATTGAAAATATAACAAAAAAATGAACATTGCCTATTCAAAATTGAAATACAGCAATTGCTCATTTTATGATAAAATTTGAAGATAGAATTAATCTGAACTAGTACTTTGTAAAACAAAGATACACAGATTTCTAAAAAGCCTCGAATTTAGTGGAATTAATTGTGCATGTTTAATTGCTCTTTTTTCTGCACTAGTAAATAAATCTGTTGCTTTTTCTTTTAATTTATTAATTTTTTCAAATGCTTGTTTTTCTAATTTTTCAAATTTTTCTTGTAATTTATATATACTTTCTCGTAATTTTTCAAAATATGGTGTATCTTTTCAAAATTTATTTAAACCTTTTTTTAAATAAAATCTAATATCAAAATACTTAAAAATTTTATTTGCATTTAAAACAATTTTATGAATTGAACTATTTTTAAAATTAAATTTAATAGCATTAGCACGAATTTTTTGTAAATCTAAAATTAAAGTTTTTCCATATCTATTCTCTGTATGTATTGTATGAACTAAATTTAATCAATCATGTTGGTTCATTTTTAATACTTCTTTTAATTCAGTATTATATTTTTTTAAAAAGTTATTTGCTTTTTCAATATCTTTAATTTTAAACTTTGGAGTTAATTGTGGACTTAATTTTATTAATGTATTTTGTAATGATAAATATTCTTTTATTTGTTGTGATTTTAAAGATTTAAAATTATTTTTAAATTGTTTTTCAGCAACATAACCTAAATTTTGTGTTATTGTTTCACGATTAGGTGCCAAACTATAATTAAATAAATAACGTTTATTACCAATGATTTTATCTGTTAAAATTTCTTTTCCACTTACTTGACTAATAATTTCTTGTAAATTTTTTGCTTCTTTAACACCAATTTGTTCTAATGTTTTAGTTTTTTGTGCTAACTTAATAAATTTAGTAGTACGATAACCACGACTAATTTTATTAATTCCAACAAATGCAGGTAATATATTAAAAAAAGTATTTAATGGTGTTACATTTCCTTTTAAATAATCATAAACTTGATTAATAGTAAAATCAGTTAAAAACTCTACACCAACAGCACTAATACTAGCAATTAAATCACTTGCACCTAATCCAAGTGCTATACTTTCACTTAAACCACCAGTAAAAGGAGCAAGTGCTACTGCTATTACTTGTACACCAATCATTTCTAAAATTTCTCATCAAAAACTTTTATTTTCTTGTTGGTTACTTGTTCTAGTATGTTTTGGTTTATTTATGTTTAAAAGTATTGCTGTACTAGTTGTACCAATTGGCATGATATTAATTTCCTTTATTTAAGAGTTATTTTAATTGGATTTGTTGTTCCTTTATAATTTAAGTCATTAACATTTGCAGTAATAGTTATATATAAGTCACCTACTTTTTGTTTTTGATTACTTACATTAGTTTTTCCTTGTGCATCACTAAAATATTTAATAGTTGGATTTGTTAAATTAGGATTTAATGTTTTAAATTCATTAGTACTTTTTATTTCTGTATTTAATTCATTGTTATTGTTATTAACATTTGCAGTAATATTTGTTGTTAAAACTGTAATTTTAGTTTTTAAATCATTTTTTTCTGTTTTAATAACTCCACATAACATTCATCTTGATGTTGTTTCATTATTAGAAATATATGGGATTGCTTCTCCAACAACTTCACCAGCAACTTTATATGCTCTTCCTGCTTTAGCATCTTTAATAAAATCTACATAAATAACTGTATTTTCTATCATGTATCTTTTCATCGCTCTTGGTGTTGCTAAAACAAAGGTCATTAATTGTTGTTCATTTTTATCATTAGTAAAAATCATATAGTCATCAAGAACGATTTCACATAATACGCCTTTTACATATAAATTATTTCCATTTAAACGTAATTGTTGTGCCAACTGATTATCGGTAATTAAACCTTTATTATCTGCTAAATAAACTAAACTATCATAAAGACCATTAGTAATAAAAAATTTACTATTTGCAATATTTCTAAATTGAAACAAAGTATTTCAAGCAGATAACATCGATTTTAAATAGTCTACTGGTGTTGTATCTTCAATATCGATTTTAGTAGCAAATTTTGCAATTGCTTGTGTATCATCAATTGCCAATTTATCTGCTAAATCATTTGCAACTTCATATTGCATACTATCTAATAAATTTTGTCCATTATTTGCTTTTAAATCTACATCTGCAATAATTTCTCCTGCAAGATATTTTTTAGTTATTTTTTTACTAATTTTATCTGTATCAACATATGGTAATTCATATCTTTTACTTTTATCATCCCAAGCAATAATTTTTACTTCCGGTTTTTTTGGTTTTTTAACAATAAACTCAATATTTACTGAGTCAACAATTTCAGTAGGAAAAAAGTTTGCCCATGGACTATTTGAAATTTTAAAAAACTCTATAAATTCTGGTGCTTCTACTAATCTCTCTGTATTGTCTAAATTTTGATTAAATGGTACTGACATTTTATTTCTTCCTTTCGTTTATAAATAATTTTTCTTTTTATAATTAATTAAAAAATTTTCTTTATCATTTGTTTTATTATTAATAATTATTTGTTTATTGCCACCTGTATTAATTGTTTGTTTAAATACCGGTTGTTCTTTAATCATTTTTTTAATAGTTTCTTCAATTTTTGAATTTTCTATATTACTTGTTTTAAATTTTAAATAATCATAAAATTCAGTTTTAACTTGATATTTTTTAAATATATTAATCATTTCTTTTTCTTTAATTTCTTGATTAAGTTTATTTAACTTATTTTCTGCTTCATTAACTTTATTTTCTATTTCTTGTGAAGAAGCATTATTTTCAGTTAAAGGTTCAGTTGTTTGTTGAACATTATTTTCATTTTCTAACATTTACATCACCACTTTTTTATTTATTTTCTTTATTAATCTTTTCATTTAACTTTGCTAATTTTTTTTGATGTTTAATAATTTTGTTATTTGCTCTAACATGTTTTGGAGTTGTGATAAATCTTTTTAATAAAACAATAATTTCTCGACAAATTAATGTTCCAACGCTTGTTCCAATAATAATTAATTCATGTATAAATTCTTTCATTTCAATATTTTCCTTTCATTAATTAATTTTTTGATTTGTATCTAATTCCATTACTAATATTTGATAATCCTGAATATAAGCATTTTCTAATATATGATGTTTATAATTTCTATGAAAATTAATAGCATTTTCAATTGTAGAAAATAATTTATATTTTGTTTCAATTCCATAATTAGTTTTATATTTTAATAAATAAGCATATTTCATTTTAATATTCTCCTTTTTATAAATGATAATAATTTTCATCAAATTCTAAATTTGCATTAACATTAACTTCACTCATATTATCACTACCATATTGACTAGTTGTTTCACTATTAATTGAAAATCTATTATCATTATTAATTAAATGTGCTATTTCATTTGTAAAACTAGTTTCTTGCATTTCTACATCAAATTTTCTTTCCATAGGTAATAAATTATGGATAATTTCACTTGCACCAGCAATTATGGTAGGTACTGCATAAGCATTATTAAAATCATTATTTATCCCCATTGCAACACCACTTGAAATTAAACCACCACCAGTAGCCATATTACAAATTTTTCTTATTGTTTCAAATTTATTAGGTATTAATTCTAGAATTCCACTAATAAGATTTGAAATACCATAAGCATTTAAACTAATATATGTATCTCAATCCATTAATGACTGATTTTCTTGTTTATTTAATAGTAATCATGGAGGACCTTCTGTTGTAGTTGTAGTAGTTACTGGAATTGGTGTTGTTGGAATAATAGGATTAATATTATTTTCAGTTCATTTACTATAATTTGCTAATCCAATTGTTCCTAAACCTAATAAGATTTTTTTAGAACTATTAATTAATTTAGTTTTAGTATTTGGTCTTTGATTTAAATTTCATATATCTAAACCTAATTTTTTACCAAATAATAAACTATTAATTGAACCCAATATTGAATTATCTATTACTTGACCATAATAAGCACTTGTACCTATCATTGCACAAATTGGGCTTATACCAGTTCTTATTAATTTAGTTAAAGTATAATTTGATTGTGTATTTTCTATACTTGGCATTTTATTCTCCTTTAATTTCTAATTTTTTAACTGTTACTTTAATTCAACCTTGATAAACATCATTATCACCAACTATTAATGCAACATTACTTTCGGGATCAGAAACAATTATGTGTTTTGATTTAACATTTGGATATTGTTTTAAAATAATTGCTCTAATATCATTACTTGTATGAATTGCTTTTGGAAATGGTGATAATATTTCAATTTCATCTTTATTTTCAAACAAAGTAGGTAATATTATCATTAATGAAGTTCTCCATTTTCTATAAACTCAATTAATTTATAATAAGCAGTAAGTTTACCTGCTTCTTTTAATGAATCACATAAACAAATACTAATTTGCTTATTCAATCAGATAATTAATTTTTCATTATATTTATTAATTACTTTTTGTTTAAACTCTTCTCTTAATTTTTCTATATTATATAAATGTTCTTCAGTTATTTCTTTATTACGTTTTTTATTATATTCATTAATAATTTCTTGGTCTTTATTCACTATCTATTTCTCCTTATTTTTATTTAAATTATTAACTATTATTTCTAAACATGTCATACATCAATTTTTACTTAATCAGATTCTTTTATTACATTTTTTACATTTATTCATTATTAAATTCACCATTAATTATTTTTTGCAATAAAATATCAAGTATCAAATCTATTTCTGTACCGTTAGAACCTGTTTAGAATCTTTTCGAAAATAATGTAAAATGATTATATATTTTAAAATAAGAGGTATATATGCATAAAAATTATCCAAGTCATGTCACCAAAGAACAATTTGAGAACATAAAATCAATTTTAGAAAATAGCAAAAAGAAAACAAAACCAAGAAGTTTAGATTTATATGAAGTATTTTGTGCAATTTTATATGTATTAAAAAGTGGTTGTCAATGAAGAATGCTACCAAAAAATTTTCCAAAATGACAAACTGTATATTATTATTTTCAAATTTGAAGTAAAAATAATGGTAAAGAACCTAGTGTATTGCAATTAATTTTAAAAAAAATTAGTTAAAAAAATTCGTATCAATAATAATCGCAAAGAACAAACTAGTTTTTGTATAATTGATTCGCAAAGTGTTAAAAATACAGATACTACCGAAAATAAAGGTTATGATGCTGGTAAAAAGATTTCAGGCATAAAACGTCATATTGTTGTTGATTCTCAAGGTTTACCACATGCAATTTACATAACCACAGCAGAAAAAACAGATCGTAATAGCGCTATAATAATGATTGAAAATGAAAAAGAAAATCTTTCTGCAGTTCAAAAAATAATAGTAGATGCTGGTTATACTGGTGAAAAATTTGCTTCTGAAATCAAAACAATCATAAATGCAAATGTTGAAGTGATAAAACGTAGGCAATGTTTAGTAATCTGTGTAACTTACAAAAATAACTATGTTTAATTAATTCTAGTAAATATAATTAAATGACTAGAAAGAGTGAGTTACAGATGGCTAAAAAACAAAATATTAATAATAATGATCCAATATCAAAAGCAGTAGATTTATTATTAGAAAATACTGAAGATTTAACAACAGTTTTTAAAGAAGGGGGTTTATATAAAGAATTAACAAAACGTTTAGTTGAAAAAATGTTGAATTCTGAAATGCAAAATTATTTAGGATATGAAAAAAATCAACATAGTAATACTGAAAATGCTCGTAATGGTACAAGTTCAAAAAAATTAATAACTCAACAAGGTAAAATTGAGATTGATGTACCAAGAGATCGCAATAGTGATTTTACTCCTGTAATAGTTGCAAAAAGACAGCGAAGATTTGATGGTTTTGATCAACAAGTGCTTTCACTATATGCAAAAGGTATGACTCTATCTGACATTAGAATGCAGTTACAAGAGTTATATCATGGTGCTGATATTAGTGAAAGTGTTATTAGTCAAATTACTGATGATGTTATTGATGATGTCAAAACATGACAAAATCGACCATTAGAAAGCGTTTATCCGATTGTTTATTTTGATTGTATAGTAGTTAAAGTTCGACAAGATAAACGGATTATTAATAAATCAGTTTATATAGCATTAGGAGTTGATTTAGAAGGTAAAAAAGATGTTTTAGGCTTATGAATTAGTGAAAATGAAGGTGCTAAATTTTGATTAGCTAATTTCACAGAAATGAAAAATCGAGGCTTAAATGATATTTTGATTGCTTGTAGTGATAATTTAACAGGCATGTCAGAAGCAATACAAGCAGTTTATCCTAAAACAGAACATCAATTATGCATTGTTCATCAAATTCGAAATAGTTTAAAATATGTTTCATACAAACATCGAAAAACTCTAGTTACAGATTTAAAACCAATTTATAGTGCATGTAGTGAAGAACAAGCAATGCAAGCTTTAGAATCATTTGAAAGTAAATGAAATAAACAATATCCCCAAATTGCTAAATCTTGATATAAAAATTGAGAAAATTTGATGATTTTTATTAGTTATCCTACAGAAATCAAAAGAGTAATTTATACAACAAATGCTATTGAATCTGTTAATAGTCAATTACGAAAAGTTATTAGAAACAAAAAAGCTTTTCCTAATGATATGTCAGTTTTTAAAATATTTTATTTAGCAATTGAAAATATAACAAAAAAATGAACATTGCCTATTCAAAATTGAAATACAGCAATTGCTCATTTTATGATAAAATTTGAAGACAGAATTAATCTGAACTAGTACTTTGTAAAACAAAGATACACAGATTTCTAAAAAGCCTCTTTTAGTATTACTTTTACATCTTTATATTTTCAACTATCATCCTTAGTAGAATGTATAGGATTTGATTTTAATTCAAAATAATAAGGTAATAAAATTTTATTATCATCATTTAGACCTTTATTTATTGATAATATTGAATAAATATACTTTGATAACATAATAAATACTTGTTTAAATATTTTAACTTGTTGCAAATTTATGTAATTTGGATAATCAAGTGAGGCTTTTTAGAAATCTGTGTATCTTTGTTTTACAAAGTACTAGTTCAGATTAATTCTGTCTTCAAATTTTATCATAAAATGAGCAATTGCTGTATTTCAATTTTGAATAGGCAATGTTCATTTTTTTGTTATATTTTCAATTGCTAAATAAAATATTTTAAAAACTGACATATCATTAGGAAAAGCTTTTTTGTTTCTAATAACTTTTCGTAATTGACTATTAACAGATTCAATAGCATTTGTTGTATAAATTACTCTTTTGATTTCTGCAGGATAACTAATAAAAATCATCAAATTTTCTCAATTTTTATATCAAGATTTAGCAATTTGGGGATATTGTTTATTTCATTTACTTTCAAATGATTCTAAAGCTTGCATTGCTTGTTCTTCACTACATGCACTATAAATTGGTTTTAAATCTGTAACTAGAGTTTTTCGATGTTTGTATGAAACATATTTTAAACTATTTCGAATTTGATGAACAATGCATAATTGATGTTCTGTTTTAGGATAAACTGCTTGTATTGCTTCTGACATGCCTGTTAAATTATCACTACAAGCAATCAAAATATCATTTAAGCCTCGATTTTTCATTTCTGTGAAATTAGCTAATCAAAATTTAGCACCTTCATTTTCACTAATTCATAAGCCTAAAACATCTTTTTTACCTTCTAAATCAACTCCTAATGCTATATAAACTGATTTGT
Organism: Spiroplasma endosymbiont of Amphimallon solstitiale; assembly: GCF_964030965.1. GTDB lineage: Bacteria > Bacillota_I > Bacilli_A > Mycoplasmatales > VBWQ01 > Spiroplasma_E. The sequence continues at coordinate 1,879,262 of NZ_OZ034999.1, forward strand.
TAATAATCCGTTTATCTTGTCGAACTTTAACTACTATACAATCAAAATAAACAATCGGATAAACGCTTTCTAATGGTCGATTTTGTCATGCTTTGACATCATCAATAACATCATCAGTAATTTGACTAATAACACTTTCACTAATATCAGCACCATGATATAACTCTTGTAACTGCATTCTAATGTCAGATAGAGTCATACCTTTTGCATATAGTGAAAGCATTTGTTGATCAAAACCATCAAATCTTCGCTGTCTTTTTGCAACTATTACAGGAGTAAAATCACTATTGCGATCTCTTGGTACATCAATCTCAATTTTACCTTGTTGAGTTATTAATTTTTTTGAACTTGTACCATTACGAGCATTTTCAGTATTACTATGTTGATTTTTTTCATATCCTAAATAATTTTGCATTTCAGAATTCAACATTTTTTCAACTAAACGTTTTGTTAATTCTTTATATAAACCCCCTTCTTTAAAAACTGTTGTTAAATCTTCAGTATTTTCTAATAATAAATCTACTGCTTTTGATATTGGATCATTATTATTAATATTTTGTTTTTTAGCCATCTGTAACTCACTCTTTCTAGTCATTTAATTATATTTACTAGAATTAATTAAACATAGTTATTTTTGTAAGTTACACAGATTACTAAACATTGCCTTATTATTTTCATTTAAACCTCTTTGACAAGGTTTACCAGGATCTGCAAAATAAATCTTAACATTACAATTTTTTTCGATTAATTTTCATTTACTAAATTCTTTACCACGATCAAAAGTAATAGTTTTAACTGTTCCTTTTTGTAACTTTGAAATAAATTTTATTATACTTTTTGTAATATTTTCTGATTTATTATTTTTAGTTGCTAAAGGAATTGTGGTTTTTGATCATATATCAGCTAAAGTAATAATAGAACTTTTATGATCTTTACCAATGATAGTATCACCCTCTAAATGACCAAATTCTTCTATATTTTTAATATTAGGAATGATTAAATTTCTTTCATGAATAGACTTACAATTATTAATTCTGCCCCTAGTTTCTTTTTGTTTGTGAGGTTTATTTTTTCCTTTTCTCAATAAGTTATTTTCATCAAAACCCATTCGATTTGTTTTAAACATGTTATATAAAGTTTTTGTTGAAATACTTTTTATTTTATTTTCCTTTAAAAAATTAGCAATTATATCAAGAGCATAATTTTTAGTAATTAACAAATGATTAATAGTATTAATTTCTATTAAAGTTAAAATTATTAATTTTCTACCTGCATTTTGTTTATTTTTTTGAATTTTATTCAATATTTCTAATGGTAATAAGTTTTGATTTAATAATCTACAAACTCTATGTACAGTTGATTTACTATAATCAATGGCTTTTGCTATTTTACGAATCGAAAATCCATAACTTTTATATTCTTTTATTGCTATTATTGATTCAATAGTCAGATACTTATACATTGTGCTAATTCCTTTCTTTTCTTAATTATAGAATTAACACAATTTAATTTTTATATAAGTGTCCTTTTTAATTTTACAATTCAGGACATATAAAATTGCACAAAATACTTCATATAAATCTAAACTTCTTGGTTTTGTTTTCTTTTTGCTATTTTCTAAAATTGATTTTATGTTCTCAAATTGTTCTTTGGTGACATGACTTGGATAATTTTTATGCATATATACCTCTTATTTTAAAATATATAATCATTTTACATTATTTTCGAAAAGATTCTAAACAGGTTCTAATAGTTATTGAATCACCATTATAAATTTTACCATCAGGAGTAACTACTGCACTAGTAATTGGATCTCCTTCTTTTTCAGGAGTATTAACTTTAACTGTAATACCATTTAAATCAATGTTTTTATTTTCTGGAACTGCTTTAATAGCTTCTTTAAGTTCTTTCTTTTAATTATGTAGAAAAGTATGGATGACCAAAAATTATTCATCAATTTACACTTAAAATATTATTTTTAATTAAAAATTTGTTAAAAGTAACATTATTTAGTGTAAAAATTCTCTAAAAATAACACTTTATCATGTATCATTACTTTTCTACAAAATTAAAGAAAATAAAATTTCTATTTTAGATGTCTTTGCCATTTTTAATTGCTTTAATATCTTTTTTTAACTGCTCTTTTAAAAATTTAATATCATTCTCACTATTTTTTACTTTTTTTAATGCTTCAATTTTAACTTTAGTATCTTTTTTTAATGCTTGAATCTTATCATTTTTTTCAGATCTAATTAACAATTTGGTTCCAACTTTCTTTGTTAAAATATGTAAACCCCTAAAAGGGTATTTTTTTAATAAAAGTTTTTCATCTTCAATTAATTCTTGATTGCGAGAAGCAATAACAGTAGCTTGTAAACCACCAGAAATATTAACTGCAGTTCTACCCATATCAAATAAACCATCTAAGGCACCAATAATACCATAAACAGCAGCATAATAGCTACCAAAACCAAGACCACCTAAAACACCAGCTGTTACAACAGCAGCAGTTCCTGGTACTCCCGCAATTCCTAATGAAGCAACTAGTGTTACAATTAAGCCATTAATAAATAAAATAGCGATTGTTCAGTTGGGAAAATTACCAGGAAGGATAATACTAAATCATAAGAAAGATAAAATAATTCCAGCTTGTACTCCAGCACAGCCACTTAAACCTATTGTTGTTGAAAGTGGCATTACTGTATCACTACCCTCTTCTTTCACTTTTAAATCTTCTTTTAAGGTATTCATAGCAATTGGTAAAGCGGCATTAGAAGACTGAGTTGTAAAACCAGCAATAATTGGTTTCTGTGCTTTTACTAATCAACGATAAGGATTAATACCAAATAAATATAATGATAATAAATGTCATAAGAAAGTAATAAGTAGTGCTAAATAAGCAACTCCAATAATAATGCCAATATTAGCAAGTGCACCAATTGGTTGATTAATAATTGCTGTTGCTAGCATACTCATAACAGCAAATGGCATAATTTTAATAAACATCATTAATATTGAAATAATAATTTTTCACATTGTTTCTAAAGTGTTTCTTGCTTTGTCCATTCGTTCTTCATTATGTTTAGTTAGTTTTTTAATTGCAAATCCAATTAAAGCACCAAGTACAATGATTGGAATAATTAATGTTTGAGTAAAAACACCAATTAAGCTGCTAGGAACGTAACTAATGATAATTTCGGGAATTGTTTTGGCAGTAGTTTTATCGTAACTACCACCATCAGTTAAATTAAAACCTTGGCCAATTTTAAAAGCAATTCCTAGTTCAAAGGCAATAGTAAAAGCAATAGCCACATTTATTAATAAAATAGTAATACCAACTCTTGAAACTTTAGTTATTGTTTTTGAGTTACTATTTTTTTTACTAGTAATTCTAGCGATAGCTAAAAATACTAATGGAATAGTTAACATAGTAATACCAATAATAAAAATAGTTTTTAATAATTCAATTCAGTGTACAATTTCTGCAACTCAGGGTATATAGTCAGGATTAGGTTTTATTGGTGTTCCAGGTAAGTTAGGATAAGTAATGTTATGACTATTAAAACCAGTAATAGCTTGGATAGTAATACCAAAAATTAGTCCTAATCCCATTCCAGTAAAAATACGAATTGGAAATTTAGGTTTAGTTTTTTTAATAAAAATAGAAAGTGCTAGGATAATACTAAAAAAGACAATTATCCCGATTAGACTTTGTCAGTGTGAAATACCAACAAAGTCTCTTAATAAGTTAATATTGTCATTACTAAGAGTTGTCATAGTTGATACCTCATTCTTTTTATTTTTTATAGGTTATGACGATGTTACTTTTCTGCTTGCTATATGAATAATATCACTAGTACGAGCAAAAGGAGGTGAATAAACTAAATCTAAATTTTGTAAATCACGGATGTCCATTTTATTTCAAATGGCAGTAGCAAGAGCATTAATTCTTAATGTGGCATGATTATAGCCTGCCATTTGTGCTGCCAGTAATTGGAAATTTGTTTTATCATAAAATAGTTTCAAGTATAAAGGACGAGATTGTTTTAAGTATCTTGGTAGATCATAATCTTTAATATAAACACTACCAATTTTATTTTTATCAATCGTATCAAAACTGCCAGTTTTTGTTATTTCTAAATTACCAACACGTAAAATACTTGACCCTAAAGTTCCTGGGTATTTATGTTCTGGGTTTTTAATATTATCAGCAATAATACGTGCCATTTTATTAGCATTAGTTGCCAAGGGAACATATATTGATGATTTATCAAATTGACTATATATTTGTGCACAATCACCACCACTATACATATTTGAAAACTTTTTTGTAACATTTTCTTTAGAAGGAATTTGACAGAATTCGTTAATAATAATTGCTTTATTTTTGTTTAATTCAATATTGCTATTTTGTAAAAAATTCGTATTTGGTTTAAAACCAACTGCTAGTATTACTAAGTCACAAGGTATTGTTTTTCCGTTTTTTTTATCATTTACACTTCTTAAACGCAAATCATTAACATTATTATGAGTCATCATTAGTTCTTCAATTTGATAGTTTAGTAAAATGGTGGCATCATTTTTTGATTTAGTTTTATGATTAATATTTTTTTTGGTTAGTTCATCATAAATTAATTGACTAAATTCTTTATCAACAACGTCTGCCATTAATCGATCTTTCATTTCAACGATTGTGACATCTTTTTTTTGTTTTAAGCATGCTTCTGCCATTTCCATGCCAATAAATCCACCACCAATAATAATTATTTTTTTAGCGTTTTTCATTGCTTTTTTTAGATTTATGGCATCTTCTTTAGTAAAAACATTATAAACATTATGTGGTAAAATACCATGACTAAAAGGTGGCGGAATTTTTGGTTTGGCTCCTGTTGCAATAACTAAGGCATGATAAGATACAACTTTTGCTTTAGTTTTATCGTCTATTGTTTTTTTGACATGAATTTCTTGTTTTGCTGTATCGACTTTAATAACATTTTGATTTAAATGAATTTTAATTTTATTTTTATTATTAGTTTTTTCTGAAAAATCTTTTTTTGTACGGTCATTTAAAAGTTTTTTATCTTTAAATTCATTAGCAATATAATAAGGAATACCACAAGCACCAAGTGAAATATAGTTTTTTTCTTGATAAACATGGATATCAAAATTTTTATCACTATTTTTTTCACTACGTAATAATTTACTCGCAACTCCCATCCCAGTCGCGCCAGCACCAATAATAATAACTTTAATTTTCATTTTTATCATCGCTCCACTCTCATTAATTATAATATATATTTAATAAAAAAATCAATTAATAGTGTTTATCTTAAGTATTGATTCATTTTTGAACAAATTCTAAAGTAGTGTCACTAATACCCTTGTCAGTCACTAAATTATATTCATTAACAACTGTGTGGTCTAAATCACCAATTAAAAAACTTTGACCGTGGTTAGCGTCAAGGATAGTGTATAATGAACTTTTTTTTGGTATTTCATAACGAATTTTTTCTTGAAATAATTCGTTAGCATTAGTGTACTTAATAAAGTGATCATTTTGACCATGAAGAAATAACATTGGCATATCAGGTATTAGTTTTAAATATTTAATTGGTTGTATTTCTTGTAAACCATCGACACCAAATGTTTTTTGTGCTTTTTTACGACTTAATTTCAGCATTAAATTAGTAGGTAAGAAAGCATAATTGTATAGTTTTTCACTATACGTACGATCTAAGCGACTAAATGTACAATCAGAAATAATGAATTTTACTTTTTGATTAATTTTATGTTTTGCATATAAATTGCTTCACATTACTACTGTTGCGCCACCTAATGAAAAACCATATAATCCTAAAGCAGTAGTTTCTTGTTTATATGTTTTACAACAGTATTCAATAATGTCTTGTAAATCTTGTGATTCTTTTAAACCAAAAGTTGTTGGTGATGCATCACTTTCACCATGGTTACGAGCATCATATCAAATAACATTGTAGCCAGCACGTAAAAAAATGAAAGCTTGTTTAAATATTCAAAATCTTGTATTAGTTATTCCGTGTAATAAAATTATTGTTTTATTATTATTTTCATTTTTAAGGGGACTTTTTAAAAGATTACCGTATAATGTTAAATTATCAATTGATGTTTTAATTGAAAAAGGAATTATATTTTCATGTTTTTCTAGGTATTCTCAATATTCAAAATACATTGGCCATTTTGCTAATTCAATTTTAACTTTCGGTTGAAATTGTGAATTATATTGCAAGCATGCTTTAAACATTTCAATTGAATTTATATTAACTTTTTGTCTTAATTTTATTCTATTAATACTACTTTGTTTCATTAGTTTTCCTCACATTTTAGGTCATACATTTTAATAGTTGACGTTATTTAGTATTGTTGGTTTTGGTTTACAACGAATATATTTTTTATATTTTTTATAAGGTATAAATTTAATATATTTGTATTTGCTAACTACGTGTTGTCCATTATTTTTACTATTTCGTCGTAAACAGGGTTTTACTTTTTTGATTTTAAAAGTACCAAAATTAGAAATAGTAATTACTTTACTTAGTTGGTTAATATTTTTAATTTCTTCAATTACACAATTAAAAACTATTTCAATATCTTGAATGTTAAATTTAGTTTTATCTGATACTCTTGCAATTAATTCTTTTGCGTTCATAAAAATCAACCCTATCTGTTTGCCCATATCCTTCTAATATTATTTTATATTATTTTATTTATAAAATGTAATCTATAAATTTTTCGTACTTTGCTTGTTAATAATTTTATATATAAAAGGCATTTTACATATTTAATTTGAATAATTTTAACATTAAAAATAATAAGAATCAAAGATAAAAATTTCCTTTAATTTTGTAGAAAAGTAATGATACATGATAAAGTGTTATTTTTAGAGAATTTTTACACTAAATAATGTTACTTTTAACAAATTTTTAATTAAAAATAATATTTTAAGTGTAAATTGATGAATAATTTTTGGTCATCCATACTTTTCTACATAATTAAAAAAAATTTCTTTATTATATTCAATAGTATAAGTAAGTATATTCCTTAACTATAATTATAATTTCTATAAAATGTAATTACAAAAATAAAAGTGTTTGGCCATTGCTTTAGTTTTAAAGCAAGTGGTTTTTTATTTTTGAAAGAAAAGAAAGAGAGGTTTAAAGTTATTCTAGAGATAGCGACAACAAATGTTTCAATAAGTGATATTGAAAATAAGATTAGAAAATTTAAAGAAAATTTAGAAATTTTTAAAAAAGAATTCACATTTTTCATAAATGAAAGTGTTGAGGAACAACGTAATTATAAACAAAGATATCAAGATATTTTATTAGAAGAAGAATTAGAGAATAGTAAATATGAAAAGGATTTATCTTATAAAGAAGATGATTTAAAAAACTTAAAAAGTCATATTGAAGATTTAACAAAAAGTAGGACTAATAATCAACTTAGAAATCAAACATTGGATGAAAAAATAGCAAAAGATCAAAAAGAATTAAAAAAAATAAGAAAAGAAATTAAAGCTTTGCAAAAAGATAAAGAAGAGTTTAAAGAAAAAATCACAAAGATAGATAAAGAAACTTTTCAAGAAACTCAAAAAAATATTGAAGATTTCCAAGCTACTATGAGAACAAAAATAAAATATGTTGAAGTAGTATCAACCTTAATTGAAGTTAATTCAAGTGATGAAAACATACAAAAGCATTGAGATGCATTATGAATCGATTATAATAATAAAGTTAAAAATGCAAAAGAAAGAATTCAAATTTTAGAAACAAAAATTTCAAGTTATAAAAAACAAATTTTAGAAAATGAAAGTAGTATTAAAAACCAAAAAAAAGAAATAATATTACTAAAGCAAGAACAATTAAAGTTAGAAATTGATATAAAAAAAATTAAAGATAAAATTGAAAAAAATATAAAAGAAATAAGGGATAAATTAAGTGAAATTAATAATAAAATGAATAGTTGTTTTACTGAAAATAAATTGAATATAACCAAAAAGAGTAATGATATTATTAATTTATTTAATGAATTTAAAAATTTTAATGAAAAAATAAAAGAAGATTTTAAGTTTTTCATTACAATAAAAGAACAAGTAGATAAATTTTTAGGTGAATATTTTTTTATTAAAAACTCTAAAATTGAAAATTCTATATCAATAGTTGCTGATTATGATGCTGCACTTAAAATTATTATCAAGAATTTCACTACTTTTTTTGGAGAAAATAAATATGGTGAACTTTTAAAAAGTATAAAACAGTTTAATAACTATAAAGAAAGTAATGCTCAACAAGAATTACAACCATCAACTTCTAGTGATATCACTATTGATATCAATAATGAAAATAATGGTAAATGCAAATTATTTGATTTTGAAGAATTAAAATTAGAATCAGGATCAATAGTAAAAATGACTCTTAATTATTATAATTTTTTACAAGAATATAAAGGTCCATATTCTTATTTAATTTTTATTAAAGATGATAGTTTAAATGAAAGGAAGAATCAAAAAATAGCAAAAAACCTTTATTTTAATCCATTACTATTATTTGAAGATTGTAATGAAGAAGAACAAATGATTTTTAAAAAATTACAAAATAAAATAGCAAAAAATAATAAAAAGAACTTTCTTTTTAATGAAAACAAAAAATTTGCTTTATTATGTATTAGTGAAAATGATAGTTCTCAAAATCTTTTGTTTTTAATTGATTTTACAACATTAATTAAAATTCCTAAAAAGTTTATTCCATTAATGTATGATTATCAAAAAAAATATAATTTAAATCAAAAAATATGTAAAAAAATAGTTAATAATTTTGAACAAAAAAATAAAAAAGATTATAAATTTATGTTTATAAAAGTTAGAGTACAAAACAATAATATTAAAAATTATATTAAAAATTTAGATTTATTATATGAAAAAATTTATCAACAAAAAGATCAATTACAAGAGTTAAAACATTTATTTTTTGAATTTAATGAATTTCTTGAATTAAATAAAAAACAGCAAAGTATAAAAATAAGTGATTATGAAACGCAACAAACTAGCGAATTTCTTAAAGAAAATGATTTTGTATATAAAATGGTAAAAGAAATATCTAATATTTTAGATATAACATTAAATTCGATAAATTCAGATTGTTTGATAGGAAATTCTAATAATGTATTACAAATAGCAGATGTTGAATCAATAAACCAAGAAGTATCAGTTGGTCTAGTACTTTCTGAACAAAAGGTAGCATTTACAAATAATATATAATCAAAAGTTTTAAACTTATAAATAATGCATATTTTCCAGATAATTAAATTATCTGGAATTTAAAATATTATTTACTTATTTTGTAATTTTTTATTTTATGATTTGAATTTATAATTTACAAATTTTGTAAAATTAACGAAGAAAGATGTTTAATAATTAAGTTTTTTGTTAAAAATTATCATATAATTAACAATGAACATTTTAATTATGGAGAAAAATATGAATAAGGATATGTATTTAATTAGAGCAGTAGAAATGGCAACAATTGCTGCTTATAAATTTATTGGTCGTAAAAATAAGAATGCTGTTGACTTTGCTGCTGTTGAAGCAATGACAATTATGTTAGATAATGTCCCTATTAAATGTCGTATTATCGTTGGTGAAGGTGAGTTAGATCAAGCACCAATGTTATTTGTTAATCAAGAGTTAGGAAAAGGAAAAACTTTAACTTATGATTTAGCAGTTGATCCAGTAGAAGGTACTTATCCTGCTGCTTATAATATTGCTGGTAGTATTGCTTGTTTAGCAGCAGCACCTAATACTATTTTAAAGTTACCAGAAATGTATATGGAAAAATTATTTGTTGGACCCGATTTACAAGATGCTATTAACAATGAAGATGATTTTATTACTAATATTAAAACTATGCAAAAGATGAAAAAACATAATGATTTAATTGGTATTATTTTAGATAAACCAAGACATCAAAAAATAATTGAAAAGTTGCATGATTTAGGTATTATTGTTCGTTTAATTGGTGATGGTGATGTGCTTGCTGCTATTGATGTTATTAACAAGGAAGCAGATTTTGTTTATGGTATTGGTGGTGCTCCTGAAGGGGCATTAATGGCAGCATTAGCATTAAGTGCTGGTGGCAATATTAAAACTAAGCTAATTTCCTATCAAACAATATGACCTACTGATGAAGATACTAAGATTCGTGTTAATATTGAAGATATTGCTATTAAAAAATATAAATTATCATATAATAAATATTATTTTGCTAAAGATTTAGTAAAAGATGAAAATGTCCGTTTTGTTGCAACAGGTTTAACAGCTGGTGGAAGTTTAAAAGCAATTAAATATTATTATGGTACATATTATTTAAATACTTTTTTTGTATCACATGGTGTTGTTAGAAATATGGAAGTTACTTATAGTGTTAGTTAGGTTAATAAACTATTGCCAAGTGTTGAAAAAATTATGAAAATATATAATAAATATGTTTAAAAATATTTAAAGGAGAAAATTATGAATGATATTGATCGTTTACCTGTTATCCCAGTTTTAGAAAGTCAACGTTTAAAACTACGACCTATTACTTTAAATCATGCACAAGCATTATTTAATTATGCGAAGAATGAAAATATGACAAAATATGTACCGTGAAAAGCTCATAAAAGTATTAATGATAGTATTGGTTTTATTAATTCTTTATTACAAGAATATAAACAATTAAGTTCTTTAATGTGAGCAGTGCAATTAAAAGATGATAAAACTAATACGATGATTGGTACTTGTGGCTTTATTAGATATTTTGCTCACACTAAATGTTTGGAAATAGGTTATGCTTTTAATCCAAAAGAGTGGGGTAAAGGTTATGCCAAAGAGGCGTTGTTAACTGCTATTAAGTATGGATTTGAAAATACTGATAGTATTAGAATTGAAGGTAGTTGTGTTAAAGAAAATATTGCTTCAGCGAAAACGATGGAAAGTGTTGGCATGAAGTTTGAAGGATTTTCTCGTAGTAATTTTATTAAAGATGGTAAAGTTAGTGATTGTAAAATATTTAGTATTATTCGTAGTGAGTATTTTAAATAATATTTTAATATTACCTGAATTGTAAAATTAAAAAGGACACTTATATAAAAATTAAATTGTGTTAATTCTATAATTAAGAAAAGAAAGGAATTAGCACAATGTATAAGTATCTGACTATTGAATCAATAATAGCAATAAAAGAATATAAAAGTTATGGATTTTCGATTCGTAAAATAGCAAAAGCCATTGATTATAGTAAATCAACTGTACATAGAGTTTGTAGATTATTAAATCAAAACTTATTACCATTAGAAATATTGAATAAAATTCAAAAAAATAAACAAAATGCAGGTAGAAAATTAATAATTTTAACTTTAATAGAAATTAATACTATTAATCATTTGTTAATTACTAAAAATTATGCTCTTGATATAATTGCTAATTTTTTAAAGGAAAATAAAATAAAAAGTATTTCAACAAAAACTTTATATAACATGTTTAAAACAAATCGAATGGGTTTTGATGAAAATAACTTATTGAGAAAAGGAAAAAATAAACCTCACAAACAAAAAGAAACTAGGGGCAGAATTAATAATTGTAAGTCTATTCATGAAAGAAATTTAATCATTCCTAATATTAAAAATATAGAAGAATTTTTTAATTATGTAGAAAAGTAGTGGTAAAATAAAAAAAGTCATCAACTTGACTTAAAATTTGATTTTATTAAATTTTGGGATTTATTTTTTTTACAAACTGAAATATAACACATTGGATTTTTGATAAGGGGTTAATCCGTAGTGTTGATATTTTCATTTCCATAAATTGAGGTAATTTTGAATATTGGTAAATCCAATGCCATGGTAATGAGTAATAAATTCTTTTAAACTTGATTGTATTTTACTGACATTACTTAATTTTTTATAATTTAATTCTTTATTTTCTTTTGATTTAAACTGCTGGATAGTGGATTTAGTTTGTTTAGCTACTGTATCATATAATACTTGCATATCACAAACTATAATTGAATTTTCTTCGATAAGTTTCGATGTTAAGTTTTCTTGTACTCATTTTTTATTTAATCTTTTAGTATTTGTTGTTTGAGCATAGATATTTCGGTTTTCATCAATTGCCATTTGAATACAACAATTTAAATCTTTAGCATTTTCTTCAATTCATTGTTTTCTTGGATCATTTGGATCTTTAAAGTTTCCTTTATGAATTTCTTTGATAAAAGTTTCGTCAATTTCAATTCTAGCTTTTAATTTTACAAATTGATTTTGTGTTTTTACTAATTGTGTTGATTTCATAAATTTTTGACGATTAAATCAGGCAGTTTTATTTGTAGTATTAATAAATTGAGAAATAATGTAAGCAGATTGACCTAAAGTAGCTATTTGTATCAATAAATCTCATTGATCATGAGATAAATGACTTCAATAAAAATAATGATTTTTAAAAGCATGAAAAGTAATATTACAACTTTTACATTTATATCTTTGCTTATAATCTTTACTACCATATTTAGTACACAAAAAAGAACTACAATCTGGACATTGAATCCCTTTCTCTTTGAATTTTTGTTCGACTGCTTCAAATTTTTCTTTTTTCTCAATTTGTTTAATTCTAGTTTTATTTTCTCTAAAAATCTCAATAAAATCTTTATCAGACAAATTATTTAAAATTTCTTTTACTGTATTTTTATTCATTTAAAATCACCTCTTTAATATTAAAAATACCATATAAAAATATATTTTTGCTAATTTTACTAATACCACTACTTTTCTACAAAATTAAAGCCAAATTCTTCCTTTAATTTTGTAGAAAAGTAATGATACATGATAAAGTGTTATTTTTAGAGAATTTTTACACTAAATAATGTTACTTTTAACAAATTTTTAATTAAAAATAATATTTTAAGTGTAAATTGATGAATAATTTTTGGTCATCCATACTTTTCTACATAATTAAAAGATCTATCTTCATATAAACAAAAAGATTTAAATACTATAGCATTTCAAATTAATTCTACACCCAGAAAATCACTATCTTATAAAAGACCAATAGATTTAATACAATTATTTTAAAAAACTGTCCCATTTATATTTACAATTCAGGAATGATAAAAATGAACAACAATTAATGACCTTTATTTTAGCAACACCAAGAGCGATGAAAAGATACATGATAGAAAATACAGTTATTTATGTAGATTTTATTAAAGATGATAAAGCAGGAAGAGCATATAAAGTTGCTGGTGAAGTTGTTGGAGAAGCAATACCATATATTTCTAATAATGAAACAACATCAAGATGAATGTTATGTGGAGTTATTAAAACAGAAAAAATTAATTTAAAAACTAAAATTACAGTTTTAACAACAAATATTACTGCAAATGTTAATAACAATAACAATGAATTAAATACAGAAATAAAAAGTACTAATGAACTTAAATCATTAAATCCAAATTTAACAAATCCAACTATTAAATATTTTAGTGATGCACAAGGAAAAACTAATGTAAGTAATCAAAAACAAAAAGCAGGTGACTTATATATAACTATTACTGCAAATGTTAATGACTTAAATTATAAAGGAACAACAAATCCAATTAAAATAACTCTTAAATAAAGGAAATTAATATCATGCCAATCGGTACAACTAGTACAGCAATACTTTTAAACATAAATAAACCAAAACATACTAGAATAAGTAAACAACAAGAAAATAAAAGTTTTTGATGAGAAATTTTAGAAATGATTGGTGTACAAGTAATAGCAGTAGCACTTGCTCCTTTTACTGGTGGATTAAGTGAAAGCGTAGCACTTGGATTAGGTGCAAGTGATTTTATTGCAAGTACTATTAATTTTGGTATTTATGCTATAACTGATTTTACTATTAATCAAGTTTATGATTATTTGAAAGGAAATGTAACACCATTAAATACTTTTTTTAATATATTACCAGCATTTGCTGGAATTAATAAAATTAGTCGTGGTTATCGCACTACTAAATTTATTAAGTTAGCACAAAAAACTAAAATATTAGAACAAATTGGTGTTAAAGAAGCAAAAAATTTACAAGAAATTATTAGTCAAGTAAGTGGAAAAGAAATTTTAACAGATAAAATTATTGGTAATAAACGTTATTTATTTAATTATAGTTTTGCTCCTAATCGTGAAACAATAATCCAAAATTTAGGTTATGTTGCTGAAAGACAATATAAAAATAATTTTCAAAAATTAGAAGCACAAGAATTAAAAGATTATTTATTATTACAAAATACATTAATAAAATTAAGTCCACAATTAACTCCTAAATTTAAAATCAAAGATATTGAAAAAGCAAATAACTTTTTAAAAAAATATAATACTGATTTAAAAAAAGTACTATCTATGAACCAACATGATTGATTAAATTTAGTTCATACAATACATTCAGAAAATAGATATGGAAAAACTTTAATTTTAGATTTACAAAAAATTCGTGCTAATGCTATTAAATTTAATTTTAAAAATAGTTCAATTCATAAGATTGTTTTAAATGCAAATAAAATTTTTAAGTATTTTGATATTAGATTTTATTTAAAAAAAGGTTTAAATAAATTTTGAAAAGATACTCCATATTTTGAAAAATTACGAGAAAGTATATATAAATTACAAGAAAAATTTGAAAAGTTAGAAAAACAAGCATTTGAAAAAATTAATAAATTAAAAGAAAAAGCAACTGATTTATTTACTAGTGCAGAGAAAAAAGCAATTAAACATGCACAATTAATTCCATTAAATTCCCCAGTATTTATGGGTTGTAAAATTCAACCTTTATCATTAGATAAATGCTTTAATTTTGTAGAAAAGTAATGATACATGATAAAGTGTTATTTTTAGAGAATTTTTACACTAAATAATGTTACTTTTAACAAATTTTTAATTAAAAATAATATTTTAAGTGTAAATTGATGAATAATTTTTGGTCATCCATACTTTTCTACATAATTAAAAGATAAATGTGCAATTACTATTTATCATCGCAATTCTAAATATAAACCAATTACAGTTGTTGATAGTATTCTTAAAGCAGAAACTTTTGTTACTCAAATATATCTATTCCATTGATATCGTTGATATAGTGGTTGATACATTGGTTATGGAGTTAATCAAAATAAATGATTAAAAGCAATAGCATTTGCTCCACCAGTGGTGCAACAAGTAATTAGAGATAGTTTTAAAGTATATAGAGAAATATTAGAACTTATCATAAAGTAGTAAATTTTATTAATAATCCTATTGAAAATATTAATAAATCATTTAAAACTGTTGGTTTAAAATTTTCAATTAATACTTTATTTGGTACAGGATTATTGCATCATTTAGAAAAATTTGCATATAGTCAAGTTGTAGAAAAAGGTAAAAAAAAGTTACAAAAAGAAATTATTTTTAATTATGTAGAAAAGTATGGATGACCAAAAATTATTCATCAATTTACACTTAAAATATTATTTTTAATTAAAAATTTGTTAAAAGTAACATTATTTAGTGTAAAAATTCTCTAAAAATAACACTTTATCATGTATCATTACTTTTATAAAAAATTAAAGGAAATTATCCATATATCACATAGAAAAACTAAAATAAAAACTAAGCATTATAAAAAAGCATTTTTTAAGGAATGATAAATTATGATTAATAAACTTTGAACTGATGTCAGTCTTGAAAATTATAATAACTGATATCCATTAACTGGAAAAATTACAGAAACGCCACAGCAATATATACAAACATGACCAAATGTTAATGATTGATTTAAAACTTTTGCTATTCGTGCTCAAAATGATATTAATGCTTATCTTGATTTTATTTTATCTAAATTTCCTTTTGATAGTTTTAAAGATGAATTAATTAAAGAAACATTAAGAGATATGGTTTATGTAATGGTTGAACATTGAGTATTTAATCGTACACCAATTGAATTTAATGTTGATGCTACTATTCAATTTAATAATGGTACTCAATTTAGTGCCAATAGTACTCCTACAATTAATGTATGAGATTTAGCACCTAGTAGAATGAAAATATGAGCAAGATTAACAGAATTAAAACAAATATTTTCAAGTTATAATGATGATGAAATAGATGTTGAAAAAATTGACTTAAAAGCATTTTATACTAGAAATCAAGTTGATGAATTAATAAAAGAACAAAAAGAATTTACATTATTAAAACAAATTAAATTATATGATGATTTAGTTGATGATAATGATAATGAAATATATAGAGGTCCTGTTAGTAAATTTATTAATAAAGGTTATGTTGCAACTGATTATGACCCAAAAACTGAAACAATGATTTTAGATTGACCTGATGAAATTGGTACATTGCCAGCCGAAGCATTACAAAATAATCCACAAGTTGGTGATTATACACATGCACCAACTTGTGATTTTTCCTTTAATTTTGTAGAAAAGTAATGATACATGATAAAGTGTTATTTTTAGAGAATTTTTACACTAAATAATGTTACTTTTAACAAATTTTTAATTAAAAATAATATTTTAAGTGTAAATTGATGAATAATTTTTGGTCATCCATACTTTTCTACATAATTAAAAGATTTTTCTGCTAAACAACAAAAAAGAATTACTGCAAATGAAAATGAAATTACGAAATTAAATAATGAATTAATTAAAGCAAATGAAAGTATCAATGATGTTAAAAATAATTGATTTAATATTGAAACTAGTCCTTTATGAAAAAAAGTTGAAAATAATAATATAGAAACATTTAAATGATATTTTATTAAAATCAGTTATCAATATTCAACAGAAAATAACTTTATGAAATTTTATAAAGTAATTAAAATTTATTTATTAAATAATATTTTTCATGAATTTGAATTGTTAAATGTTGATTCCATGACTTATAAAGAACAAATACAAAATAAAAATATTTTAAATATTGGAACTATTTACTATAACAATAGAAATAAAACATTTAGTGGTGGCGGTAATTCTTATCCTGAACGTGGAAAAATTAATTTAATTGGTGATATAGACGAAATATATCAATATCAAGGAATAGATACACCAACTGAATTTATAGCAGACAAAGGCACTGAACGTGATTATTATACAAAACAAGAAACTAATAACCTATTAGATAAAAAACAAAATATAAGTGATAATAACTTACAAACTATTAATAAAACAGTTGTTGGTGCAATTAATGAAAATAAAAGTAATATTGATAAAAAACAAGATAAAGAAAATTGAAAAGTAATAGGTAATAGTCTTGATAATCGTACATGAGAAGATTTTACTCTTGGTTTTAATAAATATTATAGAGTAATTATTACATGAGAAAAACCACCATTTAATCAAGTAAATACAAGAATTACAGTAGAATTTAAAACTGGTTCTTATTTAGGTGGTAGTGTTAATGAGAAATTTTTTTTAGAACCTGTTTAGAATCTTTTCGAAAATAATGTAAAATGATTATATATTTTAAAATAAGAGGTATATATGCATAAAAATTATCCAAGTCATGTCACCAAAGAACAATTTGAGAACATAAAATCAATTTTAGAAAATAGCAAAAAGAAAACAAAACCAAGAAGTTTAGATTTATATGAAGTATTTTGTGCAATTTTATATGTATTAAAAAGTGGTTGTCAATGAAGAATGCTACCAAAAAATTTTCCAAAATGACAAACTGTATATTATTATTTTCAAATTTGAAGTAAAAATAATGGTAAAGAACCTAGTGTATTGCAATTAATTTTAAAAAAAATTAGTTAAAAAAGTTCGTATCAATAATAATCGCAAAGAACAAACTAGTTTTTGTATAATTGATTCGCAAAGTGTTAAAAATACAGATACTACTGAAAATAAAGGTTATGATGCTGGTAAAAAGATTTCAGGCATAAAACGTCATATTGTTGTTGATTCTCAAGGTTTACCACATGCAATTTACATAACCACAGCAGAAAAAACTTTTAATTATGTAGAAAAGTATGGATGACCAAAAATTATTCATCAATTTACACTTAAAATATTATTTTTAATTAAAAATTTGTTAAAAGTAACATTATTTAGTGTAAAAATTCTCTAAAAATAACACTTTATCATGTATAATTACTTTTCTACAAAATTAAAGGAAAAAACAGATCGTAATAGCTCTATAATAATGATTGAAAATGAAAAAGAAAATCTTTCTGCAGTTCAAAAAATAATAGTAGATGCTGGTTATACTGGTGAAAAATTTGCTTCTGAAATCAAAACAATCATAAATGCAAATGTTGAAGTGATAAAACGTAATGAATTACATACTTTTGTAGTATTACCAAAAAGATGAATTGTAGAACGAAGCTTTGCTTGATTAGAAAAATACAGAAGATTATGAAAAAATTGTGAAAGAAAACTAAATACTAGTTTACAAATGGTTGTTCTTTCATTTATTTCAGTTTTATTAAAAAGATTCTAAACAGGTTCTTACAAAAGGAGAAATTGATAGTGTAGAAGCAAATTTATATTTGGTTATAGGAAACGAACATAAATTCAAATTAATTATAGATGGTGGTAATGAAAAATATGGAAATATTTTTTCATTAGAAGAATTACAAAATACAATTAAAGTTGATGTTACACCAAAATTAAAAATTAATTCAAGAAGTTTAAAAACTAATGAAATAGAAGAAAATTATTGAGATATTGAATTACCAGATAATCCAACACCAAGTCCAAATAATCAACAATGAAAAGATGTTGGAACAAGAGAAAAAAATAAATGAGATAATTGACAAATTACTTATGATTTTATAGTTAATAAACATTATAGAGTTTATTATTCTTGAAGTATATATAATCCAGTTTATACTATTCAAGAATTTATTATAATGGATAACAAAATTGCTGGTGTACCAATACAAACCTTTAATGATAGTGTTAATATAGTAATTTTATCAGTTCAACATGCAAAATTGATTACTATTTATAGTGGAAAAGGTAATTTAAAAGGTAATGTATGAAAATTACAAGAATTACAGGAATAATATTATGTTTTTTAAAACCTGAATTGTAAATATAAATGGGACAGTTTTTTAAAATAATTGTATTAAATCTATTGGTCTTTTATAAGATAGTGATTTTCTGGGTGTAGAATTAATTTGAAATGCTATAGTATTTAAATCTTTGGCAATGTTTAGTAATCTGTGTAACTTACAAAAATAACTATGTTTAATTAATTCTAGTAAATATAATTAAATGACTAGAAAGAGTGAGTTACAGATGGCTAAAAAACAAAATATTAATAATAATGATCCAATATCAAAAGCAGTAGATTTATTATTAGAAAATACTGAAGATTTAACAACAGTTTTTAAAGAAGGGGGTTTATATAAAGAATTAACAAAACGTTTAGTTGAAAAAATGTTGAATTCTGAAATGCAAAATTATTTAGGATATGAAAAAAATCAACATAGTAATACTGAAAATGCTCGTAATGGTACAAGTTCAAAAAAATTAATAACTCAACAAGGTAAAATTGAGATTGATGTACCAAGAGATCCAATAGTGATTTTACTCCTGTAATAGTTGCAAAAAGACAGCGAAGATTTGATGGTTTTGATCAACAAGTGCTTTCACTATATGCAAAAGGTATGACTCTATCTGACATTAGAATGCAGTTACAAGAGTTATATCATGGTGCTGATATTAGTGAAAGTGTTATTAGTCAAATTACTGATGATGTTATTGATGATGTCAAAACATGACAAAATCGACCATTAGAAAGCGTTTATCCGATTGTTTATTTTGATTGTATAGTAGTTAAAGTTCGACAAGATAAACGGATTATTAACAAATCAGTTTATATAGCATTAGGAGTTGATTTAGAAGGTAAAAAAGATGTTTTAGGCTTATGAATTAGTGAAAATGAAGGTGCTAAATTTTGATTAGCTAATTTCACAGAAATGAAAAATCGAGGCTTAAATGATATTTTGATTGCTTGTAGTGATAATTTAACAGGCATGTCAGAAGCAATACAAGCAGTTTATCCTAAAACAGAACATCAATTATGCATTGTTCATCAAATTCGAAATAGTTTAAAATATGTTTCATACAAACATCGAAAAACTCTAGTTACAGATTTAAAACCAATTTATAGTGCATGTAGTGAAGAACAAGCAATGCAAGCTTTAGAATCATTTGAAAGTAAATGAAATAAACAATATCCCCAAATTGCTAAATCTTGATATAAAAATTGAGAAAATTTGATGATTTTTATTAGTTATCCTGCAGAAATCAAAAGAGTAATTTATACAACAAATGCTATTGAATCTGTTAATAGTCAATTACGAAAAGTTATTAGAAACAAAAAAGCTTTTCCTAATGATATGTCAGTTTTTAAAATATTTTATTTAGCAATTGAAAATATAACAAAAAAATGAACATTGCCTATTCAAAATTGAAATACAGCAATTGCTCATTTTATGATAAAATTTGAAGACAGAATTAATCTGAACTAGTACTTTGTAAAACAAAGATACACAGATTTCTAAAAAGCCTCATAAAAGAATATAAAAGTTATGGATTTTTGATTCGTAAAATAGCAAAAGCCATTGATTATAGTAAATCAACTGTACATAGAGTTTGTAGATTATTAAATCAAAACTTATTGCCATTAGAAATATTGAATAAAATTCAAAAAAATAAACAAAATGCAGGTAGAAAATTAATAATTTTAACTTTAATAGAAATTAATACTATTAATCATTTGTTAATTACTAAAAATTATGCTCTTGATATAATTGCTAATTTTTTAAAGGAAAATAAAATAAAAAGTATTTCAACAAAAACTTTATATAACATGTTTAAAACAAATCGAATGGGTTTTGATGAAAATAACTTATTGAGAAAAGGAAAAAATAAACCTCACAAACAAAAAGAAACTAGGGGCAGAATTAATAATTGTAAGTCTATTCATGAAAGAAATTTAATCATTCCTAATATTAAAAATATAGAAGAATTTGGTCATTTAGAGGGTGATACTATCATTGGTAAAGATCATAAAAGTTCTATTATTACTTTAGCTGATATATGATCAAAAACCACAATTCCTTTAGCAACTAAAAATAATAAATCAGAAAATATTACAAAAAGTATAATAAAATTTATTTCAAAGTTACAAAAAGGAACAGTTAAAACTATTACTTTTGATCGTGGTAAAGAATTTAGTAAATGAAAATTAATCGAAAAAAATTGTAATGTTAAGATTTATTTTGCAGATCCTGGTAAACCTTGTCAAAGAGGTTTAAATGAAAATAATAATGGTATTTTAAGAAGATATTTACCAAAATCTACAGATCTATCTTCATATAAACAAAAAGATTTAAATACTATAGCATTTCAAATTAATTCTACACCCAGAAAATCACTATCTTATAAAAGACCAATAGATTTAATACAATTATTTTAAAAAACTGTCCCATTTATATTTACAATTCAGGATTTATAAAATTGAGTATTTTAATTGTAATATTTTTAAATTAGTAGTAAGATAAATTTACAATTACATAAAATCCTAATTATTTCTTGTCTAAAAAATAATAAGACTATATATGAATTAATTTATTCCGGATTTTTGACAATCTCCCACTATTTTTATATATTTACTTAAACTTATTTTTAAAATTCTTTCAAAAAATAAAAATTTCTTATAATAAAGGTATGTCAAAATTTTTAATGTCCGTATTTATTTAGTTATTTAAAATTTAATTATTATAAAAGTTTAATTATAACTAAAAATAAAAAAATCATTACTTCTACCATCCTCTAAAATCACACCAGTAACTATAATAATTGTATATTAAATACAATAAAAATAAAACGATAAATATGAATTTATTTGCTAAAATATAATAGAATTTTTTTAACATTTTTTAAACAAGATTTATTAAAATAAAATCTATTATTAAAAAGGGATTTTTATATTATCCATGTGGTTCAAATGTCGGATGAGGTACATTTTCTACTTTAGAATTAATAATATTTTTATTTCAAGGAATTACTTTATAAAATACATAAGCACAAATAAAATCAGCTGATTTACTTAAACACGAAATCATAATTACCATTTTAATACTTAAGTCAGTTCACTGCAATAAAGCAAAAGTAATAAAAATATCAATAAATCAAATTAAAAATAGATCAGCAATACTAATAATTAAAGTATAGCCACCAGCATAAAGAAAACTAAATAATGGTTGCATCATATTAATGAAAAAATAAGTTACTGCTGAAAAAGCCATATATCAAACTGCAAGTTTCATAGCATTATTAGATAAATTTGGAAATAATACTTTTGGAACTCAAAAAGCACTACCCAAAATAATTAAAGCAATAACAGTTGAAATAGCAAAACTCAATTTTAATATCTTCTTAGCATTTTCTTTAGCCAGTACTAGTTCTCCTGAACCTAACTTGCTACCAACAGCATATCCAACTAAAGCATTATATCCCCTAAAAGTAGAATAAAAAATAGCAACAACACTACCAACAATTTGCACAGCGGCAACAACTTCAGTATCACCAAAATGAGAATATAAAGCTGTTAACATTACCACTGAAACACCAAATAATACTTGACTAGCAAATAAAGGAATAAAAGTAATAATATATTTTTTATGTAAATCTTTTGTAAATTTAAAAATATTTCAATTAGGAGCATAAATTGGTTTTTTATAAATTAAATAACCTAAAAATATAAAACATTCTACTGCTCTTGAAATAATTAAACTTATTGCTAATCCTTCAATACCTAATTGTGGTCCCCCACTATATGGTAATGATAAAATACAAACTAAAAATGTATTTAAGAGTAATGAGCAAATAGAAGTTATCAATGGTGTTTTAACATTACCACATGTATTCATAGTAATTGACATAATAAAAGCAAAACCTAACAATGGGTAATTTCAAGCAATTAATTTACTATATTCTTCAGCAATACCAATAGCATTTTGATGAGAATTATCTTCAGCACCAAGAATTACTCCCATAATTTGTTTACTAAATAATTCTAATATTACAACAAAAAATATTGAAAAAATTAAAGTATAAAATAATTTTATATTAGTAGTTTCTTGAATTTTCTTCTTATCTTTAATACCTAAATATTGAGCAGTAAAAATATTACCGGTAGCAACAATAGCAAAAAAGATATATCAAACCATATCATAAATATTACTTGATGATGCAACTCCAGCAATAGCATCATCATTTCCAAATTGACCAACCACAAAATTATTCATTAAGTTTATTAATGTTTCAATTAAAGATTGTGCACAAATTGGAATCATAAATAATAATGCCATTTTATAAAAGTTTAAATTATCTTTGTTTAACGTTTTCATATCATCTCACCCAATTTAAAATTTAACTATAATAAAAAAATATATTAATGTTATTATTTAATATTTTGTTATATTTTTAACGAATAATTGCTTGAAATTTTTTCTTTAATATTTCTTGAATAATACTTATTTGTCCACTTACTTTTGTTTCATCTAATTGTTCTTCTTGACTATTAAATTTCAAATTAAAAGTTAATGAGTGTTGATGTTGTGATTTTAATTTTTCATCATTATAAAAATCTACCAAAGATATTTGTTCTAAAAAATCAATATTTGCAAAAATTATAGCATTTTTTACATCAGAAAATTTAATATCGCTATTAACAATAATTGATATATCACGACTTAAAGCATTAAATTTTGATCAAAGCTTAAATTTAGAAACTACTTTTTGCTGTTCTTCTATGATTTTAACTAACTTACTACAATTAATTTCTGCTAAGAATATTTTTTCAACATTCATTATTTTTTCAGTTTGTGGGTGCAGTGCGCCAATAGTAGCAATATGTTCTTGCTCATAAAAAATATCTGCGCTTAAATACGGATGCATTAAAGAATTATTATTTGTTTTATAAACAATAGAGTTAAATAAATTTGACATAACTTTTGCTAAAAAACCATCTAAAAAACCTTTAATAAAATAATACGTACTATTAGTAATTTTATTAGTATTAATTTTTGGTCAAAAATTATCCATAATCATAAAAGCTAAATGATGATTATCATCAGTTTCATCACCTGTATAAATAGTTTCATCAGTAAAAATTTTTAATTGTGTTTCTTTACGTGCATAATTATATTGACAAATTCTTAATAAACTATCTGTCAAACTAAAACGCATAACTTCTCTTGTTAATGTCAAAGGTGCTTCTAATTTTACAGGTATTTTATATTTAAAAAAATTAAAATCATTTAATCTCTGCATACTTGTTAAACTATATGTTTTTACTTGATTAAAACCATAACTTGTTAAATGTTGTCTTCATTTCATCATTAAATTTTCCATTGCAGTTGGTGATTTAAATGATGCATTAAATTGTGGCTTAATAACTGGTAATTTATCATATCCAAATACTCTGGCAACTTCTTCACTAAAATCATTAGCATTATTTAAATCACTACGATGATTAGGAACTGTTACTTTTAAAATTTCTTTATTTTTTGCATCAATTTCAATTTGACAACCAATAATAGTCAAATAATTAATTATTTCATTAACCTCAAATTTTGTACCTAAAATTTTATTAATAAAATTAAAGTTAAAGTTAATCACTTTTGTTTTAACTTGATAAGGAA
The DNA here is from genome assembly GCF_964030965.1 of Spiroplasma endosymbiont of Amphimallon solstitiale. Classification (GTDB taxonomy): domain Bacteria; phylum Bacillota_I; class Bacilli_A; order Mycoplasmatales; family VBWQ01; genus Spiroplasma_E. Next base: position 1,904,013 of record NZ_OZ034999.1, read on the forward strand.
CATCATTACTAAAACCAGTAATTTCATATTTAACTTGTAATTGTCCTAAAATAAACAAATAACGTTGTAAAGCAATTAAATAATAATCAGGAACAACTGGTCTTGTTAAACGTTCTAATAATGTATTAATAAGAGCACCATGTCGCTTTGCTTGTTTACTCATTAAGGTAACATCAGGATTAATTGAAAATATAAAAACTTCTTTGGAACTTGGTTTAACTTCATATTCAATATTATGACTAACTCCTAAAACACTAAAAGCCAAATATTTATCGTGTAATAAAATATCGCCCTCTTTAATTTGCAAATTACCTTCTGGGTATGATTTAGGTGAAATATTTAAAGATGGTTTTTTTAAAACATCAGCACTAAAAGTAATTAAGGGTTGACCCAATTCTAACATTACTAAATGAATAATATCTTCTGATAAAGTTTTGGGTACAATATTTGCAAGTTGTAGTGTTCTTCTAATTCAAATTGGTGTTATTACAGATTTATCATTAAATTCAATCTTTAATGTTGCTAAAGCTTGAATTTTACCATTAAGAACACTAACTTGACTTTTATTATCAAATTTTCCTATACTACTAACTTCCATGTTTTTTAAAGGAATTTTAAAATAACCGCTTAATTCTCTAGCAATACTATAAATCCCCAAACAATCACTACGATTTACTGTTAAATCAATAAAAAAAATTGTATCATCTAAATTTAAATATTGTAACGGATTAATATTACCAACCATTACATCATCTGGTAAATGAATAATACCACTTAATTCTTCTTTATTCTGAACAATACCGCTTAATCCTAATTCTGTTAATGAACAAAGCATTCCTGAAGAAATAACATCTTGAATTGTTCTTTCAACAATAGTAAGACCATTACCTAAAACACTCCCTATCCTTGCTACAACAACTTTAATACCAATAACTACATTTGGTGCACCACAAACTATAGTTAACATTTCAGTGCCTACTGTTACTTCACAAATATTTAATTTATTCGATTTAGGATGTTTATTAATTTTAGTAATTTGACCAACAACTAAGTTTGTATTACTGAACATTAAATTTTTTACTTGATCAACCTCAAAACCTAAACTATTTAAAGCATCAACGATTTCATAATCTTTAATGCTATTAATATTCAATCACTGCGAAATGATTTTACGTGAAACTATCATTTTATTTTATACTCCTTTTAATTTTTAAAATTGTTTTAAGAATCGAAAATCATTATTATAAAATAATCTGATATCGTCAATGCCATATTTAATCATAGTAATTCTTTCAATGCCTACACCAAAGGCAAAACCTGCTGTTGTTTCATCTAAACCAGCAGCAATAAAAACATTTGGATGAATCATACCAGCACCTAAAACTTCAATTCAACCAGTATACTTACATAATGAACAACCTTCTGTATTACATTTTGGGCAACTTACATCTACTTCAACTGAAGGCTCCGTAAATGGGAAATAACTAGGACGTAATCTTGTTTTAGTTTCCATACCAAAAAATTGCTGACAAAAATAATTTAATGTTCATTTTAAATTTGCAAAAGTAATATTAGATCCAACTAAAAACCCATCAACTTGCATAAATTGATGAGAATGAGTAACATCATCATCATCTTTTCGATAAACATTTCCTAAACTAATAATAGCCGTGGTTTCTTTTGAATTTTTATCTTGCTCGCTAAGAATGCGTGCAGTCATATTTGTAGCGTGTGTTCTTAATAATCAACGATTAAGTTTGTCATTATTATTTTCAAGATAAAAAGTATCTTGCATATCTCTTGCTGGATGATCAAATGGTAAATTTAAGCGTTTAAAATTATATTCTTCATTTTCTACTTCATTACCACTAATGATTTGATAACCCAAATTTTTAAAAATTTCAGATATTTCGGTAACAGTTTTTAATAGAGGATTGATGTGACCAATATTAAAATCAATACCCGGTAGTGTTAAATCAATTTCTGAAGATTTAAGACACTCATTAATGTTATCTTTCTCAATTTCATTAAATTTTTTTATTATATATTCATTAATTTCTTTTTTTAATTTATTAGCTGCTTGACCAATTTCAATTCTAAAGTTATGAGGAAATTTTTCTAAAGATTTTAATATATTATTAATATCCGAATTTTTACCTAAATATTGTGATTTTAAAACTTGCAATTTATGTAAATCAGCAACTTCATCAATATTATTAAATGCTTGCTGTCTAATAATTTCTAATCTTTTTTTTAAATCGTTAACCACTAACATTCTATTCCTCCATTAATTTGTTAATATGTATAATTAAATTTTTATAATTCAAAATAAGTATAATTTATTTTAATATATTACTAGTAAATAAGCAATACGTTACTATTGCTACACTTGTTGCTAAATTTAATGATTCAACATTAAAAGAAGTTGGAATAAAAATATTACTATTAATTTTATCTTTATACTTTTTATTAATACCTTGTCCTTCATTGCCAAATAAAAAAGCATTCTTTTGCTTAAAGGTAATTTCAGATAAATTAGTACTATTATCTTCATGTAGAAATGTACCATAAATCATATAATTTGCATTTTTTACTTTCCTGAATTGTAAATATAAATGGGACAGTTTTTTAAAATAATTGTATTAAATCTATTGGTCTTTTATAAGATAGTGATTTTCTGGGTGTAGAATTAATTTGAAATGCTATAGTATTTAAATCTTTTTGTTTATATGAAGATAGATCTGTAGATTTTGGTAAATATCTTCTTAAAATACCATTATTATTTTCATTTAAACCTCTTTGACAAGGTTTACCAGGATCTGCAAAATAAATCTTAACATTACAATTTTTTTCGATTAATTTTCATTTACTAAATTCTTTACCACGATCAAAAGTAATAGTTTTAACTGTTCCTTTTTGTAACTTTGAAATAAATTTTATTATACTTTTTGTAATATTTTCTGATTTATTATTTTTAGTTGCTAAAGGAATTGTGGTTTTTGATCATATATCAGCTAAAGTAATAATAGAACTTTTATGATCTTTACCAATGATAGTATCACCCTCTAAATGACCAAATTCTTCTTTTAATTATGTAGAAAAGTATGGATGACCAAAAATTATTCATCAATTTACACTTAAAATATTATTTTTAATTAAAAATTTGTTAAAAGTAACATTATTTAGTTTAAAAATTCTCTAAAAATAACACTTTATCATGTATCATTACTTTTCTACAAAATTAAAGAATTCTTCTATATTTTTAATATTAGGAATGATTAAATTTCTTTCATGAATAGACTTACAATTATTAATTCTGCCCCTAGTTTCTTTTTGTTTGTGAGGTTTATTTTTTCCTTTTCTCAATAAGTTATTTTCATCAAAACCCATTCGATTTGTTTTAAACATGTTATATAAAGTTTTTGTTGAAATACTTTTTATTTTATTTTCCTTTAAAAAATTAGCAATTATATCAAGAGCATAATTTTTAGTAATTAACAAATGATTAATAGTATTAATTTCTATTAAAGTTAAAATTATTAATTTTCTACCTGCATTTTGTTTATTTTTTTGAATTTTATTCAATATTTCTAATGGTAATAAGTTTTGATTTAATAATCTACAAACTCTATGTACAGTTGATTTACTATAATCAATGGCTTTTGCTATTTTACGAATCGAAAATCCATAACTTTTATATTTTTTTATTGCTATTATTGATTCAATAGTCAGATACTTATACATTGTGCTAATTCCTTTCTTTTCTTAATTATAGAATTAACACAATTTAATTTTTATATAAGTGTCCTTTTTAATTTTACAATTCAGGTTTTAATAAAAATTGATCAAAATTTTCATAATACACATTAGTATAAAAAATAGCTCCTTGACTTGCACTAATTACTTTGTGATTATATAAATCAACGCTTTCATTTGATAAATATACTTCAGAAATATTAAAAGCAGTAACACTGCGTAAAATATTTTCTAAATTACCTGGATCTTGAATTGTATCAATTAGAATAATATGAGAAGAATAAAAATAATTTAAAGGTTTAACAATATTACAAACACCAATTATTGGTTGTGATGTTTTTTGTTGTGAAATTTTTTTTTTAATTATGTAGAAAAGTATGGATGACCAAAAATTATTCATCAATTTACACTTAAAATATTATTTTTAATTAAAAATTTGTTAAAAGTAACATTATTTAGTGTAAAAATTCTCTAAAAATAACACTTTATCATGTATCATTACTTTTCTACAAAATTAAAGAATTTTTTTAATAATCATACTATTTACAACAATAACTTCAATATTATTACAATCTTTTAATAAATTTGCATATTTGTCTAAATACTTCTCATCAACATATACTGCAAGTAATCTTTTTTTAATAATGCAATACTAATTAAATGTTCTTCTTCAATTAAAAACATTTTTTTAACATTGCGATGTTTTCTTTCATGTAATAAAACTAATTCTTGAATTATTGGATTTTTAAGTGAGGTTATTTGTTTCATCCATAACTCCTTGTTTTAATATTTTTTGACAATCTTGAAAATCTGGACAATATTGAGCAACAAAATTTCAAAATGTTTTTTTATGATGAGCATGAATTATATGCGCTAACTCATGAATTATAACATAATCAATTACAGCATAATCAAAATGAATTAATTTATAATTAAGTGTAATGATTTTAGTATTTGGTTGACAAACACCTCATTTATTTAACATCGAACGAATTTTTAGTACTGAAAACTCAATATTCATAATTTCTGATCAATATTGTAAACGACTCATAAAAATATTTTTTGACTCTTCTTTTAAAAATTTTTGAATTTTAATTAATATTTGCTTATCATCTTGAATATTTGTGCATATTACCAAATTATTAAATTCAAAATAAATAATGGTTTTTTTTGAATGATACTTAGTAATTAATTTATATTTTTTACTTAAAAAATAAAGATAACTGTCATTATTATTAATAACAATATTAGGTTTTAATATAGTTTTCTTTTTTAAAATTTTAGGTAAACTTTTTAAAATGAAATCTTCAATTAATTTTTCTTGCATAAAAAATGGAGCACTAATAATAATTTGATCGTTGCGCACTTTTAAATACATATGTTTTTGTTGTTTATATGTAATAATGTACTCTCATTTTGTATTATTATAATTGAAAATTTTAACATTAGTCATTTTAATCTCCTAAATAAAACGATCACTTATTTCCATTAATAATTTTGTGATTGTCGTAAATGATTTATTTCATTTTTATAAATATAACAAGAAATAATGTCTTCACTATTAAAATTACATTTTTTACCAATTGTAAAATAAATATTTAATAATTCAAAAAAATCATTACTTGATTTTGATTTAAAAAGAGTTGTAACAAAAGCAAATAAATCAATGAATGCAAGATTAAGATCTTGATAATTTGTTTTTTCTGAAAAACTAAAATTTTGAAAATCAATATTAAGGCTATTACCGATACTAAGAATAAAATGAAGACTATCAATATATTCTTCAAGCATTACTGATTTTTCACTACTTGGTTTTGAACTTCAATATTTAAAACATCTTTGTTCATTTGCAAATTCACCTAATTCAACTAAAAGTGCTAAAAATCTAGAATTTAATGTTTTAATATCGCTAACACCACGATTAATAATTATTTTTTTATCTAACTCATTTTGAAGTTGGATAATTGTTGAAAATTGTTTTGAATTTAACATAATTAACTCACTTTCTTTTTTTAATTATTAATTAAGATTTCATTATTTTCTTATCTTTTAAATTTAATTTTTTATAAAATTTTGTAATTAATGATTTTTTATCTTTGTAAATAGGATTAATTTTTGTTCCTTTTTCTAAATAAAAAGGAGATAAAGTTTTTATAATAAAAATATATGTTAAAACTAGTAATGAAATACCAACAACAGACATAAATGTAAAACGTAAAATTGGTAACCACAATGAAGTGTCTAATATTTTTTTACCAAAACTTGCTGTATAACCAGCATTACCAATAAATAAGTAATTAGTACCAAAAGAAGTATTAAAAATAAAAACACCACTACCAAATAAAGTTAAATATAATATACTTTTTTTGATATATATTTTGTCATATTCAATATGACCATATAAATATAAAAGTAAATAAGAAAAAAGAATAATAATATGAATAAAATAATAATTTCAATAAAGAAAATGCTGTGGACCAAAAACTCATTTTGTTTTATCTGGTAATAAAAATGCCAAAATAACAGGACCAATTAAAGGAAAAGTAATATTAAATAAACTTTTATTAGGAATAATTAATAGTATACCACTAGTAATATTTAATACCGAACATAATTGAAAAGGAAAATAATCATACCATTGATAATTATCACCATTCAATCCATGAACAATATAAAAACTAATATTTAAAAGTATTTGAAAAATACCTAAACTACATTTAAAACTATAGCACTTACTTAAATTAGCATAAAACCTTTTAAAAATAAATAAACTAATTATCAAGAATAATGATATAGATAAGCCAATTCAATAATACATACCAAATAAAGGATTAATAACTGCTTGTGGATTACCATCAAAAAATCCAAGAAAAACAAATTGCATAATGGCCCCTCTTTTTTAAATTTCTTTCTTATTTTTATACTAAGAAGCGAATTTATTTTTTAATTTTACCATTAAATATATTATAAAACAAAGTTTGTGATAAAAAAATATTCTTTGAAATTTATATTAAATACATTTCTAAAACTTATCATAATTATATAAATTAAAAACACTTATAATAAATTTAATTTATTTCAAGTGTTTTTAATTTATATAAAATTTTGCAATTAATTATTTTGCTAAAGCAGATTTTGATGCCAAAACTAATTTCTCAAATTCTTCTGGTTGATTAATTGATAACTCAGACAATATTTTACGATTAAGATTAATATTAGCTTTATTTAAGCCATCAATAAAACGTGAATATGATAAATCATAATTACGAACAGCTGCATTAATTCTTTGAATTCATAACTTGCGAAACTCACGTTTACAATTTTTACGATCACGATAAGCATATGCTAATGAGTTCATTACTTGTTCATTTGCTGTACGATATAAACTATGTTTTGCTCCATAATATCCTTTTGCTGCTTTTAGTATTTTTTTACGACGATGATTAGTTGTATAACCGCCTTTAACTCTAGCCATTTATTTTATCACCTTCCTAAATTAAATCTTTTAAACGCTTATAGTCAGAAGCAGATACTTCACTTCACCCACGTAATTGACGTTTTTGTTTTGTTGTTTTATTTTGAAATAAGTGAGAAACAAAAGCACCACTACGCATTCATTTACCACTTCCTGTTACTTTAATTCTTTTTTTTAAAGCTTTTTTTGTTTTCATTTTTGGCATATTTTACCTCCTATTGTTAATTTTCTTGATTTTTCTTTTTTGGAAAAAGATAAATAGTTTGTATATTTTTTTCTTTTTTATCAAAGTTTTTATCATAAATACAAATATCTTCTAATTCTTTATAAAATTTTGTAATTACTTCAAATCCTGCTTCAGGATTATGTAATTCACGACCACGATATTTTAATGTAACTTTTACTTTGTTACCATTACTTAGAAATTTACGAGCCTTATTTGCCTTTGTTTTAATGTCATTGTTATCAATAACAACACTTAGTCGAATTTCTTTTTCTTCAACAATTGTTAATTTTTGTGCTTTTTTAACTTCTTTTTCCTTTTTTTGTTGTTCAAAACGATATGTATCAAATTTAAACATTTTACAAACAGGTGGTTTAGCATTTGGTGATATACATAATAGGTCATATCCTAAATCTTCTGCTTTTTTTAAAGCATCATTTTTTTTCATTAAACCATAATTAGTACCATCATTACCAATTAATAAAAATTCATAAAAGGGAATATTACTATTTCATAAATTATCATTATTTTTAAAAGCCATACATACCTCCTTTAATTTGCATAAATAAAAGTGTGCTAAAACGCACACTCACCACTACAAAACTTTATTTTAAAAATAAAAATTTAAAGCATTGAACCTATAACAACTTAGCTATCAGGTGAGCGTAAAAACTACTTTCTTTATGTCAAGTATTATTATATTAGATTTTTAATAAATTACAAGATTTTTTTTAATTATGTAGAAAAGTATGGATGACCAAAAATTATTCATCAATTTACACTTAAAATATTATTTTTAATTAAAAATTTGTTAAAAGTAACATTATTTAGTGTAAAAATTCTCTAAAAATAACACTTTATCATGTATAATTACTTTTCTACAAAATTAAAGGTTTTTTTTAATATGTTAGTACATAAATTTAAATAAAAATAAAAAAACTTACTAGATAATTAGCAAGCAAGTCTTTTATTTTTATTAATTTTAATACTAATTACTTATATATAACCTATCTTTTATTAAAATTTTTAGCTGTATATAAGATTCCTTGCGATCCAGCAGCATAAATTGAATCATCTGGACCAACTGCTAAAGCAAAAATATGATCATCAGTATTTTTTATTCCAGATAATTCAGAACATAAATCTGTACCTTCTATTTTTTTTATATACTTTATTGGAGTCAATACCAACAAATAAATTATTATCTCTATCAATGACTAAACGTTTAACCTCGTGGTTTGGATTTGTTTCTAAGATTACCTCATATATTCCATTCTTTATCTTATAAAGACGACCATTTCAAGAACCAGCAAAAACAGTATTATCCTTGTCAACTACTAAACTATCAATTTGATGTCCATCGTTTATTTGTTGAAATATTCCAAAAGTTTGACTTATTTTATCAGTTTTATAAATTATTCCACGATCATCATCACCAGCATAAATTGAACCATCTGGACCAACTGCTAAACTTCTAATATGATCACCATTTGTTCCTTGCATTAAACTAGTGCTTCCATTTTTACTGATTTTGCATACACCAGTATCACTTACCAACATAAACGGTTTCAGTGTTTTTATCAAATGTTAAAGCTCAAATTCAGTTTTTTGGTCCTGGTATTATAATTTTTTCAAAACTACATACACCATCGCTCTTATAAACAAAGCCATTATCACTACCAACATAAACATTATCTTCATTATCATTACTAAGGCTCTAACTGCTCAATATCCTTCTAATCCTGCCATTAAAATTTCTAATCCTGTTGGAGTAATCTTATAAACCTTATCTTCTTGTGCTCTAAAAATATTACCTTGTGAATCAACACCTAAAGCATAAATGTTTCCATTTGTTAATTTTTGAGAAACAAAATTAGTAATACTATAGTACAAATTAACTGTTCCTATATAATCACCTTTACCAATACTAGTATCTTGTCTTTTAATATCAAAATCATTAACTATTAATGATTTAATTGCATGATTTGCTTCAATAATACCTATTAGTAAACTCATTTTAGATGGTGCTAAATCCTTACCACTATTAATAAGTCCTAAATTATTATTTACTATTATATCTGCTAAGTTAATTGCACTATGTTTATTTTCTAAACCTTTTTTATTTTGCATATAATTAGTTGTAATATTAGTTTTTTCTTTTAATTATGTAGAAAAGTAGTGGTAAAATAAAAAAAGTCATCAACTTGACTTAAAATTTGATTTTATTAAATTTTGGGATTTATTTTTTTTACAAACTGAAATATAACACATTGGATTTTTGATAAGGGGTTAATCCGTAGTGTTGATATTTTCATTTCCATAAATTGAGGTAATTTTGAATATTGGTAAATCCAATGCCATGGTAATGAGTAATAAATTCTTTTAAACTTGATTGTATTTTACTGACATTACTTAATTTTTTATAATTTAATTCTTTATTTTCTTTTGATTTAAACTGCTGGATAGTGGATTTAGTTTGTTTAGCTACTGTATCATATAATACTTGCATATCACAAACTATAATTGAATTTTCTTCGATAAGTTTCGATGTTAAGTTTTCTTGTACTCATTTTTTATTTAATCTTTTAGTATTTGTTGTTTGAGCATAGATATTTCGGTTTTCATCAATTGCCATTTGAATACAACAATTTAAATCTTTAGCATTTTCTTCAATTCATTGTTTTCTTGGATCATTTGGATCTTTAAAGTTTCCTTTATGAATTTCTTTGATAAAAGTTTCGTCAACTTCAATTCTAGCTTTTAATTTTACAAATTGATTTTGTGTTTTTACTAATTGTGTTGATTTCATAAATTTTTGACGATTAAATCAGGCAGTTTTATTTGTAGTATTAATAAATTGAGAAATAATGTAAGCAGATTGACCTAAAGTAGCTATTTGTATCAATAAATCTCATTGATCATGAGATAAATGACTTCAATAAAAATAATGATTTTTAAAAGCATGAAAAGTAATATTACAACTTTTACATTTATATCTTTGCTTATAATCTTTACTACCATATTTAGTACACAAAAAAGAACTACAATCTGGACATTGAATCCCTTTCTCTTTGAATTTTTGTTCGACTGCTTCAAATTTTTCTTTTTTCTCAATTTGTTTAATTCTAGTTTTATTTTCTCTAAAAATCTCAATAAAATCTTTATCAGACAAATTATTTAAAATTTCTTTTACTGTATTTTTATTCATTTAAAATCACCTCTTTAATATTAAAAATACCATATAAAAATATATTTTTGCTAATTTTACTAATACCACTACTTTTCTACAAAATTAAAGGTTTTTTCCTCAATTCTGTTTAATAAATTACCTGAATTGTAAATATAAATGGGACAGTTTTTTAAAATAATTGTATTAAATCTATTGGTCTTTTATAAGATAGTGATTTTCTGGGTGTAGAATTAATTTGAAATGCTATAGTATTTAAATCTTTTTGTTTATATGAAAATAGATCTGTAGATTTTGGTAAATATCTTCTTAAAATACCATTATTATTTTCATTTAAACCTCTTTGACAAGGTTTACCAGGATCTGCAAAATAAATCTTAACATTACAATTTTTTTCGATTAATTTTCATTTACTAAATTCTTTACCACGATCAAAAGTAATAGTTTTAACTGTTCCTTTTTGTAACTTTGAAATAAATTTTATTATATTTTTTGTAATATTTTCTGATTTATTATTTTTAGTTGCTAAAGGAATTGTGGTTTTTGATCATATATCAGCTAAAGTAATAATAGAACTTTTATGATCTTTACCAATGATAGTATCACCCTCTAAATGACCAAATTCTTCTATATTTTTAATATTAGGAATGATTAAATTTCTTTCATGAATAGACTTACAATTATTAATTCTGCCCCTAGTTTCTTTTTGTTTGTGAGGTTTATTTTTTCCTTTTCTCAATAAGTTATTTTCATCAAAACCCATTCGATTTGTTTTAAACATGTTATATAAAGTTTTTGTTGAAATACTTTTTATTTTATTTTCCTTTAAAAAATTAGCAATTATATCAAGAGCATAATTTTTAGTAATTAACAAATGATTAATAGTATTAATTTCTATTAAAGTTAAAATTATTAATTTTCTACCTGCATTTTGTTTATTTTTTTGAATTTTATTCAATATTTCTAATGGCAATAAGTTTTGATTTAATAATCTACAAACTCTATGTACAGTTGATTTACTATAATCAATGGCTTTTGCTATTTTACGAATCGAAAATCCATAACTTTTATATTCTTTTATTGCTATTATTGATTCAATAGTCAGATACTTATACATTGTGCTAATTCCTTTCTTTTCTTAATTATAGAATTAACACAATTTAATTTTTATATAAGTGTCCTTTTTAATTTTACAATTCAGGTTACTAATAATTTAAATAATCCAAGTATAAAAAGTTTATTATTAATTGATGAATTTAATAATAAAATTGGTGACGCAATACTTATTATTGATTTAGAAAAAAAAGAAGCTATTTTAGAAAGTATATTTATTGAAGAAAAATATCGTAAGCAACAATATGGTAGTTTACTTATTTACAAAATTTTTGAGATATGTCATAGCAATAATATCGAAAACCTTATTTTATTATCAGATCCAACTAATGTTACTGTCGGTGAATTTTATGAAAAATTAGGATTCACTTATGCATGAAATAAAAAAACTCTTTTTTATGATTATGAAATTAATATACCTCATGCAATTTTTAATAAAAGAAATTTTTATTGATTTTGATAAGTCAAAATCAAAAGCTATAAATGATGAACAAAAGATATTAGAGGATAGTGAAATATTATCTAGTATTTTAAATGAAGTTTTAATACATGAAGAATCAATTTTCAAGGAAGATTATCAAAAAGTTATTGATTGATTTAATCAACAAAGAGAACAAATAATCAAAAATCCAAAACAATGATGAAATACTTTAACCCCCAAACAAGTAGAGGTTGCTAAAAATGAGGCAAAAAAATGATGAAATAACTTAACACCAGAACAAAGAAAAATAAAATTATTAGAAAAACAAGCATATCAAAAAAAGACAATAAAAAAAGATGATACTCCTTTATTGTGTGATTTTGATCAAAATATAAAAAATAAATTAGACTGCATGCAGTCTATGAAAACATCAAGTTCTGTTGTTAAAAAAGATAATTTTAATATATAGATTTTTTCTTTTTTCAAATGTCTTGTTTTTTAAAATTAACAATGTAAAATAAAATACATAATTAATTTAAAATATGAAAGAGTAAAATTAAATGGTAATTTAGAGACTTAGTGGTTGCTGTAAACTAAGCAAGTTTAATTTGAAGGTAACTTATATTATTAGTAATTTAAATAATAATTAAGTGCATTTACTTTGTAAATGAATTAGGATGGTACCGCGTTAAGAAACGTTCCTATTTGTGGAATGTTTTTTTATTTTAAAAAGGAGTATAACAAATGAATAGAAACTTAAACAAAAAATATAATCATATTGAAATTGAAAAGGATCGTTATGAACAATGAGTAAAATCTGGATTATTTAAGGCAAATGTTAGTTCTATTAATCCTACATTTTCTATTATCTTACCACCACCTAATGTAACCGGACTTTTACATTTAGGTCATGCTTGAGATAGTACTATCCAAGATTTATTAATTCGTTATAAACGTTTACAAGGATTTAATACTTTATTTATACCTGGTATGGATCATGCTGGCATTGCCACGCAAGTTAAAGTTGCACAACGTATTAAAGAAGAACAAAAACTTAATTTGCAAGAATTAGGTAAAGATAAATTTTTACAACAAGCATGAAAATGAAAAACAGAATATGCACAAAACATAAGAAAACAGTGAGCAAAACTTGGTTTAGCATTAGATTATTCGCATGAAGTATTTACTTTAGATGAAAATGTTAAGCAACCAGTTAATGAAGTATTTGTAAAGTTATATAAAGAAGGTTTAGTTTATCGAGGAAAAAAGATAGTAAATTGAGATCCAGAATTAAAAACCGCTATTTCTAATATTGAAGTAAATTATCATGAAACAAAAGGAAAAATGTATTATTTAAAATATTTTATAGAAAATAGTAGTGAATTTATTACTATTGCTACTACCAGACCAGAAACAATGTTTGCTGATCAGTGTATAGTTGTAAATAGTAAAGATAAACGTTATTTACAATTTATTGGTAAAATGGTTGTTAATCCGGCTAATAAAATGTTAATTAAAGTCATTGCTGATGATTATGTTGATATGAATTTTGGAACAGGTGCTATGAAATGTACACCAGCTCATGATGCTAATGACTATGAAATTGCATTACGTCACAATTTAGCAATACCTATTTGTATGAATGTTGATGGAACTATGAATGAATTAGCACAATCATATATTAATCAAGATCGAATGGTGTGTCGTAAACAATTAGTTGAACAATTAAGAAAAGAAAATTTAGTTGTAAAGGTTGAAGACCATCTTCATCAAGTTGGTTATTCAGAAAGAAGTAACGCTATTATTGAACCATATTTATCACAACAATGATTCATAAAAATGAAACCATTAGTTGAAATGATTATTGATAAACAAAAAAATAAGAAAACAAAGATTGATTTTCATCCAATATTATTTGAACAACAACTTTTGCAGTGATTAAATAATATTCAAGATTGATGTATTTCCCGTCAATTGTGATGGGGTCATTCGCTTCCGGTTTGATATCATAAAAAAACTAAGAAAATTTATGTTGATACTAACCCACCATCACCAATTAACGATTATATTCAAGAATCAGACGTATTAGATACATGATTTTCTAGCGGTTTATGACCTTTTGTAACCTTGGGTTGACCACAAAAAAATGTTGATTTGCAAAAATATTATCCAATATCAGTATTAGTTACTGCTTATGATATTTTATTTTTTTGAGTTGCACGAATGATGTTTATGGGTTGAAAATTTACTAACCAAAAACCATTTACTAATGTTTTAATTCATGGTTTAATTCGTGATGAACAAGGTAGAAAAATGTCAAAATCATTAAATAATGGAATTGATCCAATGGAAGTTATTAAAAAGTATGGTGCCGATGCTTTACGTTACTTTTTAGTTAGCAATTGTGCTCCGGGTCAAGATTTAAGATTTAGTATTACTAAAGTTGAGTCAGCTTGAAATTTCAATAATAAGTTATGAAACGCTGCACGTTATGTACTAATGAATATTGATGATAAGTTTCAATTGGATGAAAATATTGTCTATAATAATTCATTATCATTTATTGATCAATGAATTTTACAAGAACTTAATCAATTGATTATTTATGTAGAGCAATATATGGAAAAATATGAATTTGTTTTAGTAGTTAAAGCACTATCAAACTTTATATGAAATAAATATTGTTCTTGATATATTGAATTAAATAAAGTTAATTTACAAAATCAAGAGCAACAAAGTAACTCATTACAAACATTATATTATGTTTTACAACAAATTATTATTATGGTTCATCCCTTTATTCCCTTTATTACAGAAGCAATTTATCAAGAAATGGGGTATAAAAATAGCATTTTAACAAATAAGTTTCCTAAAGTTAAAGTTATGGAAAAAACAAAAGATGTAACACAATTTGTTGAAATATTAATTGAAATTATTGGTAATATTCGAGAAATTCGTAAAGAACTTAATTTATCTTTAAAATTACCGTTAACTATTCATATCAATACGACTAATTCTTTTTTTGAAGTAGAAAAAAATACTTTAAATCCTTATTTATTACAATTAACTAATAGTCAAATTGTTACTATTAGTGATAGTCCGTTGTCTGTTAATAATAAAATAATTAAAATTATTAATTCAGCAGTAATAGAAATTAATGTTTCAAATTTATTTAATAAAGAAGAACAATTAGCAAAATTAAAAGAGGAATTAGTTTATATTGAAAATGAAATAAAACGTAGTAAAGATATTTTAAGTAACCAACAATTTTTAGCAAAGGCACCACCAACAAAAGTTGAAATAGAAAAGCAGAAATTAGAAAAGTATCAAAATCAAAAAATTTTAATCAATGCCAAGATTAAAGAATTATAAAAAAGTTTTATTTTAATTCAAGTTGAAAAATTTCATTATTTTCCAATTTAATATCATCGATACCTACTGAAAAATCAATAAATTCTTTACCATTTCAATGCTCAATGTATCAAAATTTTTTATCTTCTTGAGTACCTTTTTTACCTTTTACAGCAACCAAAAATCTTCCAAATTGACTTTTTTCAACAGTAAAATCATTAGAACAAGCACTTAGTAAATTACCAAGTGTATTAAAAGTAGTAATATAATTAGTTTTTTCAAGAATAGTTTCCTTGCCGTTGATAGCTGTAATTTCAATATTAGTAGTAATGCTATTTTGATTAGTAGTACCATTTAAGAATTTTGGGATATAAATAATATTTAGTATTAATGAAGTTCCTAATATTAATATAATAGAATTATATTTGCATCATTTAATAAATGTTTTATTTTTAATTATTTTTATAAAATTATTTTCTCATTTCTTACCATCAGTTTTTATTTTTGTCATTATTATCAGCCTTTGCATTATCTTTTTTATTTTATTATACCTGAATTGTAAAATTAAAAAGGACACTTATATAAAAATTAAATTGTGTTAATTCTATAATTAAGAAAAGAAAGGAATTAGCACAATGTATAAGTATCTGACTATTGAATCAATAATAGCAATAAAAGAATATAAAAGTTATGGATTTTCGATTCGTAAAATAGCAAAAGCCATTGATTATAGTAAATCAACTGTACATAGAGTTTGTAGATTATTAAATCAAAACTTATTACCATTAGAAATATTGAATAAAATTCAAAAAAATAAACAAAATGCAGGTAGAAAATTAATAATTTTAACTTTAATAGAAATTAATACTATTAATCATTTGTTAATTACTAAAAATTATGCTCTTGATATAATTGCTAATTTTTTAAAGGAAAATAAAATAAAAAGTATTTCAACAAAAACTTTATATAACATGTTTAAAACAAATCGAATGGGTTTTGATGAAAATAACTTATTGAGAAAAGGAAAAAATAAACCTCACAAACAAAAAGAAACTAGGGGCAGAATTAATAATTGTAAGTCTATTCATGAAAGAAATTTAATCATTCCTAATATTAAAAATATAGAAGAATTTGGTCATTTAGAAGGTGATACTATCATTGGTAAAGATCATAAAAGTTCTATTATTACTTTAGCTGATATATGATCAAAAACCACAATTCCTTTAGCAACTAAAAATAATAAATCAGAAAATATTACAAAAAGTATAATAAAATTTATTTCAAAGTTACAAAAAGGAACAGTTAAAACTATTACTTTTGATCGTGGTAAAGAATTTAGTAAATGAAAATTAATCGAAAAAAATTGTAATTTTAAGATTTATTTTGCAGATCCTGGTAAACCTTGTCAAAGAGGTTTAAATGAAAATAATAATGGTATTTTAAGAAGATATTTACCAAAATCTACAGATCTATCTTTTAATTATGTAGAAAAGTATGGATGACCAAAAATTATTCATCAATTTACACTTAAAATATTATTTTTAATTAAAAATTTGTTAAAAGTAACATTATTTAGTGTAAAAATTCTCTAAAAATAACACTTTATCATGTATCATTACTTTTCTACAAAATTAAAGGATTTATGTATACGAAATAAATATTATGTTAAAATTTTTAATTCAAAAATAAGTATTATTAATTTAATTAATACTTATTAAATCTAATAATTAAAAATAATAAAATTAAAAAGGACTTTTAGTCCTTTTTAATTTTATTATTTAAATAAATCACTATTACGTCAAAATTTATGATCTTTTGTATCTTTTTTATTATTATCTAAACTATCATCAAAAAGTGATGGATCGATTTCATAAGGTTTACCACTTAAAGCATTATTAATAGCATTTTGATATTCCGAATTGGCTCTCATAATTTTATTACGATCAATTTTTGGATTAAGAATAGCAATAACTAGTATAATAGCAATTGGTAAAATTGCTGATGCTGCTGTAATATATGTTAATATTTGAAAAGCTTTAAAGGTTGCTAATCCTTTTAATCAAGGTAAAGCATTAGGATTAATTTTGTCACCTTTATCTAAAAAAGAAGTAAATGTTCTTAATAATGAATCATTTGTTGTCATATAAATTAAATTTGAAATTGTATAAATTATTCAAAAAATTAAAATAACTATTAAAAAATATGATGTTCAATATAAATCACGACCTAATTTTGGTGGTTTTAAAATTGAATATAAAAAGCCTCCATTTAAAACTATTGTTGTGACAATAGTGAAAACTATAGTTTTTGATTGTTGTGCAAAATTATAATAAACAGGTGATGTACTATTATTATCTTTAATTTGAAAAGTACCTGCTATAAAATAAGTTAGTATATAAGTAGCTATTGCTAGCACTGTTGTTAATAAGAAAAAAGCTGATAATATTTTCTTTAAAAGTGGAATATATTTTGGTTTATTCATATACGGGTAAAATTTAGGATTTGTGGCGGGATGTTGCGGTAATACACCTAACTTCGCTAAATTTGCTAAACTATTATTATCAAGATTATTAATATTTAAATTATTACCTAGATTTCCAATGCCACCAATATTAGGATTTGTATCAACATTATTATCAACATTCTGATTATTTGGAGTAACACTTGGCTTAACCTCAGTAGCATCATCACTAAAATTATTTAATGCAGTAATTTGATCATTTAATTCATTAAAAGTATTATTATCAAACTGTCTTATTCGTTCAAGACTTTCTTTTTCCACAGTCTTACAAATATTAGTAATTGTAACTATTAATAAGTTACGCTCTTCAAGAATTTCAATACGATTTTTAGGAGAACTTTTAGTAATGCTCAAACTACGATTTACCAAATTAGAAATTAACTGCAAAAATTCTATTGCATACTTTTTATCTTTTAATTCTTTTAGTTCTTTTTCAAGAAAAAATAAATTAGAAATTTGTAATTCTAAAATTTTTAAAAGTTCTTCATTAGCAAAAATAGATTTTCTAACAATTAAATTATTTAAACTGTTATATATAGTACTTGATATTTCATAGTATAATGCCACATTTAAATCTTCTTCTGAGTACACTTTTTCGGTTTTTTTCTTTGTAACTCTTTTTACTTTTGGTTTAACCAATGTAATGTCACTATTTTCTTCTACTAACTTTTTTTCTGTAACATCAGTATTTTTATTACTTTTCATTATATGTATCACCTCTTGAGTTTAAAACATCTATAATTATATACTAAATATTCAAAAAAAATAAATCAATTGTAATATTTTTATTAAACTTTCCTTTTTTGATATTGTAATCTAATTCATATAATTTTAACAAAATATTATTAATATTTAAATTAATATTTAAATATTGTTCTAATATTTTTACTTGAAACTTGGAAATATTTAATATATTGGAAATATCTTCATTACTTTTTTTTTGTTTAACTAAAATTTTGATATCTCTAATTAATTCTAATTGATATACAAGAATATTAATCAATTTAATTTTATCATAATTAATAACATTATAATAGTTATATTGTGTTCAAAAATTGTTATAATCTTTTTTTAATATATATTCAACAGTTTTAAAAATATTTGTTTCAAAATATTTAGGAACCACCTCAATAATAATATCTGAAGTTATTTTTTTTCCAATTAATCTTAATTTTGATAACTCATTTAAAATAATACTGACATCATTTGGCAAGTATTCTAAAAGAAAATTAGTTGCTTCTTGAGTAATGTTAATTTTAAAACTATTGCAAACTTTATTAATTAATAATAATAATTGTGATTTTGTATAATTTTTAATTTTGATAATATTAAATTGTTGAAATTCTCTACTAATTTTAAAATCAACATTTAAACTTTTAATAATTATCATTGTTTTTTGATTATGGTTAAGCAAAGCATTAACAAATTTTTTTTCTTTAATATATTTTTGTCATAAATTACTGCTATCATTAATTACGATTACTTTATTTTCTTCAAATATACTCATAATTTGAATTTCATTAATAATATTAACAATTGTATCCTCTTGTAATTCATATAGATTATAATCATAATTTTCTTTTTTATGATTTTTTCTAATTAATTGTTCAATATTTTTTCTTACTAAATACTCATCTTGACCATGAACAATATAAACCATGTTTCCAACCTCACAAAATTATTAATATATTTTATGTTAATGTTATAATATCATAATGTTTCATATATAATCACACTTTTATTTTTTCCTCAATAATAAACTTTTTTAAGATTATTCAGTGTTTCAATATTCGGAAAACACTTTCGTTTTTGATAATATTCCAAATTTGAACTTTTATCTTATATACTAATTGTTATATCTAATGTTTTAAAACATTATCACTTTTCAACTAAATTATAAAGATCTTCAGCAACCGCTTGATGCACTAATGTTGTTGGATGAACTTCATCAAAGAAGAAATAATTATTTAATGTTTCTTTTGTTGAACCATTAACATATGTTGCTATAACAGCACCATCTAATGCCATATGAGCATAATCAGATTCAATTGCATTTTGAGTAATATTTTTACCTTCTTGTTGAAATATCAGCGCATATTTACTTAATTCTTCTCTTAAACTAAATCTTCTAATAAAATTAGGATAATTAGTTGTATATAAAGATATCTCGTGATTTCAAAGTGTTTTATAAGCGTCAGATAATTGTTTTGCTAAAACTTGCGATTTAGTTCCATAATATTTTGGGACAAGACTAAAATCTGGAACATCAGTAGCAACAATATCTTGGATGCCTTTATTAATTAATTCTTGAATTATATCTCCTTCTTTTATAATTGCATTATAAATAATATCAAGTCCTTTATAATAGTTACCACTATCAATAGCAGCCAACATATCATTATTTCCTGATTCAAGAAAGACTAAATCATCACTTTGTAAATCTTGATGTTGAGATAATATAAAGCAGCCATTTGATGTTGAAGGCTAAAACGGTTTGAATAAAATGTTCCTGTTCATGAATCATTTTCAGCTGCAACAGCGCCCCCAACCCATAGTTATTACCAAATTGTTTATAAGTTGCTGCATCATTTAAAATCGTATATTTTCATCTTGCTTGTAAGTTTAAATGTAATTTATTAGCTAAAATTTCAGCTGCAACCTTACCATTACTGAAAGAGCGATTTAAATAATATGGATCTCCTAATTCTACTTGAGCGACTCATCAAGGTGCTAATGGTGATTTTTGGACAAAGTCACTCCCAGCTCCAACAAAACTCCCAGTATCAGAAAGACTATCACCAAGAACGTATAATTGATGATAATCAATAACTGTTTTTTCTTTTAATTTTGTAGAAAAGTAGTGGTAAAATAAAAAAAGTCATCAACTTGACTTAAAATTTGATTTTATTAAATTTTGGGATTTATTTTTTTACAAACTGAAATATAACACATTGGATTTTTGATAAGGGGTTAATCCGTAGTGTTGATATTTTCATTTCCATAAATTGAGGTAATTTTGAATATTGGTAAATCCAATGCCATGGTAATGAGTAATAAATTCTTTTAAACTTGATTGTATTTTACTGACATTACTTAATTTTTTATAATTTAATTCTTTATTTTCTTTTGATTTAAACTGCTGGATAGTGGATTTAGTTTGTTTAGCTACTGTATCATATAATACTTGCATATCACAAACTATAATTGAATTTTCTTCGATAAGTTTCGATGTTAAGTTTTCTTGTACTCATTTTTTATTTAATCTTTTAGTATTTGTTGTTTGAGCATAGATATTTCGGTTTTCATCAATTGCCATTTGAATACAACAATTTAAATCTTTAGCATTTTCTTCAATTCATTGTTTTCTTGGATCATTTGGATCTTTAAAGTTTCCTTTATGAATTTCTTTGATAAAAGTTTCGTCAACTTCAATTCTAGCTTTTAATTTTACAAATTGATTTTGTGTTTTTACTAATTGTGTTGATTTCATAAATTTTTGACGATTAAATCAGGCAGTTTTATTTGTAGTATTAATAAATTGAGAAATAATGTAAGCAGATTGACCTAAAGTAGCTATTTGTATCAATAAATCTCATTGATCATGAGATAAATGACTTCAATAAAAATAATGATTTTTAAAAGCATGAAAAGTAATATTACAACTTTTACATTTATATCTTTGCTTATAATCTTTACTACCATATTTAGTACACAAAAAAGAACTACAATCTGGACATTGAATCCCTTTCTCTTTGAATTTTTGTTCGACTGCTTCAAATTTTTCTTTTTTCTCAATTTGTTTAATTCTAGTTTTATTTTCTCTAAAAATCTCAATAAAATCTTTATCAGACAAATTATTTAAAATTTCTTTTACTGTATTTTTATTCATTTAAAATCACCTCTTTAATATTAAAAATACCATATAAAAATATATTTTTGCTAATTTTACTAATACCACTACTTTTCTACAAAATTAAAGGTTTGTTCTTCAATATCACCAGTAAATAAAATTTTATAATTATAAACTTTTAATAACAAAACTAAACTTTTATTATTTTCAGAAACATATTGCAAATTAAAACCATAAACTAAATTATGAATTGGATTAAAACCATCAATAATATATTGCGATAATTGATTGGTATTTTCATAAATTTTATCTATTTTTAAGTTCATTTTCAAAAATCCAATATTACTAATATGATCTAAATCATGATGAGTTAAAAATACTGCTTTTAAACTATGAATTCCTTTTGCTGAAAGATAATTATAAATAGTTGGATTATTTGGTTTTAAATCTTCTGTGCCCGCATCAATTAAAATAGCAGATTTATTATAAGGACTAGTTAATAAAAAACTCATAGCATTACCAACATTAATCATCGTTAATTCATAATAAGGTTTAATAATACTATTCATTCATAATGTTGAAAGTAAAACAAAATTAATAATAATAACTGTTAACATTCTTCAATTAAAATATCGTCAACAGTTATAAATAAATCCTGAATTGTAAATATAAATGGGACAGTTTTTTAAAATAATTGTATTAAATCTATTGGTCTTTTATAAGATAGTGATTTTCTGGGTGTAGAATTAATTTGAAATGCTATAGTATTTAAATCTTTTTGTTTATATGAAGATAGATCTGTAGATTTTGATAAATATCTTCTTAAAATACCATTATTATTTTCATTTAAACCTCTTTGACAAGGTTTACCAGGATCTGCAAAATAAATCTTAACATTACAATTTTTTTCGATTAATTTTCATTTACTAAATTCTTTACCACGATCAAAAGTAATAGTTTTAACTGTTCCTTTTTGTAACTTTGAAATAAATTTTATTATACTTTTTGTAATATTTTCTGATTTATTATTTTTAGTTGCTAAAGGAATTGTGGTTTTTGATCATATATCAGCTAAAGTAATAATAGAACTTTTATGATCTTTACCAATGATAGTATCACCCTCTAAATGACCAAATTCTTCTATATTTTTAATATTAGGAATGATTAAATTTCTTTCATGAATAGACTTACAATTATTAATTCTGCCCCTAGTTTCTTTTTGTTTGTGAGGTTTATTTTTTCCTTTTCTCAATAAGTTATTTTCATCAAAACCCATTCGATTTGTTTTAAACATGTTATATAAAGTTTTTGTTGAAATACTTTTTATTTTATTTTCCTTTAAAAAATTAGCAATTATATCAAGAGCATAATTTTTAGTAATTAACAAATGATTAATAGTATTAATTTCTATTAAAGTTAAAATTATTAATTTTCTACCTGCATTTTGTTTATTTTTTTGAATTTTATTCAATATTTCTAATGGTAATAAGTTTTGATTTAATAATCTACAAACTCTATGTACAGTTGATTTACTATAATCAATGGCTTTTGCTATTTTACGAATCGAAAATCCATAACTTTTATATTCTTTTATTGCTATTATTGATTCAATAGTCAGATACTTATACATTGTACTAATTCCTTTCTTTTCTTAATTATAGAATTAACACAATTTAATTTTTATATAAGTGTCCTTTTTAATTTTACAATTCAGGTAATAAAATTGAAAATGCTTTAAATTTATATGGTTCAAATAAATCAAAATTATTTTCTAAATTAGAATTTTATGAAGAAATTTCACAAATTGACAATGATAATGAGTTTGAACTGCAAATTAAAAACCCGATTAATAATTTAAATCGGATTGAAATTAGTGGTATATTTGGTGCTGGAAATTATGATTTAGTTTTAATAACTGATAAACAAAAAATAAATTTTAATAATATCAACTTATTTGATAAATACAACGAAAATGTTTCTTATATTAATTTAGAAGTTTAATTTGAAAAATAATTTTTAGGATAAATACCATCTCATTTTATATCATTATCTCCTGCTTTTTTAACAGAAAAGTATAAATTCATGCCCCCCCTCAAAGTCATGTTCTCATATAGTTGTATTTCCTCATACTGCTATATGGTCATGATTCAAAAAATATGTCAAATTATTAGTTTTATTATGTGCTAGTGAACCTATTATTAAACCAGTTGCTCCACTTACAGCACCAGTTAGTGCTAATGCTAATGTTATTTTACTTAAATTTATTTTTATTCATGTTTTCATATTAAATTACTCCTTTTTTCCTTAATTTTACTTTTAAATTGTACTATTTTTGATTATTTTTACAAGTATGCTTTTAAATGCAAAATAACGCCTAAATTAAAGGCGTTTATTTTATAATACCTATACTATTAATTATATTGAAATTGTTTATTATATTTTAAATATGAAAGTGGTTTTTTAAATAATTTTTATTTTATTTAAAATTACACTTATATATTTATATAATAATTAAGTAAATTAATTTTTTAAATATATTTACAATAAATTTAGATTTTTTTTAAAATAGTTAGGAAAAGTAAATTTGAATTTTAATTATAAATGAAATTTTAGAGAACAATATCCTAAAATTGATAAATTAGTTTTAGAACATATAACAAAGAAATGAGAAAAAATAGATTGAAGAATAAAAAATACAAGAGATAAAAAGAAATATAAAATTGTTGATTATCAATATCGAACAAGAAAAACAATGTATGGAATGGTAACTTATAAAAGAAGAATTTATGAATATTTTAATGAAAAATTACAAAAATGAACTCGAGTATGTTTAGTTTATGAATGACTAGAACTACCTAAATATAAAAGAATTGGTGAAGATGTTGAACAAACTATTATTGAATATTTTGCTGATAGAAAAAGATATCATGATATTTGTGCTATTTGTAAAAAAGCAGGTATTAGTGTTAGTACTATTCATAGAGTTTTTAAAAATTTAGAAGTAATTGAAGCAAATCCAGTAAAAGTAAAACTAGAAAAAAATCAACCTATTTTTGTAGCAATTGATGATGGACATAGAAAGTTTTGAGATTTTAAACGTAAAGGTATAAAACACTCTATGAGATTAATAACAACATATACAGATAATATTAATCACAAAGTACAAAATAAAAGAGTAAAAGCAATTATAAGACCAACAAGAACAGTAATTGGAGTTAAAAAAACTGCTGAATTTATTAAAGAACATTGTCAAAAATTTTATGAAAATGTTGAACAAGCGAAAATTATTATTTGTGGAGATAGTGCAGGATGAATTAAAGATGTAGCAGATTATTTAAGTGCTGAGTTTGTTTTAGATAAATTCCATTTAATTAGAACATTATATCTTGGAATAATGGCTGGAAATAAAGGAAAGTATGTAAAAGAATATAATCATTGTAAAAATTTAATTAATAATGGTCAATATGATGAATTAATTAACTATTTATATAAAGAATTAGATAATCATAAAAAGTTAAAAAAACAATATTTTAAAAATAATAAACAAGGTATTGTTAATCAAGGTAAGAAATGAAATAAAGGTTGTTTTACTGAAACAAATATTTGACATGTTTTAAAAGAAATGATTGTTAATAGAACATATAGTATTTTTATTTATATAAAAATGGTTATTTTTAAATGTAATCAAATAAATTTAAAAACATAATTTTACTTATTTTGAAATAAAAATTAAGAAAACTTATTAAATTAAAAGTTAATAAGAATTTTTGTTATATATTTATATTAATTAAATTATTAAAATGTTTTTATAATTTATAAAATTGAGTATTTTAATTGTAATATTTTTAAAATAGTAGTAAGATAAATTTACAATTACATAAAAATCCTAATTATTTCTTGTCTAAAAAATAATAAGACTATATGAATTAATTTATTCCGGATTTTTGACAATCTCCTAAATATAATTGATATTTTTAAACTAAATTTTTGTTTTAATAAAATACCAAATTTAAAAAACTATTTAGCTAATAATGTAAAGTTAGAACTTGATGCTCTAATCTCAGCAAAAATTTTATTTTTTTGAAATTCATCTGATGTATCCATAACTATAAAAATACTAAAATTACTAATATCTAATTTATTACGATCAAATGTACTGTGAATTTTATAAATAGAGGCACCATTTTTAGTAATAATATTAATAATTTCGCTAATAGTACTATTATTAATTTTACCGTTAACTGAAAAAGGAACTCGTCGATGTGAACTAATTAAGGCACTATTAATAATTGTTCCTAATGTAGTAATATCAACATTACCACCACTAATTACACAAACAACATTTTTATCTTTACCAATGATTTTATCTAATTTACCAGAAAGAATAGCAGCAACAGTAACAGCGCCACTACCTTCAGTTACAATTTTACATTTTTCTAATAAAAATAACATTGCTTGCGCAATTTCTTCTTCGCTAACAGTAACAACTTTATCAACATTTTTCTTTAAAATATTAAATGTTAATTCTCCTGTTTGTTTAACAGCAATTCCATCAGCAATTGAACTTTTACCTTGAATTTTAAATGGTTTTCCTTGTTTTAAAGCTTGATTATAAGAATCAACATTTTGTGCTTCAATACCAATAAATTTAATATTTGGATTTTTACTTTTTAAATAAATTGAAATACCACTTAAAAGTCCTCCTCCACCAATTGGAACTAAACAATAATCAATTTCTTTACCCATTGCATTCATTTGCTCATATATTTCTAAACCAATTGTACCTTGACCAGCAATAACAAAATTATCATCATATGGATGAACTAACGTTAACCCTTCTTCTTTTTCAAGTCTTAATGCTTCAAACATTGCATCATCAAACATATTACCACAAAGTTTAACAGTACATTTAGCACCACCAAATTCTTTAGTAGCAGCAATTTTGGCTAGTGGTGCTGTTACAGGCATAACTATCTTTGATACTAAATTTAAACTTGAAGCTGCTAAAGCGACTCCTTGTGCATGATTACCAGCACTAGCAGCAATTAAACCCTTTGCTTGCTGTTCCTTTGATAAATTAAGAATTTTATTTAAAGCTCCTCTAATTTTAAAACTACCTGTTTTTTGTAAATTTTCTAACTTTAAAAATATATTATTACCAGAAAATGAAGAAAGTTTATCTGCTTTTATCAAACTTGTCTTACTAATTTTATCTTTAATTTTTGAATACGTTTCTTCAATTACTTCTTCACTTACTAAATTTTCCACAATGGTTCCTCCTAAGTTTCTATCTAATTTCTCAAATATAATTAATTATACAATATAATAACTTTTATTTATAAAACAACAAAAGTAATCATTAATAGTATATGGTTTTATAATTAAATGGGATTTGAATTCATAAATGTTGATTTAAAGCAAGTGTTAAATTGCTATACTACATAATCACTATTTTCAAATCTATATTATATATACATGAAAAATAAAAATTAAAAAATATTTTTCCAAAATATTTAGAATTAATACTGTTTATTTTATTGTCACAAATTTCGATAATTGCTTTTTAACACTTAATTATAGTAAAATCTAATGCAGAAGGATTATATATGGAAAATAATGAACAAAATAAGAAAAAAATAGATAAGTCTCGGCCACTAGTAGAAATCTTGAATCTAACAAAGGAATATAGAAATAAAGTAGCATTAAATAAAGTTAATTTAACTATTAATCCTGGTGATCGAATTGGAATCATCGGTGCAAATGGTAATGGTAAGTCAACCTTAAGTGAAATTATTGGTGGTATTCGTAAACCAACATCTGGTGAAATAATTCGTCAAGAACATCTAGTAAATGGTTTACAATTTCAAGAATCTAGATATCCGGCCGGAATATCTGTTATGGATATGATTAAATATTATTTACATACTTTTAATATTTCAATGAAAGAAGATGAACTATTAGAGTTACTGAAGACATACCAATTACTTGGAATTGAAAATAAGTTTATTCAAACACTTTCAGGTGGACAACAACAACGTTTAAATATTTTACTAGCTGTTATTCATGATCCTGATCTAGTTATTTTAGATGAAGTTTCCACGGGATTAGATATTGAAGTTCGTTCAGAAATTTTTGAATTTTTTAGAAAAAATATTATTGACAAAAATAAGACAATGATCTTAGTTACTCACAATATGAGCGAAGTTGAAGAATTTTGTTTTAATTATGTAGAAAAGTATGGATGACCAAAAATTATTCATCAATTTACACTTAAAATATTATTTTTAATTAAAAATTTGTTAAAAGTAACATTATTTAGTTTAAAAATTCTCTAAAAATAACACTTTATCATGTATAATTACTTTTATACAAAATTAAAGGAATTTTGTGAAAAGTATATTTACATTCATAATGGAGTTATAAAAGAAGCAGGAAATGTCAAAGATATTGTTAAAAATATGGTTCAGTTCATAATTTTACATGAAAAATGTTTTATAAACCTGAATTGTAAATATAAATGGGACAGTTTTTTTAAAACCTGAATTGTAAATATAAATGGGACAGTTTTTTAAAATAATTGTATTAAATCTATTGGTCTTTTATAAGATAGTGATTTTCTGGGTGTAGAATTAATTTGAAATGCTATAGTATTTAAATCTTTTTGTTTATATGAAGATAGATCTGTAGATTTTGGTAAATATCTTCTTAAAATACCATTATTATTTTCATTTAAACCTCTTTGACAAGGTTTACCAGGATCTGCAAAATAAATCTTAACATTACAATTTTTTTCGATTAATTTTCATTTACTAAATTCTTTACCACGATCAAAAGTAATAGTTTTAACTGTTCCTTTTTGTAACTTTGAAATAAATTTTATTATACTTTTTGTAATATTTTCTGATTTATTATTTTTAGTTGCTAAAAGAATTGTGGTTTTTGATCATATATCAGCTAAAGTAATAATAGAACTTTTATGATCTTTACCAATGATAGTATCACCCTCTAAATGACCAAATTCTTCTATATTTTTAATATTAGGAATGATTAAATTTCTTTCATGAATAGACTTACAATTATTAATTCTGCCCCTAGTTTCTTTTTGTTTGTGAGGTTTATTTTTTCCTTTTCTCAATAAGTTATTTTCATCAAAACCCATTCGATTTGTTTTAAACATGTTATATAAAGTTTTTGTTGAAATACTTTTTATTTTATTTTCCTTTAAAAAATTAGCAATTATATCAAGAGCATAATTTTTAGTAATTAACAAATGATTAATAGTATTAATTTCTATTAAAGTTAAAATTATTAATTTTCTACCTGCATTTTGTTTATTTTTTTGAATTTTATTCAATATTTCTAATGGTAATAAGTTTTGATTTAATAATCTACAAACTCTATGTACAGTTGATTTACTATAATCAATGGCTTTTGCTATTTTACGAATCGAAAATCCATAACTTTTATATTCTTTTATTGCTATTATTGATTCAATAGTCAGATACTTATACATTGTGCTAATTCCTTTCTTTTCTTAATTATAGAATTAACACAATTTAATTTTTATATAAGTGTCCTTTTTAATTTTACAATTCAGGAAATAATTGTATTAAATCTATTGGTCTTTTATAAGATAGTGATTTTCTGGGTGTAGAATTAATTTGAAATGCTATAGTATTTAAATCTTTTTGTTTATATGAAGATAGATCTGTAGATTTTGGTAAATATCTTCTTAAAATACCATTATTATTTTCATTTAAACCTCTTTGACAAGGTTTACCAGGATCTGCAAAATAAATCTTAACATTACAATTTTTTTCGATTAATTTTCATTTACTAAATTCTTTACCACGATCAAAAGTAATAGTTTTAACTGTTCCTTTTTGTAACTTTGAAATAAATTTTATTATACTTTTTGTAATATTTTCTGATTTATTATTTTTAGTTGCTAAAAGAATTGTGGTTTTTGATCATATATCAGCTAAAGTAATAATAGAACTTTTATGATCTTTACCAATGATAGTATCACCCTCTAAATGACCAAATTCTTCTATATTTTTAATATTAGGAATGATTAAATTTCTTTCATGAATAGACTTACAATTATTAATTCTGCCCCTAGTTTCTTTTTGTTTGTGAGGTTTATTTTTTCCTTTTCTCAATAAGTTATTTTCATCAAAACCCATTCGATTTGTTTTAAACATGTTATATAAAGTTTTTGTTGAAATACTTTTTATTTTATTTTCCTTTAAAAAATTAGCAATTATATCAAGAGCATAATTTTTAGTAATTAACAAATGATTAATAGTATTAATTTCTATTAAAGTTAAAATTATTAATTTTCTACCTGCATTTTGTTTATTTTTTTGAATTTTATTCAATATTTCTAATGGTAATAAGTTTTGATTTAATAATCTACAAACTCTATGTACAGTTGATTTACTATAATCAATGGCTTTTGCTATTTTACGAATCGAAAATCCATAACTTTTATATTCTTTTATTGCTATTATTGATTCAATAGTCAGATACTTATACATTGTGCTAATTCCTTTCTTTTCTTAATTATAGAATTAACACAATTTAATTTTTATATAAGTGTCCTTTTTAATTTTACAATTCAGGTAATTCTAGTAAATATAATTAAATGACTAGAAAGAGTGAGTTACAGATGGCTAAAAAACAAAATATTAATAATAATGATCCAATATCAAAAGCAGTAGATTTATTATTAGAAAATACTGAAGATTTAACAACAGTTTTTAAAGAAGGGGGTTTATATAAAGAATTAACAAAACGTTTAGTTGAAAAAATGTTGAATTCTGAAATGCAAAATTATTTAGGATATGAAAAAAATCAACATAGTAATACTGAAAATGCTCGTAATGGTACAAGTTCAAAAAAATTAATAACTCAACAAGGTAAAATTGAGATTGATGTACCAAGAGATCGCAATAGTGATTTTACTCCTGTAATAGTTGCAAAAAGACAGCGAAGATTTGATGGTTTTGATCAACAAGTGCTTTCACTATATGCAAAAGGTATGACTCTATCTGACATTAGAATGCAGTTACAAGAGTTATATCATGGTGCTGATATTAGTGAAAGTGTTATTAGTCAAATTACTGATGATGTTATTGATGATGTCAAAGCATGACAAAATCGACCATTAGAAAGTATTTATCCTATTGTTTACTTTGATTGTATAGTAGTTAAAGTAAGACAAGATAAACGCATTATTAACAAATCAGTTTATATAGCATTAGTAGTTGATTTAGAAGGCAAAAAAGATGTTTTAGGCTTATGAATTAGTGAAAATGAAGGTGCTAAATTTTGATTATCTAATTTGACAGAAATGAAAAATCGAGGCTTAAATGATATTCTTATTGCTTGTAGTGACAATTTAACAGGCATGTCAGAAGCAATACAATCAGTTTATCCTAAAACAGAACATCAATTATGCATTGTTCATCAAATTCGAAATAGTTTAAAATATGTTTCATACAAACATCGAAAAACTTTAGTTACAGATTTAAAGCCAATTTATACTGCATGTAGTGAAGAACAAGCAATGCAAGCTTTAGAATCATTTGAAAGTAAATGAAATAAACAATATCCTCAAATTGCTAAATCTTGATATAAAAATTGAGAAAATTTAATGGTTTTTATTAGTTATCCTGTAGAAATCAAAAGAGTAATTTATACTACAAATGCTATTGAATCTGTTAATAGTCAATTAAGAAAAGTTATCAGAAATAAAAAAGTTTTTCCTAATGATATGTCAGTTTTCAAAATATTTTATTTAGCAATTGAAAATATAACAAAAAAATGAACATTGCCTATTCAAAATTGAAATACAGCAATTGCTCATTTTATGATAAAATTTGAAGACAGAATTAATCTAAACTAGTACTTTGTAAAACAAAGATACACAGATTTCTAAAAAGCCTCGATAACAAAATTGCTGGTGTACCAATACAAACCTTTAATGATAGTGTTAATATAGTAATTTTATCAGTTCAACATGCTAAATTGATTACTATTTATAGTGGAAAAGGTAATTTAAAAGGTAATGTATGAAAATTAGAAGAATTACAGGAATAAGGTTATGTTTTTTAAAATTATAAAAATTATTTTAGGTTTAATTGGAGTGTTATTATCTTCTGCAACTGCGGGTTTAATTATATTTATTATTGTAAAAATTATATTAAAAATTAATCAAATTTTTTAAAAAGGTGGTGAATATTATGCTAGGTAGATTTTTAAGAAGAGATAAAAGTACTAATAATGAAGAAAAAACTAAATTAACTTTTTTAAAAGGTAAAAGTACACATGCTTCTATTTTAAGTTATTTTGGTTTTAATGATTTTAACCATGAAACATATTTTACTGATTTTGTAGCAGAAAATAATGCTAATTTATATAATGCTCCATTAGAAATTAATAATGAAACTATTAAACAATATTTAATTCAACAAGAATTTTATAGAAAAAATTGAAATTCTATTTTTAAATTAAGTAAATTAGGAATTAGTGGTTATTTAATTTATATTGCTAATGATAATTTATATTTTCAAGTAATAGATATACAACAAAGAGTTTATGATATTACTGGTAAATTAATTCAATGTACTATTTTTTATGATAATTATGAACAAAATGCACAAACTGTAAGATTATTTGAAGTTTATACATTAAATAATGAACAAGTAACAATTAATCGTGCAATTTATAGTATTAGTGATAATAAAAAACAATTTCCATTAGATTTTAAAACATATATTAATAATCCTAATTTATCACAAGAACAAACATTAAATATTAACTATATACCAATAGCAATTATGCGAAATAAAGCAAATGAGTTAGCAGATTGTGATAAAGTAATGGATAAAATTAAAGCATTAGATGTCATCTTTGAACAAATTGTTTTAGATACTATTTTAAACTCACCAAAGTTTATTTTTAGTCAAACTTATGGTAATGTTCAATCTTTAATGGAAGATGCAGTAAGAACTTTGGTTACTAAAAACTACATATTTAAAAGTGGTGGCGATAATAACGAACAAAACGAAAATATCAATATGACAAATAGCAACTTTAAAGGTAAAAACTTAACTGATATATATGATTGATTAATTAATGAAATATCTAAACGTTGTGGTATTCATATTCCAAGTCAAAAGAAATCTGCACAACAATCAGTACCCGAAAGTACAGCAGTTAATATTTCAACTATTAATTATATTGAACAAAAATTATGACAATTTAATATTGATATTCTTAAATTTATTCAATTATTAGTAATTTTAGATAAAGATTTATTAAATAGTCAAACATTTAATATTAATGATGATGAAACAATTAATAACATAACTGTTAAATTAAAATTATTTAACCCCGAAAATAACCAATTAATAGGAGAAAACAATGGACAACAACAAACCACAAACCAAGTTTCCACAGAAACAGAAGCAAACTAAACTTAATCAAGCAGAAATAGAAAATGATTATTTAATTGATAATATTCCTTATGACTTTACTAATATGATGAGAGCTACTAGTGACCCTGATATTAATAGAGCATATGATGAATTTAAAAAAAGAACAATTTACATTTATGAAATTGAACGTTTATTTAAAAATAATGAAAATAATAGTTTAAGATTTTCAGCAAATACCATTAAAATCGGTTTTATTGATATTGATAAAGTATTAAAAACTACTGCTGTTGAAACATCGGACTTTACTATGCAATTAAATCAAAGAGCAAGTACTAATATTAATGATAATACAATTGAATATAGTATGACTGATATTAAAAACTTAATTTTTCAAGAAATAAATTTATTAAATCAATTTAAGTTATATGCTGTTTCTATTAATGAACCATTATCTGAAAATAATATTGATAATTTATATATTATTAATAATTATTCTCAACCTTATCAAAATCCTAAAACAAGAAGCACTAAAAGTATTACTATTATTAAAATTAAAGATTTTAAAACAAGAGATGGTTATCCAATTATCATTAAATTACAAAAACCATTAGATAAAGATACAAAAGTAACGGGTTTAAAAATTAAAGCACCTAGAAGCATGATTTTTGGCAATATAAAGGTACTTGGTGAAGTTGATAATATGGAAGTATACCCAAAGTTATTTATCAAAGATAAGATAGCATTTCCGCTGTTATCAATGCCTATTGAAACTCAACCAAAAGTTAGAATATTAGAACAATGATTTAGTGAACAAATCTTACCTTGAAAATTAGCAAAACAATTTATAGGAGAAGAAAAATCAGTTTTAGATTTAATTGCTATTGGCGGTGGTAAAGAAACAAGAAAAGAAATTATTAATAATGCAAGAATAACTAATGCTTGATTAGGTTATGAATTTGGTACTATTTATGACGGTAAATGACCATTAAAAAAACAAAAAGAATTAAAAGATAAAGAAGTTTGAGATTTTGCGGGTGAAAGTCAATTTTTTCAATATGTTGCAACTAATAATAAATTTGATGATATTGAAATAGAAATAAATGATAAACCACCAATTGATAGTTTACAACAACTATTATTAGATATGCTAACTTATACATATACTTATAATCGAAACTTTGATGGAATATCTTTTAAACAAGGTGATGAAAATTTTGATATTACAAAACTACGTGCTAAATTTGAAGGACAAAAACCTGAGGATGTTATTACTAATTTATTCAAACAATGAAAATTAGATTATCCAAATTATTTGAATTTACCACAAATTCAAATATTTAAACAAATAGTGATTATGATATCAACTAATATTTATTCAAACTTATCAATTAATAAAGGTTTAAACGATGATTATAAACTATTATTACCATATTATTTTGAACTAAAATCAAATCCTATACATTCTACACCAGATAAAGTTTGAGAATTTAAAGATGTAAAGGTAATATTAAAATCTGAATATTTTGATTTTAAAGATATAAATAATATTAAATTAAAAAGTAATGACATTAGTCAAAATGAATTATTTAAACTAGATGATAATCAATTTAACTGACTATCTATAACTAATGAACTTGAAAGTAATAATATTCCGTCATTAATTCCGGAAGATTGAACATTAGGTAATGGTGAATATGGAAAATATTTTACAAGAACAATTATTAATAAAAATAAAATTGAAAATGCTTTAAACTTATATGGTTCAAATAAATCTCAATTATTTTCTAAATTAGAATTTTATAAAGAAATTTTACAAATTGATAATAGTAGTGATTTTGAATTATTAATTGAAAATCCTATTAATAATTTAAATCGGATTGAAATTAGTGGTATATTTGGTGCTGGAAATTATGATTTAATTTTAATAACCGATAAACAAGAAATAAGTTTAACTAATATTAATTTATTTGATAAATATAACGAGAATATTTCATACATTAATTTGGAAATTTAGTTATCAATTAAAATATCCTTTTGGATATTGACCATCTCATTTTAAATCTGTATTAATACGTTTATCTTTATCAAAATACAAATCTATTATGTGTTTATCATTAGTTTTTCTTTCTCATATAGTTGTTCCAGCCCCCCCTCAGTAGACTGTATAGTCATGTCCTAAATATGATTTATAACCATTAGTTTGATTATGTGCTAGTGAACCAATTATTAAACCAGTTACTCCACTTACAGCACCAGTTAGTGCTAATGCTAATGTTATTTTACTTAAATTTGCTTTTATTCATGTTTTCATTTTATTTTCCTTTCTACAAGAATGTTTATGGTTTTATTTTTTGACCTTTTGTAATATTAATTGGTTTAGTTTTTTCTATTTTATTATCAATGCTATTTATGATTTTTTTTGAAAAAACTGGTTCTTTTTTAGTATTTAATAGTAATTCATTACTTTGAGATATTTTTTCATGAAAATATTCCTTTAATTTTGTAGAAAAGTAATGATACATGATAAAGTGTTATTTTTAGAGAATTTTTACACTAAATAATGTTACTTTTAACAAATTTTTAATTAAAAATAATATTTTAAGTGTAAATTGATGAATAATTTTTGGTCATCCATACTTTTCTACATAATTAAAAAAATATTCTATTATATTATTCTGTAATTTTATTTTAGAATTTATTTCTTTATTTCAATCATAAAAATCAATATTTCATATTTTTTTCTTTTCTAAAGAAGATATTTTTTCATAACAATTTTCTATATTTTCCTTAAAATAGTTAATAGATTGTTCTATTTTTTGTTTTTCAAATTTACTCATATTAAATTACTCCTTATTTCTTAATTTTATGTGTAAATTGTACTTAATTTATATTATTTTTACAAGTATGCCTTTTAAACGCAAAATAACGCCTAAATTAAAGGCGTTTATTTTGTAATACCTATACTATTAATGATATTGAAATTATTTATTATATTTTAAATATGAAAGTGGTTTTTAAAATATTTTTTATTTTATTTAAAATAACACTTATATATTTATATAATAATTAAGTAAATTAATTTTTTAAATATATTTACAATAAATTTAAAATTTAAAAAAAGTTAGGAGAAAAAATATGAGTTTTAATTACTTATGAACTTTAAATGAAGCAACTAAAAGAATGTATCAATCATTTAGAGATGATGTAAAAAATCAATGAGAAAAAACAGATTGAAGAATCTTAAAAGAAAGAGATAGAAAATATATCCCCGTTAAAATTAAAACAAGAACTAGAAATACTATCAATGGTCTTGTTACTTATAAATGTCGTGATTATAAATATTATGATGAACAATTAAAAAAATGAGTTCCTATTTGTTTATTAGATGAAAAATTGCAATTACCTAAATACAAAAGGACTTGTCAAGATATCAAAAATAATGTTATTGAACATTTTGCAGATGGAAAAAAATATCGTGATATTTTACATACTATGAAACAAACAAAATTTAGTACAACAAGTATTGGAAGAGTATTTCAAGAATATCAAGTCAATAAATTAGATGTTCCTAAAATAAAATTAGAACCAAATCAATTTATTTATATTAGTATTGATGATGGACATCGTAAGTTTTGAAAATTTAAACGTAATTCTGGTAAATATTCAATGCGCTTAGTATTATTTTGTACAGATAATATTAATCATAAATTAGTTAATAAAAGAGTAGATGTAATAATAAGACCAACAAAAACAGCAATTGGTGTTAAAAAAACTGCTGAATTTATTTTACAACAAGGAAATAGATTTTTTGAAAATTTTGACCAAGCAAAAATTATTATTTGTGGTGATAGTGCAGAATGAATTAAAGATGTTGCTGATTATTTAGGTGCACAATTTGTTTTAGATAAATTCCATTTAGTTAAAAAGTTATATGTAGGAATAATTGCTGGAAATAAAGGAAAATATTGAAACGAATATAATACTTGTAGAAATTTTATTGAAAATGGTCAATATGATGAGTTAATAAAATATATGAATGAAATATTAAAAAATCATAAAAAATTAAAAAAACAATATTTTAAAAATAATAAACAAGGTATTCAAAATCAAGGTGCTAAATGAAATATAGGTACTTTTGCTGAAAGTAATATTTGATATATTTTAAAAGAAATGCTTGGTAATAGAACATATAGTATAAATATTTATATTAAAATGGTTATTTTTAAGTGTAATCTTGTAAATTCCAAAACATAATCAAAATTTTTTATTAAAATATTAAAAACTTATTAAATTAAAAGTTAATAAGAATTTTTGTTGTGTATAAATATTAATTTTATTTTTCATTTTTTCAATATTTGTATTTTAATTGAAATTAATTTAATTTAGTAGTAAGATGTATTTACAATTGCATATAATTACAATTATTTCTTGTCTATAATTTAAAAGAAATGTTTAAAAAGTAATTATATCCTCCGTTTTTGTTACCGTCCCTTTTAATTTTCTCCTTACTTCAATTTGAATATTTTTTCTCAATTTTAAATATTAAATATTCGACATCATTATATATCTTTTTTATTTTTTTTAAATAATTTTTTACAAATTTTTATAACTAAAATTAAAACTATAAGTTTAACCACATATTTTTTTAATTATGTAGAAAAGTATGGATGACCAAAAATTATTCATCAATTTACACTTAAAATATTATTTTTAATTAAAAATTTGTTAAAAGTAACATTATTTAGTGTAAAAATTCTCTAAAAATAACACTTTATCATGTATCATTACTTTTCTACAAAATTAAAGCATATTTTTATTTTATTACTTGTATTAGTGTTTAAAACTTTCATAATACCTGAATTGTAAATATAAATGGGACAGTTTTTTAAAATAATTGTATTAAATCTATTGGTCTTTTATAAGATAGTGATTTTCTGGGTGTAGAATTAATTTGAAATGCTATAGTATTTAAATCTTTTTGTTTATATGAAGATAGATCTGTAGATTTTGGTAAATATCTTCTTAAAATACCATTATTATTTTCATTTAAACCTCTTTGACAAGGTTTACCAGGATCTGCAAAATAAATCTTAACATTACAATTTTTTTCGATTAATTTTCATTTACTAAATTCTTTACCACGATCAAAAGTAATAGTTTTAACTGTTCCTTTTTGTAACTTTGAAATAAATTTTATTATACTTTTTGTAATATTTTCTGATTTATTATTTTTAGTTGCTAAAGGAATTGTGGTTTTTGATCATATATCAGCTAAAGTAATAATAGAACTTTTATGATCTTTACCAATGATAGTATCACCCTCTAAATGACCAAATTCTTCTATATTTTTAATATTAGGAATGATTAAATTTCTTTCATGAATAGACTTACAATTATTAATTCTGCCCCTAGTTTCTTTTTGTTTGTGAGGTTTATTTTTTCCTTTTCTCAATAAGTTATTTTCATCAAAACCCATTCGATTTGTTTTAAACATGTTATATAAAGTTTTTGTTGAAATACTTTTTATTTTATTTTCCTTTAAAAAATTAGCAATTATATCAAGAGCATAATTTTTAGTAATTAACAAATGATTAATAGTATTAATTTCTATTAAAGTTAAAATTATTAATTTTCTACCTGCATTTTGTTTATTTTTTTGAATTTTATTCAATATTTCTAATGGCAATAAGTTTTGATTTAATAATCTACAAACTCTATGTACAGTTGATTTACTATAATCAATGGCTTTTGCTATTTTACGAATCGAAAATCCATAACTTTTATATTCTTTTATTGCTATTATTGATTCAATAGTCAGATACTTATACATTGTGCTAATTCCTTTCTTTTCTTAATTATAGAATTAACACAATTTAATTTTTATATAAGTGTCCTTTTTAATTTTACAATTCAGGATATGTAAAAATTTTTACTAAAAATAAACACTCAATTAATGCACTAATATTTTTTATAAAATTAAGATAAGTAGGGTAAAATTATTGCAATTTTTCCAAAAATATTTATCAAAAAAATAAAAAACTTATATAGAGTATGAATATATTTTTGAAAAAAAACTAAAAATATAAATTATTTCTAAAAATAATAACAAATTTCCTTGCAATTTAAATATTATTTGTTATTATTCTTATAAGGATTTAGATAGCCTAGGTCCTTTAAAATTAAGGTAATATGTCAAAACATTATTCAATTATAATATTTTTAAATATAAAAAATTTAAAATTAATCTAAAACCCCTAATTTAAACTCTATAACCCCAATAACCTTAAGTTTTATTTATAAATAACCCCCCCTTTTTTTTATAAATGACATATTACCTTAGCAATAATTCTTGTGTAGACAAGAGCTGAAAAGCTCTTGTTTTTTATATATCCTGAATTGTAAAATTAAAAAGGACACTTATATAAAAATTAAATTGTGTTAATTCTATAATTAAGAAAAGAAAGGAATTAGCACAATGTATAAGTATCTGACTATTGAATCAATAATAGCAATAAAAGAATATAAAAGTTATGGATTTTCGATTCGTAAAATAGCAAAAGCCATTGATTATAGTAAATCAACTGTACATAGAGTTTGTAGATTATTAAATCAAAACTTATTGCCATTAGAAATATTGAATAAAATTCAAAAAAATAAACAAAATGCAGGTAGAAAATTAATAATTTTAACTTTAATAGAAATTAATACTATTAATCATTTGTTAATTACTAAAAATTATGCTCTTGATATAATTGCTAATTTTTTAAAGGAAAATAAAATAAAAAGTATTTCAACAAAAACTTTATATAACATGTTTAAAACAAATCGAATGGGTTTTGATGAAAATAACTTATTGAGAAAAGGAAAAAATAAACCTCACAAACAAAAAGAAACTAGGGGCAGAATTAATAATTGTAAGTCTATTCATGAAAGAAATTTAATCATTCCTAATATTAAAAATATAGAAGAATTCTTTAATTTTGTAGAAAAGTAATGATACATGATAAAGTGTTATTTTTAGAGAATTTTTACACTAAATAATGTTACTTTTAACAAATTTTTAATTAAAAATAATATTTTAAGTGTAAATTGATGAATAATTTTTGGTCATCCATACTTTTCTACATAATTAAAAGAAGAATTTGGTCATTTAGAGGGTGATACTATCATTGGTAAAGATCATAAAAGTTCTATTATTACTTTAGCTGATATATGATCAAAAACCACAATTCCTTTAGCAACTAAAAATAATAAATCAGAAAATATTACAAAAAGTATAATAAAATTTATTTCAAAGTTACAAAAAGGAACAGTTAAAACTATTACTTTTGATCGTGGTAAAGAATTTAGTAAATGAAAATTAATCGAAAAAAATTGTAATGTTAAGATTTATTTTGCAGATCCTGGTAAACCTTGTCAAAGAGGTTTAAATGAAAATAATAATGGTATTTTAAGAAGATATTTACCAAAATCTACAGATCTATCTTCATATAAACAAAAAGATTTAAATACTATAGCATTTCAAATTAATTCTACACCCAGAAAATCACTATCTTATAAAAGACCAATAGATTTAATACAATTATTTTTTAATTATGTAGAAAAGTATGGATGACCAAAAATTATTCATCAATTTACACTTAAAATATTATTTTTAATTAAAAATTTGTTAAAAGTAACATTATTTAGTGTAAAAATTCTCTAAAAATAACACTTTATCATGTATCATTACTTTTCTACAAAATTAAAGCAATTATTTTAAAAAACTGTCCCATTTATATTTACAATTCAGGTATAAAAAGAGGCTTTTTAGAAATCTGTGTATCTTTGTTTTACAAAGTACTAGTTTAGATTAATTCTGTCTTCAAATTTTATCATAAAATGAGCAATTGCTGTATTTCAATTTTGAATAGGCAATGTTCATTTTTTTGTTATATTTTCAATTGCTAAATAAAATATTTTGAAAACTGACATATCATTAGGAAAAACTTTTTTATTTCTGATAACTTTTCTTAATTGACTATTAACAGATTCAATAGCATTTGTAGTATAAATTACTCTTTTGATTTCTACAGGATAACTAATAAAAACCATTAAATTTTCTCAATTTTTATATCAAGATTTAGCAATTTGAGGATATTGTTTATTTCATTTACTTTCAAATGATTCTAAAGCTTGCATTGCTTGTTCTTCACTACATGCAGTATAAATTGGCTTTAAATCTGTAACTAAAGTTTTTCGATGTTTGTATGAAACATATTTTAAACTATTTCGAATTTGATGAACAATGCATAATTGATGTTCTGTTTTAGGATAAACTGATTGTATTGCTTCTGACATGCCTGTTAAATTGTCACTACAAGCAATAAGAATATCATTTAAGCCTCGATTTTTCATTTCTGTCAAATTAGATAATCAAAATTTAGCACCTTCATTTTCACTAATTCATAAGCCTAAAACATCTTTTTTGCCTTCTAAATCAACTACTAATGCTATATAAACTGATTTGTTAATAATGCGTTTATCTTGTCTTACTTTAACTACTATACAATCAAAGTAAACAATAGGATAAATACTTTCTAATGGTCGATTTTGTCATGCTTTGACATCATCAATAACATCATCAGTAATTTGACTAATAACACTTTCACTAATATCAGCACCATGATATAACTCTTGTAACTGCATTCTAATGTCAGATAGAGTCATACCTTTTGCATATAGTGAAAGCACTTGTTGATCAAAACCATCAAATCTTCGCTGTCTTTTTGCAACTATTAAAGGAGTAAAATCACTATTGCGATCTCTTGGTACATCAATCTCAATTTTACCTTGTTGAGTTATTAATTTTTTTGAACTTGTACCATTACGAGCATTTTCAGTATTACTATGTTGATTTTTTTCATATCCTAAATAATTTTGCATTTCAGAATTCAACATTTTTTCAACTAAACGTTTTGTTAATTCTTTATATAAACCCCCTTCTTTAAAAACTGTTGTTAAATCTTCAGTATTTTCTAATAATAAATCTACTGCTTTTGATATTGGATCATTATTATTAATATTTTGTTTTTTAGCCATCTGTAACTCACTCTTTCTAGTCATTTAATTATATTTACTAGAATTAATTAAACATAGTTATTTTTGTAAGTTACACAGATTACTAAACATTGCCTATAAAAAAGAAAAAATGAATTTAAAAATTAAAAATTGAATGTTATAATAAAAGTTAAGGATGTATTTATAAATATCCTTAATATTTAAATAATTAAGTTACAGAACTCTAATCACTATAAATATAATAATTCTCTTAAAATTAACCCTAAAACCTTATATTTATAATGTTTTCTACACAATTAAATCTGTAACTTAATTATTGTTTGATAGCAAGAAAAAAATCTTGTTTTTTTTATATCCTAATTTTTTAATTTTATATGAAGTTATACTTACTTATTGTTATAATAATTTTATGAAATTAGGTGAATAAATGAAAAAAGCATTAATTATTGATGGTAACAATTTATTATTTAAAGCATATTATGCTACTGCATACCAAGGAGTTAATCTACATTCGCTACAGGGTATTCCAACTAATGCCGTCTATTCTTTTATTAGAATGTTGACTAAGTACTTAAAATCTAACAACTATGCTAGTGTTTTTGTTGCATTTGATGCTGGTCGTAAAACATTTCGTCATGAAACTTTAGCAACATATAAAGGAAAAAGAAGTGAAACTCCGGTTGAGTTAATTGAACAATTTAATTTAGTTAAAATATTTTTAGACTTAGCACAAATTCCTTGGGGACAAATAAATAATTATGAAGCTGATGATATTATTGGCAGCATTGTTAAAAATAAAGTTGCTAGTAATTATCAAATTGATATTATGAGTAGTGATAAAGATTTATTACAACTATTAGATAACAATATTAAAATTCTTAATCCACAAAAAGGGATGAGTGATTTAAAGGTTATTACTATTTCTACATTTCAATCAGAATATGAATTATTACCTTATCAAGTTACCGATTTAAAGGGATTAATGGGTGATAGTTCTGATAATTTACCTGGCATTAAAGGAATTGGTCAAAAAACTGCTATTAGTTTATTAAAAGAATATGACACATTAGAAAACATTATTGAAAATGTAGAACAATTAAAACCAAATGTTAGTAAACTAATTAAACTTAACTTTAATAATGGTATTATTTGTAAACAACTAGCACAACTTAATTTAAATACACCAATTACTGGTAATTTAGAAACGTTTAATTATAATGTTGAAAATTTAAATAATGAAAAGTTACAAGACTTTTACAAACAATATAATATGAACTCTTTATTAACACAAGACACTAATCCTAAAACTAATAAAAATAGTACATCTCACGTTCAAATTATAAATAAGTGAAGTCAAGAATGAAATTGTGATTCAAATTACTTATGATTAGAAATTTTTGGTGATAATTATAATCGCGATAATATTATTGGTTTTGGTATTAAAAATGAAAAAGGAACATTTTATATTAATAAAATTAATGCAATTAATTGTTCTAATTTTCAACATTTCTTACAAAATAAAAAACTACAAAAAATAACTTGAGATTTAAAAAAGGTTATTATCGCAGGACTGCGTTTAAAATTGATAATAAATAATATTATTTTTGACCATATGTTAGCTGCTTACCTTCTTTATGCTAATGAAAAAATATTACCAGAAAACATTGCTGTTATGCTCAATGTCAATGTTAAAGATAATTTAAGCACTGATGATTTTTATGGCAAAGGTATTAAAAAAAATATTCCCAATGATGAAAAAGAAATAGCTATTTTTTTAGAAAAAAAATTAAATTTTTTAACAGATTCTCATCTCATTCTTATAAAAAAATTAAAAGATACTAATAACTGAAATTTATATCAAGAGATTGAATTACCTGCTGCTTTTGTATTAGTAAATATGGAGTGTAATGGTGTTAACATTGATCAAAAAAAATTAAAACTACTAACTGATAAAACTTTACTAAAAATCCAAGATTTAGAATTACAAATTAAAAAAGAAAGTAATAGTAATTTAAATCCAAATTCACCAAAACAAATTAGTGAATACTTATTTAAAGAATTAAAATTACCTAATTATAAAAAAGGTAGTACTGCTTTTGAAGTTTTAATTAGTTTAAAAAATCAACATCCAATCATCGATATTCTTTTAGAATATCGTAAATTACAAAAATTATATTCCACTTACTTACTTGGTTTACAAAAATATATTTTTGATGATGGTAAAATTCATAGCATTTATAATCAAGTGCAAACCAGTACTGGCAGGTTATCTTCATTAGA
This sequence comes from Spiroplasma endosymbiont of Amphimallon solstitiale, assembly GCF_964030965.1. GTDB lineage: Bacteria > Bacillota_I > Bacilli_A > Mycoplasmatales > VBWQ01 > Spiroplasma_E. Next base: position 1,948,694 of record NZ_OZ034999.1, read on the forward strand.
TCCTAATATGCAAAATATTAGTATTCGCGATAAAGAACAAAGAGAAGTTCGCAAAATCTTTATTCCAAGCAAACCACATACTAAAATACTATCCTGTGATTATTCGCAAATTGAATTAAGAATATTAGCTCATATTAGTGAAGATGAAAATTTAATTAAAGCTTTTCAACAAAAGAATGATATTCATCGCGAAACTGCAAGTAAAATATTAAATATACCTTTAGCAGAAGTTACTAACGAACAAAGACAAAATGCAAAAGCTATTAATTTTGGCATTGTTTATGGCATTTCTAGTTTTGGTTTATCACAACAAATAGGAATTAAAGTTGAAGATGCTAAAATATTTATTAATAAATATTTTTCGGTTTTTCCAAAAATTAAAAGTTATATTAATAATATAATTGATTTTTGTGAAAAAAATGGATACGTTCAAACAATTTTTAATCGTAGAAGAGAAGTAATGGAAATTACAAATAAAAATAAGGTGATTCAAAATTTTGGTAAACGAATAGCAATGAACATGCCAATTCAAGGTAGTGCTGCTGATATTTTAAAATTAGCAATGAATAAAATTTATGAAGAAATAAAAAAACAAAATATTGATGCAATATTAATTGCACAAATTCATGATGAATTAATTTTTGAAGTTGAAGATAATAAAGTTAATGATGTTATTACTAAAATTACTAAAATTATGTCTAATGTTACTAAATTAAAAGTTCCCTTATTAATTAATACTAGTATTGGTGATAACTGATTTGAATTAAAATAAATTTTTAAAAATTTATTAATATTTAAAATAAATTAGTTTATTATATTTTATTGGAAGGAAAATAAAAATGCCAGAATTACCCGAAGTTGAAACTGTTCGCAAAACTTTACAACCACTTTTAACTAATCATAAAATTATTGGTGTTAGAATTCTTTTAAATAAAATTATCAAAACACCAAGTATTGAACAATTCACAAAACAAATTATTGGACAAACAATAAATGATGTTCAAAGAGTTGGTAAATTATTAATATTTATATTAGATGATTATGTATTATTAAGTCATTTACGAATGGAAGGAAAATATTATTTTCAACAAAATAATCAATCAATAAATTGAAAACATGTCTTATTAATATTAGAATTAGACAATAAATACGAATTAAGATATCATGACACAAGACAGTTTGGAACCTTTCATTTACAAACTAAAAATGAATATCAAAAAATAAAACCTTATATTAATATTGGTCCAGAACCTTTTAATAAAAATGTTACTGCTGAATATTTAAAAAATAAATGAAAAAATAAAAGTCAAAGTATTAAAGCAACATTATTAGAACAAAATGTTATGAGTGGTTTAGGAAATATTTATGCAGATGAAGTATTATTTTATGCTAGTATTCATCCACAAAGTATTACTAAAAATTTAACACTTAAACAATTACAAGAAATCATTAATAAATCAAGATTTGTGCTTAATAAATCAATAAAACTTGGTGGATCAACAATTAGTAGTTATACTTCAAGCCTTGGTGTAACAGGTTACTATCAACAAGAATTACAAGTTCATACTAGAGCAAAAATGCCTTGTTTTAAATGCCATACTATTATCAAAAAAATAAAAATAAACCTTCGCGGAACTTACTTTTGTAATCACTGTCAAATTAAATATTAACTGTGAAAAACTCAAAAGTATATATTAATAAAGAATATTTTTAATAAAAAAAGTGGAATAAATGTGGATAAGTATGTGTTTTAATCATTTCACTTTATTTATATTCTTTATGTGCATATAATTATCATACCATGAAAGAAATGGATAGTAAAAAGAAAGTTAGGGAATGAATATGAACAGAACAATAAATGATATTGATATTTTTAAGTTGACCCAATCAGAATATATTAGTAACGAAGATTACCAAATTTTATTTATGTTATATCAACCAATAATTGGTATTGAAGCAATAAATTTATATTTAACTTTAGTTCAAGAAAAGTTATTAACAAAACGTATTAATCTTGATTTCAATCACGGACGAATTAAATCTTTATTAAAAATAACTTCCACTCAATTACTTGTTGCTTTCCAACAACTTGAATCTGTTAACCTTATTAATACTTACTACTATTCTTTAAAATCTACTTACATTTATCAATTGTGTTCTCCCTTATCTGCTGATGATTTTTTTGCTAATACCCATTTAAACTCAGAACTACTTAAACAATTAGGAACTTTAAATTACGAAAGACAAAAATTTTATTTTTTGAAAAATGATATTGAAATTACAGAAAATTATGTTAATATTACTCAACAGGAAAATACTATCCCTCAATCTTTAAAATTAAAAACAGCACTTAATAATATTTATGCTAAACAAGAACAAACATCAATTTCTAGACCAATTTATTCATTTCAAAATAAAAATCAAATTAACACTATGAAAGTTAATTTAAATTCTAATGGTAATACAATTATATCTAAAGATAATTCTGATGTTATTAATACCACATTAAATTTAATGCAACAAAAATTACCTGAAGAATATTTAAAAAATTTAACTGGTAAAATACCAACTGATAAATTAAAAACAACATTAGAAATATTAACTAATAACTTTCAATTAAATAATGCTGTAATTAACTGCTTAATTGAATATGTTTGATTTAAAAATAATAAACGTTTAGAACCAAACTATATTATTAAAATTGCTGAAACCTTTCAAGAAAATCAAATTAATAGTATTGATGATGCTTTATCTCATTTAAAACTTGCTTATGCTCGTAGCAAAAAAAATCCACAGCAACAATTTCAACAAGAATCATTATGATCTACTACAGAACAATCAACAACAAATAATTTCAATAAAAAATTAATTAAAAAATATAAGGTTGATAATATTAATAAAAAAGATATAACATTAACTCAAGAAGAAATAAAGAATATTTTAAAGGAATTTGATGCCCATTAATTTAATTATTAAAAGACACTATTATTAAGTAAGGAAATGATTATCATGAAACTTAAAGCGACAACTATCTTAAAAGAAAACATTAACAATGCTGAACTTCATGACTTTATTAAAAAAAACAACTTAACTAACAGCAAACTAGAACCATATGTTGATTTATTAAAAACTTATATTGATAGCTACAATTTATGTAAAAAACGAGAGAATCTTAGCAAATGTCTACAAAATGTTAAAGGATATCGTTATAAACTAGTAATGTTACCTAATCAAAAAATAAGTTTAGTACTAACGGATTGTCTTCATTCTATTAATAGATCTGTCCAACAACAAGTACATAATAATTTTTTAATTAAATACTATGATGATAAACTTTTATCACTTTCATGAAGTAAAAATTTTAATGCCTCAACTAATGCAAGAAAAGAAATCATCCAGTATTTACATCAATCTTTAAAACACAAAAGTTATCAAGGTTTATACTTATATGGTGACACAGGTAGTGGCAAAACTTTTATTTTTATCTTATTTGCAAATAAATTAATTCAAAAAAACCAAACTGTTTGTTTTATTGTATGACCTGAATTTGTTATGGACATTAAAAAAAGTTTTAAAAATGATACTGATACTAATCAGCAAATTGAACAATTAAAATCATGTGACTTATTATTTATTGATGATTTAGGCGGTGAAACTGTTAGTGCTTGAGAGCGTGATGAATTATTATTTAGTATTCTTAATGCACGAATTTTACCATTAAAAACTACATTTATTAATTCTAACTATAGTATTAGTGAACTATATCAACATTATTATTTAAAAAATAGTAAATCAGAAGAAATTAAAGTTAAACGCTTATTAGAACGTATTCAAACTTTAACTATACCAATTGAATTAACTGTTGAAGAATCACAAACTACAATTGAAAATAATAATATTGACAATATTAATAATGAAATAGAATATATACCAATATAAAACATAGTATTTTTCATAAAAAAATAAAATAATGAAAACTATAATTAAAATAAAGGAAATAATTTACTAATAAAATAAATGTTTTATAAATAAATCCATATTTTATGACAAATATTAACAATATTTGTTTATAATATACCTAGTCATTAATCAATATAAAAAACAAACACATAAAAGGAGTGACTTAATAATGGCAATTAAAATTGCAATTAATGGATTTGGGCGCATTGGGCGCATTGCCTTCCGTCAATTATTTGACAAAAAAGAAATTGATATTGTTGCTATCAATGATTTAGGAAATGTAGAAGCTCTAGCATATCTATTACAATATGATTCAGCACATAGAACTTGAAAACACGGAAAAATCAAAGCAGACAAATCAAAAAATACTATTAATGTTGATGGTAAAATAATTAAAGTTTGTCAAGAAAAAGACCCAAAAGCATTACCATGAAAAGCCAATGCTGTTGATATCGTAATTGAAGCAACTGGACGTTTTACAACAAAAGAATTAGCACAAGCACATATTGATGCTGGAGCTAAAAAAGTTGTGATTTCAGCACCCGCTAAAGGAGACTTAAAAACTATTGTTTATAATGTTAACCATGATATTCTAAAAAGTACTGATAATATTATTTCTGGTGCTTCATGTACTACTAATTGTCTTGCTCCTGTTGTTCATACTCTAGAATCAGAATTTGGAATTATTAAGGGATGAATGACAACAGTTCATGCTGCAACTAATGACCAACGTTTACTAGACTTAGAACATTCAGATTTCAGAAGAGGACGTAGTGCTATGTCTAATATTGTTCCTGCAGCTACAGGTGCTGCTGCAGCTATTGGTTTAGTTATCCCTTCTGTTAAAGGAAAACTAGATGGTTCAGCAATGCGTGTTCCAATTATTACTGGTTCAATTGTTGATTTAACAATTGAATTAAAGAAAAATGTTACTGTTGAACAAGTTAATGCAGCAATGAAAAAACATAGTAGCGAATCATTTGCTTATAATGAAGATCCAATTGTTTCAACTGATATTATTGGTTCAAGTTTTGGTTCAAGTTTTGATGCAACATTAACAAAAGTTATTGAAGTTGAAGGCAAACAAATTGTTAAAGTTTTTGCTTGATATGATAATGAAATGTCATATGTATCGCAATTAGTAAGAACAGTAATACACTTAGCAAAGCTAAAATAATTTTTAAATAGTTTAATTAAAATATTAAACTACAAAAATGCATCTTACCAATTACAAGATGCATTTTTATTAATAGTTTTAAAAATATATTAAAATTATAATATGAAAAAAGGAGATGAAAATTATATGAATAAAAAAACATTAAAGGATCTTGATTTTAAAAATAAAAAAGTTATTGTTCGTTTTGACTTCAATGTACCATTAGAAAATAATAAAATTACCGATGATACAAGAATAAAAGCAAGCATCGAAACTATTAAGTATTTACAAAATCAAGATGCAAAAATAATCATGTTATCACATCTTGGAAGAATTAAATCTGAAACTGATAAAGCGAAGAATACTTTAGCGCCTGTTGCAAAAAGACTAAGTGAAATCTTAAAAGAAAATGTAATATTCATTAATGAAACTCGTGGTACAAATCTTGAAACAGCTATTAATAATCTTAAAAACAAAGAATTACTTTTAATAGAAAATACTCGTTTTGAAGATTTAAATGGTAATAAAGAATCTACTAATAATCCCGAATTAGGTAAATATTGAGCACATTTAGGTGATGTATTTGTTAATGATGCTTTTGGTACTGCACACCGTGCTCATACATCTAACGTTGGTATTGCTACTAATATCAAAAATAGTTGTGTTGGTTTATTAATTGAAAAAGAATTAACAATGCTTAATAAAATCACCGTTAATCCAGAACATCCTTTTATAGCAGTACTTGGTGGTGCTAAAGTATCAGATAAAATTGATGTTATCAAACAATTATTAACAAAAGCTGATAAAGTTCTTGTTGGTGGCGGTATGGCTTATACTTTTATGAAAGCATTGAATTATAAAATTGGTGATTCATTATTAGAAAAAGATAAAATTGATATTGCTAAAGAAATTATTGAATTAGGAAAAGAAAAATTAATACTACCTATTGACTTTGTAATTGCTCCGGAATTTAACGATATCAAAGGTAAAATTACTAATAATGAAAACATTGATGATGGATATGAAGGAATGGATATTGGTCCAAAAACAATTAAATTATTTGAAAATACTTTAATTAATGCTAAAACTGTTTTTTGAAATGGACCATTAGGAGTTTTTGAAATGAGTAACTTTGTTAATGGAACAAAAAATATTTGTAAAACTATTTCACAATTAAAAGGTGCATTTACACTAATTGGTGGTGGTGATAGTGCAGCAGCAGCAGTTAAATTTGGATATGAAAATAAATTTAGCCATATTTCAACTGGTGGAGGTGCTTCATTAGAATATCTAGAAGGTAAGGATTTACCTGGTATTAATGCTATAGAAAATAAATAGTGAAAATATATGATTACTCAAGATCAAACAACAAGTGTTTTTATTCTTATTAGTTTATTTTTAATTGCGATGGTTTTAATATTTCAATTATTCCAATTTATTTTTTGATTAATTATTATTTTAAAAACTAAAAAAAATGATACTAAATTAAAACCTAGCTATCAACAAGCATTATCCAATGAAAATATTAATTGTCAAATAGTTAAAAGTAAATTTACTTTTAATATCTTAACTATAATTTTAAAAAAATATTTTAAAATTAAAAAGTCGTGATTTTAATGAAACTACTACTTGAAATAAATATCAAACTTTAAGTAGTGTACTTGTTATTAAGTGAAAAAATAATTCCTTTAATTTTTTAGAAAAGTAATGATACATGATAAAGTGTTATTTTTAGAGAATTTTTACACTAAATAATGTTACTTTTAACAAATTTTTAATTAAAAATAATATTTTAAGTGTAAATTGATGAATAATTTTTGGTCATCCATACTTTTCTACATAATTAAAAAATAATTCTCAAAAATGAAGTAATTTAGCTCTACCAATTATTAATTTATTTTTTATAAATGGTGTTATTATTACTATTATTTGTGCTTTATTATATTATATTCCAATTCAAAATAATAATATTAACAAGGAAATATTAACAATTTTTAGTTTCCTTAGCTTATTTATTATTACTATAAGTTGATTATTTTGAACAATGTTTTATGAAAAATTTCATAAGCAATTAATGACATTAAATACAGAATTAAATTATAATGAACAAAAAACTATTAAATATATTACCCTATTTAAATCTTGTTTTCCATTTTCTGATTTAATGTTTTAAATAAAATTATTTTAATTAAGTATCAAATTTACACTTGTGGTAAAAATTGATACTTTTTTTATTATTTTTAATTAAATTTAAACTTAATATTTATTAATAATTGATGATTAAATAAATTTCTATTATCTAAAATACAAACTAAAAAATAAACCTAGTGGTTAATACCTAGTTATAGCGATAAAACTATAATATATATTTAAATTTCATTTACAAAAGTATAGTAATCTTGCTTTAAATTATATAACATGTTTATTATTATAAAAGCAAATATCCTAAGAACCTGTTTAGAATCTTTTCGAAAATAATGTAAAATGATTATATATTTTAAAATAAGAGGTATATATGCATAAAAATTATCCAAGTCATGTCACCAAAGAACAATTTGAGAACATAAAATCAATTTTAGAAAATAGCAAAAAGAAAACAAAACCAAGAAGTTTAGATTTATATGAAGTATTTTGTGCAATTTTATATGTATTAAAAAGTGGTTGTCAATGAAGAATGCTACCAAAAAATTTTCCAAAATGACAAACTGTATATTATTATTTTCAAATTTGAAGTAAAAATAATGGTAAAGAACCTAGTGTATTGCAATTAATTTTAAAAAAAATTAGTTAAAAAAGTTCGTATCAATAATAATCGCAAAGAACAAACTAGTTTTTGTATAATTGATTCGCAAAGTGTTAAAAATACAGATACTACTGAAAATAAAGGTTATGATGCTGGTAAAAAGATTTCAGGCATAAAACATCATATTGTTGTTGATTCTCAAGGTTTACCACATGCAATTTACATAACCACAGCAGAAAAAACAGATCGTAATAGCGCTATAATAATGATTGAAAATGAAAAAGAAAATCTTTCTGCAGTTCAAAAAATAATAGTAGATGCTGGTTATACTGGTGAAAAATTTGCTTCTGAAATCAAAACAATCATAAATGCAAATGTTGAAGTGATAAAACGTAATGAATTACATACTTTTGTAGTATTACCAAAAAGATGAATTGTAGAACGAAGCTTTGCTTGATTAGAAAAATACAGAAGATTATGAAAAAATTGTGAAAGAAAACTAAATACTAGTTTACAAATGGTTGTTCTTTCATTTATTTCAGTTTTATTAAAAAGATTCTAAACAGGTTCTAAGAAAAATAAAAAAATGTTAAAATAAATACATAATTTTAGATATATTTTATTAATTATTATTTTGAAAGGGGTGTTAAAATGAAATATTTTAATCCAAGTTTTTTATTTAAATTATGAATATTAATTATTCCATTATTTCATAATGAAAAACAAAAAGTACAATCTATGCCAATAAAATCATTAAGTAACCCAACAACCTTACAAGAATCATTAACCAATTTACAAGAACTACCAATTAATTTAAAACAAACCGAAATTTTAATCATAAACATCGTCATAAAAAACATAAAAAAAGAAATATTAATAGTAACTTAAAAAATTCAACATTTTTTAATGGTACATGTACAAATGAAGGAACTACTTTCGTAAAATTAATTAAAGAAGACTTTTATTGTGGTGTTGAAGAGCCTTGAACTAATAATAAAGGAGTTGCTATATTACCTTATGTTTTAAAAGATAATGAATATTATTATTTACTAGTTAAAGAAAATAATCCGTTATTTAAAAATAAACAAATTAGTGAATATAGCACTATTACTGGGGGAGTAGAAAAAAAGATCTTAACACAACAGTAATAAATGAAATGAAAGAAGAAGCTAATATTAATGTTAATAATACAAAAGCAAAAATTTATTATTTAGGTAAACATTATTCAAATAAAATAAGTACCAAAGAATGACATTTGTATGGAATTGATTTAACAAATATGAATTTAGATTTAAATAAGCCCTACAAAGGTGGTGGAGATGGTTCTATTGCTGAAAAAACAATTACTGCCAAATTTGTAAATAAAACTATTTTAGGCATGTGCAATGATGTTTTAAGTTTAGCTATTTATGGAAAATTAAATTTAGATAAAAAAATCGAATCAAATTTAAATATTGATAAAATTAATTCAATGGAATTAGGAGATTTTTCAAATCAATCTTTAACAAGTATAAATAACAACTCTTCATTATAAAAATAAGTTATTTATATTATTGGTGGATATCAACTAAAAACTCATTTGTTGACTATGAGCCAAAACTTAACTGCAATAAGAAACAAAGTTTCTATTATCTATTAGTAGTTACGATACTAAGCATATTTTTAATAAAAATAAATTGAAAGGGAAAAACAAGATAATGTTAAAAAAAATATTTATGGAAATTAAACAAAAAAAACTAAGAAAAAAATAAATAAAATAAAAGAAAATTTAGTTTTTATTGATAGAATAAATTTACTTATAGAAAAAATTGAAAATTTTAAAATTAATTTTATTGAAATTACAATATATGCACAAGATATAGACTTAACTTCTTACTATCTCTCACAACATAATCTTGAAAATAACTCTAATAAATATTATTTTAAAACCTGAATTGTAAATATAAATGGGACAGTTTTTTAAAATAATTGTATTAAATCTATTGGTCTTTTATAAGATAGTGATTTTCTGGGTGTAGAATTAATTTGAAATGCTATAGTATTTAAATCTTTTTGTTTATATGAAGATAGATCTTTTAATTATGTAGAAAAGTATGGATGACCAAAAATTATTCATCAATTTACACTTAAAATATTATTTTTAATTAAAAATTTGTTAAAAATAACATTATTTAGTGTAAAAATTCTCTAAAAATAACACTTTATCATGTATCATTACTTTTCTACAAAATTAAAGGATAGATCTGTAGATTTTGGTAAATATCTTCTTAAAATACCATTATTATTTTCATTTAAACCTCTTTGACAAGGTTTACCAGGATCTGCAAAATAAATCTTAACATTACAATTTTTTTCGATTAATTTTCATTTACTAAATTCTTTACCACGATCAAAAGTAATAGTTTTAACTGTTCCTTTTTGTAACTTTGAAATAAATTTTATTATACTTTTTGTAATATTTTCTGATTTATTATTTTTAGTTGCTAAAGGAATTGTGGTTTTTGATCATATATCAGCTAAAGTAATAATAGAACTTTTATGATCTTTACCAATGATAGTATCACCCTCTAAATGACCAAATTCTTCTATATTTTTAATATTAGAAATGATTAAATTTCTTTCATGAATAGACTTACAATTATTAATTCTGCCCCTAGTTTCTTTTTGTTTGTGAGGTTTATTTTTTCCTTTTCTCAATAAGTTATTTTCATCAAAACCCATTCGATTTGTTTTAAACATGTTATATAAAGTTTTTGTTGAAATACTTTTTATTTTATTTTCCTTTAAAAAATTAGCAATTATATCAAGAGCATAATTTTTAGTAATTAACAAATGATTAATAGTATTAATTTCTATTAAAGTTAAAATTATTAATTTTCTACCTGCATTTTGTTTATTTTTTTGAATTTTATTCAATATTTCTAATGGTAATAAGTTTTGATTTAATAATCTACAAACTCTATGTACAGTTGATTTACTATAATCAATGGCTTTTGCTATTTTACGAATCGAAAATCCATAACTTTTATATTCTTTTATTGCTATTATTGATTCAATAGTCAGATACTTATACATTGTGCTAATTCCTTTCTTTTCTTAATTATAGAATTAACACAATTTAATTTTTATATAAGTGTCCCATTTATATTTACAATTCAGGTTTATTAAAAATATTATGATACATTTTTATTAAGTTAAATCTAAATTTTAATTTTCAAGAAGTATTTTTATAAAGGTTATATTTTCATTTATATTTCATAATTGTCGTTAAACATGTTAATCATCATTTATGATAGAATTTAATATATGAGATTTTAATGAGATTTTAGAGTTGTGAGGTTTTAGTATGGAAGTGTCAGCAGAGAATTATAGAAACATTAATTCTCATAATCGTTGAGGAATTATTGTTAGTTCGGGGTTAATGGCAATAACTTTGATTATAAGTTGAGTATTATGACTTATACTTTATCGTACTAATGTTAATGAGATTTTAACAATTTTAACTGAAGTAATTAATAGTAAAGGTATTACATTTACTCTTACTTTTCAGATTTTAACAATTTTTACTTTAATTTTTTCGGTTATTACTCTAGTGTTTATTACAATTCCATTTATTTTTTTAAATAAATATGGAGTAATAACTTTAGTATGAGCATTAATAGTAGTAGTAATTTCGCTTGTCTTACTTATTGGTTTAGGATTATTAATAAGTTATGGTTATAAAAAAATTTATAGTTATGTTATGGACAAAAAAATTATTAATGTTTTATTTTTTATTTTACCTTGAGGCTTTGCATTAATTTGTAGTTTCTTTTTAGTACTTTTTTCTTTATGATTAATAATGGCTAATCTAAGAAATAAATGAAAAAAAGCATTATCATTGACAAATAATAATGCTTTATCAGCAACAGAAATACCCGCAAGTGTTGAACAAAATTCTCTTTTTTGTGAACAAACTATTGGACCATCATTTACAGATCGATTTTTAATGAACACGATAAATCAACACAAGGTATAAATATAGTTATTAATAATACTGGTGGAGGTGCACTTCCACAATCAAAATTACTTGATAATCAAGTAACTAGTAATCCAAATCCTGTTCAAACTAATAACAGTAGTAATATTGTTAATAGTGAAGTAACTTGAGCACCACAACAAATTGAAGAAGTATGAAATAAAGGAGAAATTATTGATGATTATAATCCACAGTTATATCGAAAAGACTATGCAGGTGGGCTAATGTTTAAAAATAACTTTATTAGTAATGTTAAACTTAATGATGATCCTAAAAGTTATAATTGAACTATTATACATCAACGACCTTTATTTCATGGAGGCACTTCTGATATTAGTAATTTACAGCCAATGAATAATACTAATGCTATTACTAAAGGTAATAATTATCCACGTTGAAAAACAGCTATTACTTTTAATGGAAAACAAAATTTTTTAAAACAAAAATCATGAAAAGATAAAAAATAGAGTATTAATCATTAATTTAACTGAAGATGATATTGAGCATATTATAAATATAATTGGTATTTTGCTTAGTTGTTAATAATTTAAATTTAATTACACTATTATCTTTTAAAATTTATTTGTTTATGGGAAAATGTATATAATAATTAAAAGATAGGAGCAATTAATCATGCAAGTTATTGTCCATGGAAAAAATATTAATATTACTTATGAAATTAAAAATGCTGTTGATAAAAATTTTAATTATTTACAAGAAAAGTATTCTAAATATATTAAAAAAGATATGATTGCTAAAGTTGGTATTGAAAGAAATAGTAATCATACATATAATATTTCCGTTCATATTCAGTTATTAAATAATAATTTTTTACAGTGTTTAGTAGAAAATCACGATCTTTATGTTGGCATTAATAAAACATTGGTTCCGTTGGAAAAACAATTAAGTCGTTTAAAAACGGTTGCTGATAAAACTGGTGCTGAAAACGTTGGTCAATTTATAACTAAAGAAATTCTTGATGATAATAGTGAAGTTATTATTGACGTAACAGAAAATAATTTTAATTTTGTAGAAAAGTAGTGGTAAAATAAAAAAAGTCATCAACTTGACTTAAAATTTGATTTTATTAAATTTTGGGATTTATTTTTTTTACAAACTGAAATATAACACATTGGATTTTTGATAAGGGGTTAATCCGTAGTGGTGATATTTTCATTTCCATAAATTGAGGTAATTTTGAATATTGGTAAATCCAATGCCATGGTAATGAGTAATAAATTCTTTTAAACTTGATTGTATTTTACTGACATTACTTAATTTTTTATAATTTAATTCTTTATTTTCTTTTGATTTAAACTGCTGGATAGTGGATTTAGTTTGTTTAGCTACTGTATCATATAATACTTGCATATCACAAACTATAATTGAATTTTCTTCGATAAGTTTCGATGTTAAGTTTTCTTGTACTCATTTTTTATTTAATCTTTTAGTATTTGTTGTTTGAGCATAGATATTTCGGTTTTCATCAATTGCCATTTGAATACAACAATTTAAATCTTTAGCATTTTCTTCAATTCATTGTTTTCTTGGATCATTTGGATCTTTAAAGTTTCCTTTATGAATTTCTTTGATAAAAGTTTCGTCAATTTCAATTCTAGCTTTTAATTTTACAAATTGATTTTGTGTTTTTACTAATTGTGTTGATTTCATAAATTTTTGACGATTAAATCAGGCAGTTTTATTTGTAGTATTAATAAATTGAAAAATAATGTAAGCAGATTGACCTAAAGTAGCTATTTGTATCAATAAATCTCATTGATCATGAGATAAATGACTTCAATAAAAATAATGATTTTTAAAAGCATGAAAAGTAATATTACAACTTTTACATTTATATCTTTGCTTATAATCTTTACTACCATATTTAGTACACAAAAAAGAACTACAATCTGGACATTGAATCCCTTTCTCTTTGAATTTTTGTTCGACTGCTTCAAATTTTTCTTTTTTATCAATTTGTTTAATTCTAGTTTTATTTTCTCTAAAAATCTCAATAAAATCTTTATCAGACAAATTATTTAAAATTTCTTTTACTGTATTTTTATTCATTTAAAATCACCTCTTTAATATTAAAAATACCATATAAAAATATATTTTTGCTAATTTTACTAATACCACTACTTTTCTACAAAATTAAAGGAAAATAAAGATTAAAGAAAACGTTTATGAAAGTATACAATTATTAGCATTAGTTTTTTTATTTAAATATGATGCATCATATTTTTCATTTTCTGCATCTTGTGCTTTTTTTTTGTAAATTTTCTTCTGGTGTTATTTTTAAATTTCGCTTATAAATATTTGTATCCATTTTGTTTATTATTAAAATGGCATATTCAAGACTTTTTTTTATTTCTTTAATTAATTGTATATTTAAATTATCTTGATAGTTTTTTGTTGAAATATGTTTCTTTTTTTTGTTATCTCTAATTCTAAAATGTTTGATATAGTTATAGTAATAAAAAATATAATAGAGATTTTTAAAAGTCCTGAATTGTAAAATTAAAAAGGACACTTATATAAAAATTAAATTGTGTTAATTCTATAATTAAGAAAAGAAAGGAATTAGCACAATGTATAAGTATCTGACTATTGAATCAATAATAGCAATAAAAGAATATAAAAGTTATGGATTTTCGATTCGTAAAATAGCAAAAGCCATTGATTATAGTAAATCAACTGTACATAGAGTTTCTTATTACCATTAGAAATATTGAATAAAATTCAAAAAAATAAACAAAATGCAGGTAGAAAATTAATAATTTTAACTTTAATAGAAATTAATACTATTAATCATTTGTTAATTACTAAAAATTATGCTCTTGATATAATTGCTAATTTTTTAAAGGAAAATAAAATAAAAAGTATTTCAACAAAAACTTTATATAACATGTTTAAAACAAATCGAATGGGTTTTGATGAAAATAACTTATTGAGAAAAGGAAAAAATAAACCTCACAAACAAAAAGAAACTAGGGGCAGAATTAATAATTGTAAGTCTATTCATGAAAGAAATTTAATCATTCCTAATATTAAAAATATAGAAGAATTCTTTAATTTTGTAGAAAAGTAATGATACATGATAAAGTGTTATTTTTAGAGAATTTTTACACTAAATAATGTTACTTTTAACAAATTTTTAATTAAAAATAATATTTTAAGTGTAAATTGATGAATAATTTTTGGTCATCCATACTTTTCTACATAATTAAAAGAAGAATTTGGTCATTTAGAACCTGTTTAGAATCTTTTTAATAAAACTGAAATAAATGAAAGAACAACCATTTGTAAACTAGTATTTAGTTTTCTTTCACAATTTTTTCATAATCTTCTGTATTTTTCTAATCAAGCAAAGCTTCGTTCTACAATTCATCTTTTTGGTAATACTACAAAAGTATGTAATTCATTACGTTTTATCACTTCAACATTTGCATTTATGATTGTTTTGATTTCAGAAGCAAATTTTTCACCAGTATAACCAGCATCTACTATTATTTTTTGAACTGCAGAAAGATTTTCTTTTTCATTTTCAATCATTATTATAGCGCTATTACGATCTGTTTTTTCTGCTGTGGTTATGTAAATTGCATGTGGTAAACCTTGAGAATCAACAACAATATGACGTTTTATGCCTGAAATCTTTTTACCAGCATCATAACCTTTATTTTCGGTAGTATCTGTATTTTTAACACTTTGCGAATCAATTATACAAAAACTAGTTTGTTCTTTGCGATTATTATTGATACGAATTTTTTTAACTAATTTTTTTTAAAATTAATTGCAATACACTAGGTTCTTTACCATTATTTTTACTTCAAATTTGAAAATAATAATATACAGTTTGTCATTTTGGAAAATTTTTTGGTAGCATTCTTCATTGACAACCACTTTTTAATACATATAAAATTGCACAAAATACTTCATATAAATCTAAACTTCTTGGTTTTGTTTTCTTTTTGCTATTTTCTAAAATTGATTTTATGTTCTCAAATTGTTCTTTGGTGACATGACTTGGATAATTTTTATGCATATATACCTCTTATTTTAAAATATATAATCATTTTACATTATTTTCGAAAAGATTCTAAACAGGTTCTTAGAGGGTGATACTATCATTGGTAAAGATCATAAAAGTTCTATTATTACTTTAGCTGATATATGATCAAAAACCACAATTCCTTTAGCAACTAAAAATAATAAATCAGAAAATATTACAAAAAGTATAATAAAATTTATTTCAAAGTTACAAAAAGGAACAGTTAAAACTATTACTTTTGATCGTGGTAAAGAATTTAGTAAATGAAAATTAATCGAAAAAAATTGTAATGTTAAGATTTATTTTGCAGATCCTGGTAAACCTTGTCAAAGAGGTTTAAATGAAAATAATAATGGTATTTTAAGAAGATATTTACCAAAATCTACAGATCTATCTTCATATAAACAAAAAGATTTAAATACTATAGCATTTCAAATTAATTCTACACCCAGAAAATCACTATCTTATAAAAGACCAATAGATTTAATACAATTATTTTAAAAAACTGTCCCATTTATATTTACAATTCAGGTAAGTGTCCTTTTTAATTTTACAATTCAGGTAATATAAAATTACAATGGTTAATAAGTAGTTGAACGTTAAATTTAGTTATTAAGAAGTTAATATATTTTCATTATCATTAAATTAATTTTTATTTTAAAAAGTGATAATCTTTTTATATAAAATAGGAGGTAATTTATTGAAATATGTAATTGTTATTATGAAAATTGTATTTGCAATTTTTGCAAAAAATAAGATTACGATTAAAAACGCAAAAATTCCTAAAATTTATATAGTAAATTTTTGAAGTATAGTTTAATTATTAATTATACTTTTGGTTAGTTAGTATTTTATATATTTTAAATTTTATTATTTTCTATTATATAATGTTTAAGTATAAAAATAAGACAGTTAAGAATAAGTAATTATTTAATTATTATTGTATTACTTTTAGTAAAGTAATATTAATATTAATTTTTAAAATTATAGATAGTATTTTATATTTAATAATTAGGTAGTTTAGTTTTTCTTAATTATGTTTTTATATAGAAAAAACCTTTAATTTTGTAGAAAAGTAATGATACATGATAAAGTGTTATTTTTAGAGAATTTTTACACTAAATAATGTTACTTTTAACAAATTTTTAATTAAAAATAATATTTTAAGTGTAAATTGATGAATAATTTTTGGTCATCCATACTTTTCTACATAATTAAAAGAAAAAACCATTATCAATATATAATATCTTTATCTTTAAGATTATTATTGTCTTGATATATTATATTAGTGTCTTGATATATTATATTAGGTATAATGTAAGAAACTATAAAAATTATAAGAGATTTTATTTTATATAAATTTAATTTATTATTAATATAATAGGGGTGATTGTGTGGAGAAAGATAAAGATATTATGAACATTATTAAAAAAGCATTATCAGAAAGTATTTTATTTGTACCGGGTGTTGCCAATATTTATGAAAAAGATAATAATTATGGAATTAAAGTTAACAAGTCTGATTTAGGTTGAATTATTGATATTAATATAGTTTGTTTTTTTAATAATAATATTTGAAATATTATGAATCAAACTCAGAAAAATTTAAAATATATTGTTGAAAAGATTATTAAACATCAAGACTATATAGTACTTAACATTTTTGTTCATGATTTAATTGAAGAATAAAAGAAAATATAAGGTGAAATTAAATGAAAAAAATTGATATTAAAACCTTAAAAGTTATGCTTATTAGCGGTGCTAATAATCTTTATAATCATCATTTTGAAGTTGATAAATTAAATGTTTTCCCAGTACCTGATGGTGATACTGGAACAAATATGAATTTAACAATGATGAATGGTATAAAAGAATTAAATGGCAAAGAATATGATAGTTTAAAAACATTTGCTACTACTTTTTCTCGTGGTTTAATGATGGGTGCGCGTGGTAATTCTGGAGTTATTTTATCTCAAATTTTTCGTGGTTTTTTTCAAACTATAAAAACAAAAGATTTAAAAAATGATTTCATTAGTAATGAGGATTTATTAAAATCTTGAAAAAGTGCTCAAGATTATGCATATCGTGCAGTTATGAAACCAGTAGAAGGTACTATTCTTACTATTATTAAAGATGGTGCTAATTATATTAATGAATTAGAAATAACAGGCAAAGATTCGCTTTATATTTTTGAAAAATTACTAGAAGGAATGAATGAATCATTAAAAAGAACACCTGATTTATTGCCAATTTTAAAAAAAGTAGGAGTTGTTGATTCGGGTGGTGCTGGTTTAGTTTATATTGTTGAAGGTATGGTGTATGGTTTAAAGCACGGTAAAGCTATTTCACCAAAGAAAAAATTAGAACAACAAGATACAGCAAAATTAGAAATGGTTTTAAATCAAGAAAACTTTGGTTATTGTTCAGAAGTTATTGTAAAACTAAATAAAGTTAGTAAGTTAGATTTTAATTTAAGCAAAACACGAACTGATTTAGAAACAATGGATGGTCAATCAATAGTTTTAGTAAATGATGAAGATTTAATTAAAGTTCATGTTCATACTTTAAAACCGGGTCAAATTTTAAATTATTTTCAGAAATTTGGTGAAATTTTAAAAGTAAAAATTGAAAATATGACCGAACAGGCAAAAGCACATACACAAACTATTAAACCAATTCGTAAATTAAATAATAAATTTGCTTTAATTGCTGCTGTTCCTGGTAGAGGAATTGAAACCTTTTTTAGAGATGAATTAAAGGTTAACAATATTATTATGTATTCAAAAAGAATTAATCCATCAACAGATGACTTTTTAAAGGCAATTGAAATTGTCGATGCAAAAAATGTCTTTATTTTGCCAAATGATAGTAATTTATTTTTAGCAGCAGAACAAGCAAGAAAATTAGAAAAAAAATCAAAAGTTTTTGTATTACCTGCTAAAAATATTGCTCAAGGTATGCGTGCTGCTTTAAATTTCAATCCTGAATTAAGTGCAAAAGAAAATAATAAAAATATGTGAAGTGAAATTAAATATGCTGCTTTTGGTTATATAACAGTTGCTGATCGTGATGTTGAAATAGATGGTATTAAAATTGGAAAAAAACACTTTTTTTCTGCTGTTAGTTTTCGTAATAAAGATGGTAAAGAAAAAATTATTGCTTCAAATGAAAATTTATTTAATGTAATTAAAGTATTGTTTACTAAATTAATTTGAGATGGTGCAGAAATAATTACTATTTTTAAAGGTAAAGGTTATTCAAAAGATCAAATTAATTTTATGAAAAAAATTTTAGATGAAGATTATGATATTGAATATGAAATTGTTGATGGTGATCAAGAAGTTTATAACTTTCTTTTCGTGGTAGAATAATACTATGTTATAATATTGTAGACTCTATTCAAATAGTTAGAAAGGAGAAGATTATGACTAATTTATTATTATCCTCAGTTAATCCAAATGATCCAAAGACTTGATCAACTAGTTTAATTGTTTTAGCAAGCTTAGTAGCTATTGTTGGTGTAATTTTGTTTGTTGTTACTATGATTTGATTTTTCACTTGAATTAAGTATTCTTGATTCCATCGTGAAAATAGTGCTAATTTAACTGGTGGCGAGTTATCTCAAAAATATTTAAAAACATACGGTATTAATGCAAAAAGAATAAAATTTAAGGGATTTGGTAATATTAATAGTATTACTGTTGAACCTAGGTTTTTTTATTTAAGGCCATATTTATTTAATAATGGTAATTTTACTTTAAGATTATTACCATGAACTTATCACCGTCATTCTATTTATACTTTAGCAATGGCAATGGAAAGTACTTGAGCAGTAAGTAGTTCAAATAGTAGTCGTTTTAATACTTTTTGATGAGATTTTTCTCGTAAAATAACATTATTTTTTGTTTTAATTCCTTTTGCACTTGCTATTCTATTTGCTCTTTCACCTGTTAATTCTTGAATTACTTTATCAGCAGCGAGCGCCAATATACTTTCAATTGTTTTATCAATTTTAGGTAGTATTTTATTAATTCTTTTTTCTTCAATGCAAATGATTTTTTATGCTAAATCAAGAAAAGAAATTTGTCAAAATCTTGTTGGTATTTTAAATGAAAAAGAAATACGTGCTATTAGTTGAATTTTCCAAATTAAGTTTATTTATTACTTGATTCGTATGATTTATGAAATATTACAACTTATTTTACGTATTGTGATGTATACACAGCAAAATGAGAAATAATAAAAATTTGTACCTAAATTATAGATACAAATTTTAAATTTAAAATTATATTAAGTTTTATTGATAAAACATTATTTTCAAAACTTTTATAAAATATTGTATTTTAGTAAGTTTTAAAGTTTTGTTTTTTTAATTTTACATTTAATTACTAAACTAATATTTTTTATTTTCATTTATTATTGTATATTTAAAATTTTATTTTGATAGTTTTAAATTTTAAATATACAATAAAATACACTTATTAATTTAATATTTATATATTTATTAGTAATTTTTTTGTATATTTATTGCAAAAATATAAAAAAAGGTTTTAAATGTTAACTATGAGAGAGAAAAAAGAATATTTTAAGTTAAGGAGAATACTGAATGCAAAGTAAGTCTGCTATTAATATATATTCAGAAATTAATAAATTAAAAATAGTTTTATTACTTGCTAAAATTTTTATCAGAAATGGTATTGGAGTATTTTATATTAAAAAGTTTGTTGTAATGAGTATTATCCAAGATAAAAAAATATGTTCTTACTTAATCAATCAAATTTTGAAAGAATGGAATTCTAAAAAAGAATATATTATTTCATTCCTGAATTGTAAAATTAAAAAGGACACTTATATAAAAATTAAATTGTGTTAATTCTATAATTAAGAAAAGAAAGGAATTAGCACAATGTATAAGTATCTGACTATTGAATCAATAATAGCAATAAAAGAATATAAAAGTTATGGATTTTCGATTCGTAAAATAGCAAAAGCCATTGATTATAGTAAATCAACTGTACATAGAGTTTGTAGATTATTAAATCAAAACTTATTACCATTAGAAATATTGAGGGCGTATCAACTTAATGGTTAGATTTAATAAAAACTTAAATGAGAGATAAAACTCTCATTTTTAATTGTTAAACAATTATAATTAATTATTTTATTAAACCAGCACTTTATTAAAGTAATTAATTATTACATAACTAAATAAAAAATTATTTAGGCTATTGTGCTGGAATTAACCAATAGTAATTTTTGTCATGCTCTTTGAAAATTTCAGAAATTTTGGTTCCCTTCCCCTAGAACCCCTACCCTCCAAGGCTTTGCTACTTACAGTAGCATAAGCCTTACGTATAGTAAGTAGGTAAGTATTTAGTTAGTAGTATATAAGCCTTTTATCACTGTAGGTGATAAGGCTTATACGTAGAAGTAGAAAGGATTCATAATGATTAATGTTAATTTAGATATTAAAAATAAAGTTAGAGAAACAACTAAAGGTATGTTATTAGAAATTGGTGAATATGAAACATGATTTCCTATTAAAGATACTACTATTAATAAAAATAATAAAAAAATAACATTAAAAATAATTGAAGATTTTAATTATAAATTAGGTAAAAAATCAATTACAAAAGATATTGAAAGTATTAAAGGTAGTGATATTTTAAAATATATTAAAAATATTCCAGATATTACTACTACTGAAAATGATTTAATATCTTGTACATTTTATGAACAATATAATGGTTATTATATTTTTACAAATGATAAAAATCAAGAATGTTTTAAATATAACATTACATGAGAACAAGATATGAAAAGTTTTAAAATAAATAATCCATATAAAGATAATGATAAACCAATAAATTATATTGTTACACCAATGAAAGATATAAATACTAATAATGAAAAAATATTTTATTTAAAGTATTAAAGGAAATTAATATGTTACTTAGTTTTGAAAAAATAGAATTAATTAAAAAATTATGTAATGAAAAATTACTTAAAAATAAAAAATATATTGAAATACAAGAAATATTAAAAATTATAGAAAGGGATTAAAAATGGAAGAAAAAGAAAAGAAAGAATTAATAGAACAAAAAATAAAAATAGTAAAAGAACATCAAAAAAAGTGATTAAAAATAAAAATAATTATTACTTTAATTTCAACTTTAATTGGATTAATAATTTTATTAATTACTGTAAGTAAATATTCTTAATTAAAGGAGTAATATAAATGCTTAATTTAAAAGAAGATAAAAGAATATATAAAATATTTGGTTCATGTGATATATGTAATAAAAATTCATCATTTGCAAATAGAACTTGTAATAAATGTTTTTATAAATTAATAGGTGAAAAAAATGAAATGTAATATTCATAATGAAAAATATATTTGAATTAGTGAATTAGATAATAGTTATTATTGTAATAAATGTATTAATGAAATGATTGAAGAAGATATGTATTTAACAAGTGAGAATTGAGATTACTTATATGAATATTATATTAATGAATTACAATTAGAAAATTTTAAAGGAGTGTAAAAAATGAATCAATTAGAATTACAAAATGCAATGAAATTAATAGAAAAATTTGAAGAATTACAAGAAGAATTTAATAGTAAATATGAAGATTCAGAAATTGAAATTGATAATGATGGTGATTTAAAAATTAATTGTGATTATTTTAATTATAAAAATGTAAATCAATTAGAACAAGTAATTATTGATTATAAAAGAATTATTAAAAGTTAAAGGAGATGAATATAAATGGTAGCAGCAGCACTTAAAAAACATCAAGATAAATTATTAATTAAAAATTTAAAAATTCGTCTTACTAAAAATGACCATTATGAATTAAAAACATATTGTTATGAAAGAAATATAACTATGAATGATTTTGTAAGAGATTTAATTAAAAATGCAATAAATAGAAAGAGTGATAAAAATGAATAATTTATATAAAAAAAATACTTAAATTACAATTAGAAATTGGTAGTACACCTAAAAATGGTTTTAATAAATTTGGTAATTATAAATATTGATTATTAAGTGATATTTTTAATAAATTTAAATTATTATGTAAAGAATTTAATATTGTTATTACACATGAAGATATATTAACAACTGATAGAAAAATTAATTATTTAGATAAAAATGAAGTAGAAATAACTTATTTTAAAAGATATACAATTATTGATTTAGATAATGATAAAGAAAGTAAATATTTTGATATATTAGCTTGTGCTAAAATACAGATGTAGCAAAAGCAAAAGGTAGTGCAGAAACTTATGCTTATAGATATTTTTTAATGAATTTATTATTATTAAGTGAAGATGAACTTGACCCAGATAATGATAATGTTAATGTAATTCAAAATAATAATAAACAACAAAATAATTATATTAATAATATCAAAATACAAAATGAAAAATGAGAACCAAGTGAAAAACAATTAGATTATTTTGAAAAATATATGATTACAAATACAGTTTTATTTGATGAATGTATAAGAGAAGATATGGAAAGATTAAATCCAAGTAATAATAAAGATTTTTTAATATTAATGGGTGAAAATTATTTAAAAACTTTATTTGATAAATTTAAAGAAATTCGTGAAAGATTTAAAAATTTAAAAACTAATAATAAAAATGAGTATAGAAATTATGAATAAATGTAAATATTGTAAAAAAAGAATTTGATTAAGTAAAAATTGATGTATGAAATGTTTAGAAATAATAGTTAATAATTTAACTAAAAATAAGGAAAAATAATATGAATAAAGAAAAATTACTGAATAGATTATTACAACAAAAAAGAAATGGTATGTACTGTGAGATATGGGAACCAATTAATACAGAGTGACTATATAAAGCCATAGAAAATGGAGACTTTGATAATGAATAAAGAAAAATTAAATAATTATTTAATAAATGAGATTAATAAATATTATAAATTACCAATAGAAGAAGCATTAAAAAATTATAATTTATCAGCACAACATACTTTAAAAATAATTTATGAAAAAATTAAAAATGGTGAATTTGATAATGACTAATTATTTACTTTCAATTGACCCAAGTATTAAAAATACTGGATTTACTTTATGAGAAAAAAGATGTCATGTAATAGATTGTGAGAATAATAATTGTATTAAATTAAAATTATGAATGCCAATATGAATAAAAAGTTATAGTTTTGAAAAATTTAAAAATATTAATCCAACATTTGATGAACAAATAATATTTGAATTATTTATGATTGGTGAAATTAAACATTTTGATAATATGAATATAATTATTGAACGTGGTACTTTTCATAGTAAAAATGGTATTGGTTATGAAACTCAAGAACATTTAAGAGGTTTTATTGCTGGACAATTTAATAAATTAATAACAAAAAATATGTTAATAAGTCCTTCTTCATGAAAGAAATGATATAAAAATAGACCTTTTGGAGCATATTGAGATATTAAAAATGAAAAATGAACAAAAGAAACATCATTAGCAATGGCACAAATCATTATTTCAGAAAATGAATGAAATTTTAATATTACTAATCATGATGAAGCAGATAGTTTATTAATTGGTTGATATTATTTAAATAAGGAGAATAAATAATGTTTATGAATTTTAAATTAAAAAAAATAACAAAAATTAATAAATTATTAGATGAAAGAGCTTCTTTTTTACATATGTATTTACTTTATAGTAATGAACAAATTAAAAAAGATATAACTATTATTTATTTAAATAATTACTTAAATAAATTAAATAAGGAGAATAAATAATGATATGTTATTACTGTAATAAAAAAGCAAGTATTAAATTAAATAATAGAAAATTAAAAGATAAAGATACTAAATTTGAAATGTATTTATGTAATAAATGTTGAAATAATAAAGATTTTGATTAATAGGAGAATAAATAATGCAAATAGCAATTTTAATTATATTTAGTTTAAATACAATATTAACTTTATTAACATTTATTTTATACTTATATATTCTTATTAATTTTAAATTTAGATGAAAGTGAGAAAAATAATGCAAAAACAAAAACAAGAAAAAGTATTATTAAAATGTATTGTTAAAGATTGTAATAGTAAAGTATTAGTTACTTTAAAAACTATAAATATAGAAGATAGTATTATTCAATTTTTTAATATGTGTTATTTTCATAAAAAACAATTTAAAAATAAAGTAAAAGAAATAAAAAATAAGGAGTAAATATGAATTGATATGAATATGCTTTAATAATATGAATTATTATAAGTACAATGTGAATTATTAATTGGCAATGTTTAGTAATCTGTGTAACTTACAAAAATAACTATGTTTAATTAATTCTAGTAAATATAATTAAATGACTAGAAAGAGTGAGTTACAAATGGCTAAAAAACAAAATATTAATAATAATGATCCAATATCAAAAGCAGTAGATTTATTATTAGAAAATACTGAAGATTTAACAACAGTTTTTAAAGAAGGGGGTTTATATAAAGAATTAACAAAACGTTTAGTTGAAAAAATGTTGAATTCTGAAATGCAAAATTATTTAGGATATGAAAAAAATCAACATAGTAATACTGAAAATGCTCGTAATGGTACAAGTTCAAAAAAATTAATAACTCAACAAGGTAAAATTGAGATTGATGTACCAAGAGATCGCAATAGTGATTTTACTCCTGTAATAGTTGCAAAAAGACAGCGAAGATTTGATGGTTTTGATCAACAAGTGCTTTCACTATATGCAAAAGGTATGACTCTATCTGACATTAGAATGCAGTTACAAGAGTTATATCATGGTGCTGATATTAGTGAAAGTGTTATTAGTCAAATTACTGATGATGTTATTGATGATGTCAAAACATGACAAAATCGACCATTAGAAAGCATTTATCCGATTGTTTATTTTGATTGTATAGTAGTTAAAGTTCGACAAGATAAACGGATTATTAATAAATCAGTTTATATAGCATTAGGAGTTGATTTAGAAGGTAAAAAAGATGTTTTAGGCTTATGAATTAGTGAAAATGAAGGTGCTAAATTTTGATTAGCTAATTTCACAGAAATGAAAAATCGAGGCTTAAATGATATTTTGATTGCTTGTAGTGATAATTTAACAGGCATGTCAGAAGCAATACAAGCAGTTTATCCTAAAACAGAACATCAATTATGCATTGTTCATCAAATTCGAAATAGTTTAAAATATGTTTCATACAAACATCGAAAAACTCTAGTTACAGATTTAAAACCAATTTATAGTGCATGTAGTGAAGAACAAGCAATGCAAGCTTTAGAATCATTTGAAAGTAAATGAAATAAACAATATCCCCAAATTGCTAAATCTTGATATAAAAATTGAGAAAATTTGATGATTTTTATTAGTTATCCTGCAGAAATCAAAAGAGTAATTTATACAACAAATGCTATTGAATCTGTTAATAGTCAATTACGAAAAGTTATTAGAAACAAAAAAGCTTTTCCTAATGATATGTCAGTTTTTAAAATATTTTATTTAGCAATTGAAAATATAACAAAAAAATGAACATTGCCTATTCAAAATTGAAATACAGCAATTGTTCATTTTATGATAAAATTTGAAGACAGAATTAATCTGAACTAGTACTTTGTAAAACAAAGATACACAGATTACTAAAAAGCCTCTTTTTTTCATGTATCATTCATCAAAATTCATTATTTATTCCTTTCATTTTTTAAATCATTTAACATTAATTGAACAAAATGCACGATTTTTAGGAATATTTAAAGTATTAAAGATTTGACCAGTTACTATAATTTCATCATTTTTATTTAATAAAATACATCGTTTATAAAATTTTGGGTTATTAAAAATTAAAGTAACATAGTTTAATCCATTTCATTGACCACGAACAGTATAATATAATTGTTTATTACCTTTTTCATGGCAATGTTTAGTAATCTGTGTAACTTACAAAAATAACTATGTTTAATTAATTCTAGTAAATATAATTAAATGACTAGAAAGAGTGAGTTACAGATGGCTAAAAAACAAAATATTAATAATAATGATCCAATATCAAAAGCAGTAGATTTATTATTAGAAAATACTGAAGATTTAACAACAGTTTTTAAAGAAGGGGGTTTATATAAAGAATTAACAAAACGTTTAGTTGAAAAAATGTTGAATTCTGAAATGCAAAATTATTTAGGATATGAAAAAAATCAACATAGTAATACTGAAAATGCTCGTAATGGTACAAGTTCAAAAAAATTAATAACTCAACAAGGTAAAATTGAGATTGATGTACCAAGAGATCGCAATAGTGATTTTACTCCTGTAATAGTTGCAAAAAGACAGCGAAGATTTGATGGTTTTGATCAACAAGTGCTTTCACTATATGCAAAAGGTATGACTCTATCTGACATTAGAATGCAGTTACAAGAGTTATATCATGGTGCTGATATTAGTGAAAGTGTTATTAGTCAAATTACTGATGATGTTATTGATGATGTCAAAGCATGACAAAATCGACCATTAGAAAGCGTTTATCCGATTGTTTATTTTGATTGTATAGTAGTTAAAGTTCGACAAGATAAACGGATTATTAATAAATCAGTTTATATAGCATTAGGAGTTGATTTAGAAGGTAAAAAAGATGTTTTAGGCTTATGAATTAGTGAAAATGAAGGTGCTAAATTTTGATTAGCTAATTTCACAGAAATGAAAAATCGAGGCTTAAATGATATTTTGATTGCTTGTAGTGATAATTTAACAGGCATGTCAGAAGCAATACAAGCAGTTTATCCTAAAACAGAACATCAATTATGCATTGTTCATCAAATTCGAAATAGTTTAAAATATGTTTCATACAAACATCGAAAAACTCTAGTTACAGATTTAAAACCAATTTATAGTGCATGTAGTGAAGAACAAGCAATGCAAGCTTTAGAATCATTTGAAAGTAAATGAAATAAACAATATCCCCAAATTGCTAAATCTTGATATAAAAATTGAGAAAATTTGATGATTTTTATTAGTTATCCTGCAGAAATCAAAAGAGTAATTTATACAACAAATGCTATTGAATCTGTTAATAGTCAATTACGAAAAGTTATTAGAAACAAAAAAGCTTTTCCTAATGATATGTCAGTTTTTAAAATATTTTATTTAGCAATTGAAAATATAACAAAAAAATGAACATTGCCTATTCAAAATTGAAATACAGCAATTGCTCATTTTATGATAAAATTTGAAGACAGAATTAATCTGAACTAGTACTTTGTAAAACAAAGATACACAGATTTCTAAAAAGCCTCTTTTTCATGATATTTTACTTCAATAGTATTACTAAGTTTTACTGTTAATTTAACGTAATTTTCTTTATTTTTCATTTTTATAATTCCTTAAATAATATTGAATATGTTTATAAGCATCTTGTTCATGTTTTGTAAATTTTATATTTCCTTTATAATCTTCTATTTTATGTTTGTTTTTTGGTTCATTTTCATGATAATCTCAGTTCATAACATCTTGTACTAATATCATTAAAGCACCAATAACTTTTGGTGTTGCTAATGGATTAATTAATAACTGTTTTGAACTTAAAAAGAAATTTTCTACAATAACTAATATATTTTTATTTTTAAATTGTTTTTTAATTAATTTAAAATATTCTTTATATATATTTTTACTTTCTAAAACTGTTTTTGCTTTAAATGTTTCATTAAAAATAATATTATTAGTTTCATTTGAGTATATAACAATTCCATTATTACCAATACCAGCAGGGTCAATACCAATGATTAATTCGTATTGCATTTATTAATCATCTCTACATCAATCACAAACATATCCATATGATTTTGTATAATCTAAATGTTTTTCAATATTATAATTATCTTCATATTTTTTAGTATTATGTTGTTCTGCTTCTAATTCTGTTTTAAAGTGATAAAGCATATTGATTTTGTTATCTTCATATAATTCATTACATTCAACACATCTTTTTCTTCTTTTTTTAGTTTTATTCATAATCAAAATATCCTTTTCAATTATTTTTGCTGTTTGTTTAAGGTATTTAGGTAGTTTGTGATAACAACTGTCACATATTAAATAAGGTATTGCTCAATTTTTATATTTAATAGTTTTAGTAGAATTATTAATACAATCTTTTCAAACTTTATTTTTACAAATTCTTAATTCACATTTTTTATTTTCATTAATATTCATAACTTTATTTATTTCTTTAATTTTTACTTACAGTAATTAATAAAATTATTAATCCAATTAAAGTTGAAATTAAAGTAATAATTATTTTTATTTTTAATCACTTTTTTTGATGTTCTTTTACTATTTTGATTTTTTGTTCTATTAATTCTTTCTTTTCTTTTTCTTCCATTTTTACTTTCTTTTCTAATATATTCTGTTGCTTGTAGCATAAAGAATATATATTTTTATTTTTATATTATTAATACTATTAGTTTTATTCATTCCAGAAATTCTGGGCTCAAAAATAAATTGTGAAATTTTAAAAAGAAATCGAGGCATTCGATTCAATATTTATTTAATTTGTGTTAAACAAATGAGGCTTTTTAGAAATCTGTGTATCTTTGTTTTACAAAGTACTAGTTCAGATTAATTCTATCTTCAAATTTTATCATAAAATGAGCAATTGCTGTATTTCAATTTTG
The DNA here is from genome assembly GCF_964030965.1 of Spiroplasma endosymbiont of Amphimallon solstitiale. Lineage (GTDB taxonomy): Bacteria > Bacillota_I > Bacilli_A > Mycoplasmatales > VBWQ01 > Spiroplasma_E. The sequence goes on from NZ_OZ034999.1 coordinate 1,978,304, forward strand.
AATAGGCAATGTTCATTTTTTTGTTATATTTTCAATTGCTAAATAAAATATTTTAAAAACTGACATATCATTAGGAAAAGCTTTTTTGTTTCTAATAACTTTTCGTAATTGACTATTAACAGATTCAATAGCATTTGTTGTATAAATTACTCTTTTGATTTCTGCAGGATAACTAATAAAAATCATCAAATTTTCTCAATTTTTATATCAAGATTTAGCAATTTGGGAATATTGTTTATTTCATTTACTTTCAAATGATTCTAAAGCTTGCATTGCTTGTTCTTCACTACATGCACTATAAATTGGTTTTAAATCTGTAACTAGAGTTTTTCGATGTTTGTATGAAACATATTTTAAACTATTTCGAATTTGATGAACAATGCATAATTGATGTTCTGTTTTAGGATAAACTGCTTGTATTGCTTCTGACATGCCTGTTAAATTATCACTACAAGCAATCAAAATATCATTTAAGCCTCGATTTTTCATTTCTGTGAAATTAGCTAATCAAAATTTAGCACCTTCATTTTCACTAATTCATAAGCCTAAAACATCTTTTTTACCTTCTAAATCAACTCCTAATGCTATATAAACTGATTTATTAATAATCCGTTTATCTTGTCGAACTTTAACTACTATACAATCAAAATAAACAATCGGATAAATGCTTTCTAATGGTCGATTTTGTCATGTTTTGACATCATCAATAACATCATCAGTAATTTGACTAATAACACTTTCACTAATATCAGCACCATGATATAACTCTTGTAACTGCATTCTAATGTCAGATAGAGTCATACCTTTTGCATATAGTGAAAGCACTTGTTGATCAAAACCATCAAATCTTCGCTGTCTTTTTGCAACTATTACAGGAGTAAAATCACTATTGCGATCTCTTGGTACATCAATCTCAATTTTACCTTGTTGAGTTATTAATTTTTTTGAACTTGTACCATTACGAGCATTTTCAGTATTACTATGTTGATTTTTTTCATATCCTAAATAATTTTGCATTTCAGAATTCAACATTTTTTCAACTAAACGTTTTGTTAATTCTTTATATAAACCCCCTTCTTTAAAAACTGTTGTTAAATCTTCAGTATTTTCTAATAATAAATCTACTGCTTTTGATATTGGATCATTATTATTAATATTTTGTTTTTTAGCCATCTGTAACTCACTCTTTCTAGTCATTTAATTATATTTACTAGAATTAATTAAACATAGTTATTTTTGTAAGTTACACAGATTACTAAACATTGCCGAAAAAAATAAAAGAAACTTTAAAAATTATTGAAAGTGATAGTTATAAAGAAGAACTAAAAAAACATAATGAAATCATTGAAAAACATAAAAATTTAATGAAAGGACTAAATAATGAATAAAGAAAAATTAATTAATTATATTAAAAAACAACAAAAATTCTATAACGGTACAGAAATAGATTTGATACTTGATATTTTATTGCAAAAAATAATTAATGGTGAATTTAATAATGAATAAATGTAAAAAATGTAATAAAAGAATCTGATTAAGTAAAAATTGATGTATGACATGTTTAGAAATAATAGTTAATAATTTAAATAAAAATAAGGAGAAATAGATAGTGAATAAAGACCAAGAAATTATTAATGAATATAATAAAAAACGTAATAAAGAAATAACTGAAGAACATTTATATAATATAGAAAAATTAAGAGAAGAGTTTAAACAAAAAGTAATTAATAAATATAATGAAAAATTAATTATCTGATTGAATAAGCAAATTAGTATTTGTTTATGTGATTCATTAAAAGAAGCAGGTAAACTTACTGCTTATTATAAATTAATTGAGTTTATAGAAAATGGAGAACTTCATTAATGATAATATTACCTACTTTGTTTGAAAATAAAGATGAAATTGAAATATTATCACCATTTCCAAAAGCAATTCATACAAGTAATGATATTAGAGCAATTATTTTAAAACAATATCCAAATGTTAAATCAAAACACATAATTGTTTCTGATCCCGAAAGTAATGTTGCATTAATAGTTGGTGATAATGATGTTTATCAAGGTTGAATTAAAGTAACAGTTAAAAAATTAGAAATTAAAGGAGAATAAAATGCCAAGTATAGAAAATACACAATCAAATTATACTTTAACTAAATTAATAAGAACTGGTATAAGCCCAATTTGTGCAATGATAGGTACAAGTGCTTATTATGGTCAAGTAATAGATAATTCAATATTGGGTTCAATTAATAGTTTATTATTTGGTAAAAAATTAGGTTTAGATATATGAAATTTAAATCAAAGACCAAATACTAAAACTAAATTAATTAATAGTTCTAAAAAAATCTTATTAGGTTTAGGAACAATTGGATTAGCAAATTATAGTAAATGAACTGAAAATAATATTAATCCTATTATTCCAACAACACCAATTCCAGTAACTACTACAACTACAACAGAAGGTCCTCCATGATTACTATTAAATAAACAAGAAAATCAGTCATTAATGGATTGAGATACATATATTAGTTTAAATGCTTATGGTATTTCAAATCTTATTAGTGGAATTCTAGAATTAATACCTAATAAATTTGAAACAATAAGAAAAATTTGTAATATGGCTACTGGTGGTGGTTTAATTTCAAGTGGTGTTGCAATGGGGATAAATAATGATTTTAATAATGCTTATGCAGTACCTACCATAATTGCTGGTGCAAGTGAAATTATCCATAATTATTACCTATGGAAAGAAAATTTGATGTAGAAATGCAAGAAACTAGTTTTACAAATGAAATAGCGAGGCTTTTTAGAAATCTGTGTATCTTTGTTTTACAAAGTACTAGTTCAGATTAATTCTGTCTTCAAATTTTATCATAAAATGAGCAATTGCTGTATTTCAATTTTGAATAGGCAATGTTCATTTTTTTGTTATATTTTCAATTGCTAAATAAAATATTTTAAAAACTGACATATCATTAGGAAAAGCTTTTTTGTTTCTAATAACTTTTCGTAATTGACTATTAACAGATTCAATAGCATTTGTTGTATAAATTACTCTTTTGATTTCTGCAGGATAACTAATAAAAATCATCAAATTTTCTCAATTTTTATATCAAGATTTAGCAATTTGGGGATATTGTTTATTTCATTTACTTTCAAATGATTCTAAAGCTTGCATTGCTTGTTCTTCACTACATGCACTATAAATTGGTTTTAAATCTGTAACTAGAGTTTTTCGATGTTTGTATGAAACATATTTTAAACTATTTCGAATTTGATGAACAATGCATAATTGATGTTCTGTTTTAGGATAAACTGCTTGTATTGCTTCTGACATGCCTGTTAAATTATCACTACAAGCAATCAAAATATCATTTAAGCCTCGATTTTTCATTTCTGTGAAATTAGCTAATCAAAATTTAGCACCTTCATTTTCACTAATTCATAAGCCTAAAACATCTTTTTTACCTTCTAAATCAACTCCTAATGCTATATAAACTGATTTATTAATAATCCGTTTATCTTGTCGAACTTTAACTACTATACAATCAAAATAAACAATCGGATAAATGCTTTCTAATGGTCGATTTTGTCATGTTTTGACATCATCAATAACATCATCAGTAATTTGACTAATAACACTTTCACTAATATCAGCACCATGATATAACTCTTGTAACTGCATTCTAATGTCAGATAGAGTCATACCTTTTGCATATAGTGAAAGCACTTGTTGATCAAAACCATCAAATCTTCGCTGTCTTTTTGCAACTATTACAGGAGTAAAATCACTATTGCGATCTCTTGGTACATCAATCTCAATTTTACCTTGTTGAGTTATTAATTTTTTTGAACTTGTACCATTACGAGCATTTTCAGTATTACTATGTTGATTTTTTTCATATCCTAAATAATTTTGCATTTCAGAATTCAACATTTTTTCAACTAAACGTTTTGTTAATTCTTTATATAAACCCCCTTCTTTAAAAACTGTTGTTAAATCTTCAGTATTTTCTAATAATAAATCTACTGCTTTTGATATTGGATCATTATTATTAATATTTTGTTTTTTAGCCATCTGTAACTCACTCTTTCTAGTCATTTAATTATATTTACTAGAATTAATTAAACATAGTTATTTTTGTAAGTTACACAGATTACTAAACATTGCCGAAATAGCACATTTAATTAATAATGATAATAGATTTTCAATTAATAGTGAAACAACTAGTCAATATGGTAGTGATAATATGAGTGAAGTTAATGTTAATGCAAATTTAGAATTTGATGAAAATTATTATCATTTATAAAAAGGAGAATATTAAAATGAAATATGCTTATTTATTAAAATATAAAACTAATTATGGAATTGAAACAAAATATAAATTATTTTCTACAATTGAAAATGCTATTAATTTTCATAGAAATTATAAACATCATATATTAGAAAATGCTTATATTCAGGATTATCAAATATTAGTAATGGAATTAGATACAAATCAAAAAATTAATTAATGAAAGGAAAATATTGAAATGAAAGAATTTATACATGAATTAATTATTATTGGAACAAGCGTTGGAACATTAATTTGTCGAGAAATTATTGTTTTATTAAAAAGATTTATCACAACTCCAAAACATGTTAGAGCAAATAACAAAATTATTAAACATCAAAAAAAATTAGCAAAGTTAAATGAAAAGATTAATAAAGAAAATAAATAAAAAAGTGGTGATGTAAATGTTAGAAAATGAAAATAATGTTCAACAAACAACTGAACCTTTAACTGAAAATAATGCTTCTTCACAAGAAATAGAAAATAAAGTTAATGAAGCAGAAAATAAGTTAAATAAACTTAATCAAGAAATTAAAGAAAAAGAAATGATTAATATATTTAAAAAATATCAAGTTAAAACTGAATTTTATGATTATTTAAAATTTAAAACAAGTAATATAGAAAATTCAAAAATTGAAGAAACTATTAAAAAAATGATTAAAGAACAACCGGTATTTAAACAAACAATTAATACAGGTGGCAATAAACAAATAATTATTAATAATAAAACAAATGATAAAGAAAATTTTTTAATTAATTATAAAAAGAAAAATTATTTATAAACGAAAGGAAGAAATAAAATGTCAGTACCATTTAATCAAAATTTAGACAATACAGAGAGATTAGTAGAAGCACCAGAATTTATAGAGTTTTTTAAAATTTCAAATAGTCCATGGGCAAACTTTTTTCCTACTGAAATTGTTGACTCAGTAAATATTGAGTTTATTGTTAAAAAACCAAAAAAACCGGAAGTAAAAATTATTGCTTGGGATGATAAAAGTAAAAGATATGAATTACCATATGTTGATACGAGGCTTTTTAGAAATCTGTGTATCTTTGTTTTACAAAGTACTAGTTCAGATTAATTCTGTCTTCAAATTTTATCATAAAATGAGCAATTGCTGTATTTCAATTTTGAATAGGCAATGTTCATTTTTTTGTTATATTTTCAATTGCTAAATAAAATATTTTAAAAACTGACATATCATTAGGAAAAGCTTTTTTGTTTCTAATAACTTTTCGTAATTGACTATTAACAGATTCAATAGCATTTGTTGTATAAATTACTCTTTTGATTTCTGCAGGATAACTAATAAAAATCATCAAATTTTCTCAATTTTTATATCAAGATTTAGCAATTTGGGGATATTGTTTATTTCATTTACTTTCAAATGATTCTAAAGCTTGCATTGCTTGTTCTTCACTACATGCACTATAAATTGGTTTTAAATCTGTAACTAGAGTTTTTCGATGTTTGTATGAAACATATTTTAAACTATTTCGAATTTGATGAACAATGCATAATTGATGTTCTGTTTTAGGATAAACTGCTTGTATTGCTTCTGACATGCCTGTTAAATTATCACTACAAGCAATCAAAATATCATTTAAGCCTCGATTTTTCATTTCTGTGAAATTAGCTAATCAAAATTTAGCACCTTCATTTTCACTAATTCATAAGCCTAAAACATCTTTTTTACCTTCTAAATCAACTCCTAATGCTATATAAACTGATTTATTAATAATCCGTTTATCTTGTCGAACTTTAACTACTATACAATCAAAATAAACAATCGGATAAATGCTTTCTAATGGTCGATTTTGTCATGTTTTGACATCATCAATAACATCATCAGTAATTTGACTAATAACACTTTCACTAATATCAGCACCATGATATAACTCTTGTAACTGCATTCTAATGTCAGATAGAGTCATACCTTTTGCATATAGTGAAAGCACTTGTTGATCAAAACCATCAAATCTTCGCTGTCTTTTTGCAACTATTACAGGAGTAAAATCACTATTGCGATCTCTTGGTACATCAATCTCAATTTTACCTTGTTGAGTTATTAATTTTTTTGAACTTGTACCATTACGAGCATTTTCAGTATTACTATGTTGATTTTTTTCATATCCTAAATAATTTTGCATTTCAGAATTCAACATTTTTTCAACTAAACGTTTTGTTAATTCTTTATATAAACCCCCTTCTTTAAAAACTGTTGTTAAATCTTCAGTATTTTCTAATAATAAATCTACTGCTTTTGATATTGGATCATTATTATTAATATTTTGTTTTTTAGCCATCTGTAACTCACTCTTTCTAGTCATTTAATTATATTTACTAGAATTAATTAAACATAGTTATTTTTGTAAGTTACACAGATTACTAAACATTGCCGTTGATACAGATAAAATTAGTAAAAAAATAACTAAAAAATATCTTGCAGGAGAAATTATTGCAGATGTAGATTTAAAAGCAAATAATGGACAAAATTTATTAGATAGTATGCAATATGAAGTTGCAAATGATTTAGCAGATAAATTGGCAATTGATGATACACAAGCAATTGCAAAATTTGCTACTAAAATCGATATTGAAGATACAACACCAGTAGACTATTTAAAATCGATGTTATCTGCTTGAAATACTTTGTTTCAATTTAGAAATATTGCAAATAGTAAATTTTTTATTACTAATGGTCTTTATGATAGTTTAGTTTATTTAGCAGATAATAAAGGTTTAATTACCGATAATCAGTTGGCACAACAATTACGTTTAAATGGAAATAATTTATATGTAAAAGGCGTATTATGTGAAATCGTTCTTGATGACTATATGATTTTTACTAATGATAAAAATGAACAACAATTAATGACCTTTGTTTTAGCAACACCAAGAGCGATGAAAAGATACATGATAGAAAATACAGTTATTTATGTAGATTTTATTAAAGATGCTAAAGCAGGAAGAGCATATAAAGTTGCTGGTGAAGTTGTTGGAGAAGCAATCCCATATATTTCTAATAATGAAACAACATCAAGATGAATGTTATGTGGAGTTATTAAAACAGAAAAAAATGATTTAAAAACTAAAATTACAGTTTTAACAACAAATATTACTGCAAATGTTAATAACAATAACAATGAATTAAATACAGAAATAAAAAGTACTAATGAATTTAAAACATTAAATCCTAATTTAACAAATCCAACTATTAAATATTTTAGTGATGCACAAGGAAAAACTAATGTAAGTAATCAAAAACAAAAAGTAGGTGACTTATATATAACTATTACTGCAAATGTTAATGACTTAAATTATAAAGGAACAACAAATCCAATTAAAATAACTCTTAAATAAAGGAAATTAATATCATGCCAATTGGTACAACTAGTACAGCAATACTTTTAAACATAAATAAACCAAAACATACTAGAACAAGTAACCAACAAGAAAATAAAAGTTTTTGATGAGAAATTTTAGAAATGATTGGTGTACAAGTAATAGCAGTAGCACTTGCTCCTTTTACTGGTGGTTTAAGTGAAAGTATAGCACTTGGATTAGGTGCAAGTGATTTAATTGCTAGTATTAGTGCTGTTGGTGTAGAGTTTTTAACTGATTTTACTATTAATCAAGTTTATGATTATTTAAAAGGAAATGTAACACCATTAAATACTTTTTTTAATATATTACCTGCATTTGTTGGAATTAATAAAATTAGTCGTGGTTATCGTACTACTAAATTTATTAAGTTAGCACAAAAAACTAAAACATTAGAACAAATTGGTGTTAAAGAAGCAAAAAATTTACAAGAAATTATTAGTCAAGTAAGTGGAAAAGAAATTTTAACAGATAAAATCATTGGTAATAAACGTTATTTATTTAATTATAGTTTGGCACCTAATCGTGAAACAATAACACAAAATTTAGGTTATGTTGCTGAAAAACAATTTAAAAATAATTTTAAATCTTTAAAATCACAACAAATAAAAGAATATTTATCATTACAAAATACATTAATAAAATTAAGTCCACAATTAACTCCAAAGTTTAAAATTAAAGATATTGAAAAAGCAAATAACTTTTTAAAAAAATATAATACTGAATTAAAAGAAGTATTAAAAATGAACCAACATGATTGATTAAATTTAGTTCATACAATACATACAGAGAATAGATATGGAAAAACTTTAATTTTAGATTTACAAAAAATTCGTGCTAATGCTATTAAATTTAATTTTAAAAATAGTTCAATTCATAAAATTGTTTTAAATGCAAATAAAATTTTTAAGTATTTTGATATTAGATTTTATTTAAAAAAAGGTTTAAATAAATTTTGAAAAGATACACCATATTTTGAAAAATTACGAGAAAGTATATATAAATTACAAGAAAAATTTGAAAAATTAGAAAAACAAGCATTTGAAAAAATTAATAAATTAAAAGAAAAAGCAACAGATTTATTTACTAGTGCAGAAAAAAGAGCAATTAAACATGCACAATTAATTCCACTAAATTCACCAGTATTTATGGGTTGTAAAATTCAACCTTTATCATTAGACAAATGTGCAATTACTATTTATCATCGTAATCCTAAGTATAAACCAATTACAGTTGTTGATAGTATTCTTAAAGCAAAAACTTTTGTTACTCAAATACATCCATTTCATTGATATCGTTGATATAGTGGTTGATACATTGGTTATGGTGTTAATCGTAATAAATGATTAAAAGCAATAGCATTTGCTCCACCAGTGGTGCAACAAGTAATTAGAGATAGTTTTAAAGTATATAGAGAAATATTTTTTAATTATGTAGAAAAGTATGGATGACCAAAAATTATTCATCAATTTACACTTAAAATATTATTTTTAATTAAAAATTTGTTAAAAGTAACATTATTTAGTGTAAAAATTCTCTAAAAATAACACTTTATCATGTATCATTACTTTTCTACAAAATTAAAGGAAATATTTAGAACTATTAGAACTTATCATAAAGTAGTAAATGTTATTAATAATCCTATTGAAAATATTAATAAATCATTTAAAAGTGTTGGTTTAAAATTTTCAGTTAATACTTTATTTGGTACTGGACTATTACATCATTTAGAAAAATTTGCATATAGTCAAGTTGTAGAAAAAGGTAAGAAAAAATTACAAAAAGAAATTATCCATATATCACATAGGAAAACTAAAACAAAAACTAAACATTATAAAAAAGCATTTTTTAAGGAATGATAAATTATGATTAATAAACTTTGAACTGATGTCAGTCTTGAAAATTATAATAACTGATATCCATTAACTGGAAAAATTACAGAAACTCCACAGCAATATATACAAACATGACCAAATGTTAATGATTGATTTACAACTTTTGCTATTCGCGCTCAAAATGATATTAATGCTTATCTTGATTTTATTTTATCTAAATTTCCTTTTGATAGTTTTAAAGATGAATTAATTAAAGAAACATTAAGAGATATGGTTTATGTAATGGTTGAACATTGAGTATTTAATCGTACACCAATTGAATTTAATGTTGATGCTACTATTCAATTCAATAATGGTACATCATTTAATGCAAGTAGTATTCCTACAATTAATGTTTGAGATTTAGCACCAAGTAGAATGAAAATATGAGCAAGATTAACAGAATTAAAACAAGTATTTTCAAATTATAATCAAGATGAAATAGATATTGAAAAAATTGACTTAAAAGTATTTTATACTAGAAATCAAGTTGATGAATTAATTAAAGAACAAAAAGAATTTACATTATCAAAACAAATAAAATTATATGATGATTTAGTTAATGATAACGAAAATGAGATATATAGGGGTCGTGTTACAAACTTTATAAATAAAGGTTATGTTGCAACTGATTATGACCCAAAAACTGAAACAATGATTTTAGATTGACCTGATGAAATTGGTACATTACCACCAGAAGCATTACAAAATAATCCACAAATTGGTGATTTTACTCATGCTGCGACTGCTGACTTTTCTGCTAAACAACAAAAAAGAATTACTACTAATGAAAATAGTATTAAATTATTAGAAAATAAAGTTGATATTAATAAACAAAATATTGATGATATTAAAAATAATTGATTTAATATTGAAACTAGTCCTTTATGAAAAAAAGTTAAAAATGAAAATATTAAAACAGATATATGATATATTATTGATTGAACATATTATTTTATCGATAGTAAACAACTTATTATAAGTAATAATAAATTAACTAAATCTAATATAAGAATTACTAATCATCAAATAGAAAATAGACAAATAATAATTGAAAAAATTGATGTTAATATTGACAAAGTAATGTTATTATATGATGATAATTTAATAAAATTTATTGTTGCTAATAGCACAAAAAAGTATACACCAATAATTCATAATATATATCAATATCAAGGTACTGGAACACCAACTGAATTTATAGCAGAAGAAAATACTGAACGTGATTATTACACAAAACTAGAAACTAATAATTTATTAGATAAAAAACAAGATAAATTAATTGCAGGTGCTAATATAACTATTGATGAAAATAATAAAATTAGTGCTAGTGGTGGTAAAATCGATTTAACTGATTATTATAAAAAAGAAGAAGTAGATAAAAAATTAGAAGACACAGAAAAAAAGTTTCCAGTAGCATTTCAATTGAATGCTGTAAGTCAAGAAATCCCTAATTTAGAAACTATTAATAAAACTGTTGCTGGTGCTATTAATGAAAATAAAGCAAATATTGATAAAAAACAAGATAAAGAAATATGAAAAGTAATAAGTAAAAGTAAAAATAATCGTGAATGAGATACGTTTGAAATTAATTTTAATACTGTATATAGAGTAATTATAACATTAGATAGATTACCAGTAAATCAAGCAAATATAAAGCATAAAGTAGAATTTAAAACTGGTAATTATTTAGGTGGAGATTATTTACTTGCAAAATTTAAAATTAAAGATGAAGATGTAATATTAACTTTAACTGTTAGAGAAAGTAGTTTTAATTGTAGTTTATATTTAAAAGGTGGAGATATTAATTATGGTGCTATTCTTTTATTAGAAGAATTACAAAATACAATTAAAGTTGATGTTACACCAAAATTAAAAATTAATTCAAAAAGTTTAGAAACAAATGAAGTTGAAGAAAATTGTTGAGATATTGAATTACCAAATAATCCAACACCAAGTCCAAATAATCAACAATGAAAAGATGTAGGAACAAGAGAAAAAAATAAATGAGATAATTGACAAATTACTTATGATTTTATAGTTAATAAACATTATAGAGTTTATTATTCTTGAAGTATATATAATCCAGTTTATACTATTCAAGAATTTATTATAACGGATAACAAAATTGCTGGTGTACCAATACAAACCTTTAATGATAGTGTTAATATAGTAATTTTATCAGTTCAACATGCAAAATTAATTACTATTTATAGTGGAAAAGGTAATTTAAAAGGTAATGTATGAAAATTAGAAGAATTATAGGAATAATATTATGTTTTTTAAAATTATAAAAATTATTTTAGGTTTAATTGGAGTAATTCTATCATCAGCAACTGCTGGTTTAATTATATTCATTATTGTAAAAATTATATTAAAAATTAATCAAATATTTTAAAGAAAGGTGGTGAATATTATGTTAAGTCTATTTAAAAGAAAAGAAAAAAGTAATATTAGTGATAATCAAAATGAAAAAGTAAAATTTTTAACTAATAAAAATAAAAGTACTCATGCTTCAATTTTAAATTATTTTGGTTTTAATGATTTTAATCATGAAACTTATTTTACTGATTTTGTAGCAGAAAATAATGCTAATTTATATAATGCTCCATTAGAAATAAATAATGAAACCATTAAACAATATTTAATTCAACAAGAATTTTATAGAAAAAATTGAAATTCTATTTTTAAATTAAGTAAATTAGGAATTAGTGGTTATTTAATTTATATTGCAAATGATGATCTATATTTTCAATTAGTAGATATACAACAAAGAATTTATGATATTACTGGTAAATTAATTCAATGTACTATTTTTTATGATAGTTATCAACAAAATGCACAAACTGTAAGATTATTTGAAATTTATACACTAAATAATGAACAAGTAACTATTAATCGTGCAATTTATAGTATTAATGATACTAAAAAACAAACTAAATTAGATTTTAAATCATACATTAATAATCCTAATTTATCACAAGAACAAGGGACGGTAACAAAAACGGAGGATATAATTACTTTTTAAACATTTCTTTAAAATTATAGACAAGAAATAATTGTAATTATATGCAATTGTAAGTAAATATTACTACTAAATTAAATTAATTTCAATTAAAATACAAATATTAAAAAATCAATAAGAAAATTTAATATAAATACACAACAAAAATTCTTATTAACTTTTAATTTAATAAGTTTTTAATATTTTAATAAAAATAAAAATTTTGATTATGTTTTAGAATTTACAAGATTACACTTAAAAATAACCATTTTAATATAAATATCTATGCTATATGTTCTATTACCAAGCATTTCCTTTAATTTTGTAGAAAAGTAATGATACATGATAAAGTGTTATTTTTAGAGAATTTTTACACTAAATAATGTTACTTTTAACAAATTTTTAATTAAAAATAATATTTTAAGTGTAAATTGATGAATAATTTTTGGTCATCCATACTTTTCTACAAAATTAAAAAGCATTTCTTTTAAAATATATCAAATATTACTTTCAGCAAAAGTACCAATATTTCATTTTGCACCTTGATTTTCAATACCTTGTTTATTATTTTTAAAATATTGTTTTTTTAATTTTTTATGATTTTTTAATATTTCATTCATATACTTTATTAATTCATCATATTGACCATTTTCAATAAAATTTCTACAAGTATTATATTCTTCAAAATATTTTCCCTTGTTTCCAGCAATAATTCCTACATACAACTTTTTAACTAAATGGAATTTATCTAAAACAAATTGTGCACCTAAATAATCAGCAACATCTTTAATTCACTCTGCACTATCTCCACAAATAATGATTTTTGCTTGGTCAAAATTTTCAAAAAATCTATTTCCTTGTTCTAAAATAAATTCAGCAGTTTTTTGAACTCCAATTTTAGTTTTTGTTGGTCTTATTATTACATCTACTCTTTTATTAACTAATTTATGATTAACATTATCTGTACAAAATAATACTAAACGCATTGAATATTTACCAGAATTTCGTTTAAATTTTCAAAACTTACGATGTCCATCATCAATGCTAATATAAATAAATTGATTTGGTTCTAATTTTATTTTAGGAACATCTAATTTACTAACTTGATATTCTTGAAATATTCTTCCAACACTTGTTGTACTAAATTTTGTTTGTTTCATAGTATGTAAAATATCAACATATTTTTTTCCATCTGCAAAATGTTCAATAACATTATTTTTTATATCTTGACAAGTTCTTTTATATTTAGGTAATTGCAATTTTTCATCTAATAAACAAACAGGAACTCATTTTTTTAATTGTTCATCATAATATTTATAATCACGACATTTATAAGTAACAAGACCATTGATAGTATTTCTAGTTCTTGTTTTAATTTTAACTGGAATATATTTTCTATCTCTTTCTTTTAAGATTCTTCAATCTGTTTTTTCTCATTGATTTTTTATATCCTCTTTAAATGATTGATACATTCTTTTAGTTGCTTCTTTTAAAGTTCATAAGTAATTAAAACTCATATTTTTTCTCCTAACTTTTTTTAAATTTTAAATTTATTGTAAATATATTTAAAAAATTAATTTACTTTTTTATTATAAACATATATAAGTGTAATTTAAAATTAAATCAAAAATTTTTAAAAAACGACTTTCATATTTTCCATATAATAAACAAGTTGAATATCATTAATAGTATAGGTATCACAAAATAAACGCCTTTTATTTAGAGGTTATTTTTCATTTAAAAGCATACTTGTAAAAATAATCAAAAATAGTACAATTTAAAAGTAAAATTAAGAAATAAGGAGAATTTATGAGTAAAAAAAGAAGCAAAGTTCGAAAAAAAGTAAAAAATAAGCAAAAACAATTTAAAATGATGAATGATAATTTTGATGAAGATGTAATTTGTCAAAGAAAAGGATGCAATATTGTATCAGATAATATTGTTCAATTAAGAGTTGACGAAAAAAAAGTAACCAATGTTTTTTTATGTAAAGAACATGCAGATGAACTTGAATATGAGTTAGCACCTGAATGGTTAGAAGAAATTAGAAAAGAATTAAAAAATGATGATGAAATTGATAATGTAGAATTGTTAGTAAATTATTTATAATAAAGGAGTAAAAAAAATATGAAAACATGAATAAAAACAAATTTAAGTAAAATAACATTAGCATTAGCACTAACTGGTGCTACAACTGGGACAATAGGATTAATCATGGGGGGGGTGCTTACCCATAATATGGAAAATTCTTATTTAAAACCAAACGGTGAAAGAATATATGGTGATACGACTATTTGATGAAATAAATGATATAGTCCTGATATAACTGATTTATATTTTTCAAAAGTTAAACAACATGATGAAGATGTAAAATGAGATGGTACTTACACAGATGATTATTTTGAATAATTAAATTTCTAAGTTAATATAAGAAATATTTTCATTATATTTATCAAATAAATTAATATTTTTTAAATCAATTTCTTGTTTATCTGTTATTAAAATAAAATCATAATTTCCAGCACCAAATATTCCACTAATTTCAATCCTATTTAAGTTATTAATAGGATTTTTAATTTGCAATTCAAATTCATTTTTATTATCAATTTGTAATATTTCTTCATAAAATTCTAATTTTGAAAATAATTGAGATTTATTTGTACCATATAAACTTAAAGCATTTTCAATTTTAGATTTTTCAATAATTGCTCTTGTAAAATATTTTCCATATTCACCATTTGCTAATGTTCAATCAGCAGGAATTAATGATGGAATATTATTGCTTTCTAATTCATTTGTAATAGATAATCAATTAAATTGGTTATCATCTAGTTTAAATAATTCATTTTGACTAATATCATTATTTTTCAATTTAATATTATTAATATCAGTAAAATCAAAATATTCAGATTTTAATATAACCTTTATATCTTTATATTGTCAAAAATCATTTTTACTAGGTTTTATTGGACTTGATTTTAATTCAAAATAATAAGGTAACAAAATTTTATTATCATCATTTAAACCTTTGTTTATTGATAAAGTTGAATAAATATATTTTGATAACATAATAAATACTTTTTTAAATATTTTAACTTGTAATAAGTTAACATAATTTGGATAATCTAACTCTCATTGCCTAAATAAATTAGTAATTATTTCATCTGGTTTTTGTCCTGAAAATGTATCACGTAATTCTGCCATTTTATTTCTAGGTTTACCTTTATCATCATATAAAGCACCTTCAAAATTTCTATTATAGTTATAAGTATAACTTAGCATATCTAATAAAAGTTGTTGTAAACTATCATTAGTTGGTGCATCTTTAATTTCAATTTCAATATCATCAAATCTATTATTAGTTGCAACATATTGATAAAATTGACTTTCACCTACAAAATCTCAAACCTCTTTATCTTTTAATTCTTTTTGACTTTTTAGTGGTCATTTACCACCTAAAACATTACTAAATTCATATCCTAATCAAGCATGTGTAACTCTTGCGTTTTTAATAACTTCTCTTCTTGTTATATTACCACTACTAATTTTAATTAAATCTAAAACTGATTTTTCTTGTCCTATAAATTGTTTTGCTAAATTTCATGGTAATATTTGTTTACTAAATCATTGTTGTAATATTCTAACTTTTGGTTGAGTTTCAATAGGCATTGATAACAGCGGAAATGCTATCTTATCTTTAACAAATAACTTTGGGTATACTTCCATATTGTCAACTTCACCAAGTACCTTTATATTGCCGAAAATCATGCTTCTAGGGGCTTTAATTTTTAAACCAATTACTTTTGTATCTTTATCTAATGGTTTTTGTAATTTAATAATAATTGGATAACCATCTCTTGTTTTAAAATCTTTAATTTTAATAATAGTAATACTTTTAGTACTTCTTGTTTTTGGATTTTGATAAGGTTGAGAATAATTATTAATGATATATAAATTATCAATATTATTTTCAGTTAATGGTTCATTTATACTAACTGCATATAACTTAAATTGATTTAATAAATTTATTTCTTGAAATATTAAATTTTTAATATCAGTCATACTATATTCAATAGTATTATCATTAATATTTGTGCTAGCTCTTTGATTTAATTGCATATTAAAGTCTGATGTTTCAACAGCAGTAGTTTTTAATACTTTTTCAATATCAATAAAACCTATTTTAATAGTATTTGCTGAAAATTTTAAACTATTATTTTCATTATTTTTAAATAAACGTTCAATTTCATAAATATATATAGTTCTTTTTTTAAATTCATCATATGCTCTATTAATATCTGGGTCACTAGTAGCCCCCATCATATTTGTAAAATCATATGGAATATTATCAATTAAATAATCATTTTCTACTTCTGCTTGATTAAGTTTAGTTTGCTTCTGTGGAAATTTCGTTTGTGGTTTGTTGTCTTTGCTGTCCATTGTTATCTCCTATTAATTAGTTATTTTCGGGGTTAAATAATTTTAATTTAACTGTTAAATTATTAATTTCTTGTTCATCATTAATATTAAATGTTTTACTATTTAATAAATCTTTATCTAAACGTACTAATATTTGAATAAATTTAAGAATATCAATATTAAATTGCCATAATTTTTGTTCAATATAATTAATGGTTGAAATATTTACAGCTGTACTTTCGGGAACTGATTGTTGTGCAGATTTCTTTTGACTTGGTATATGAATACCACAACGTTTAAATATTTCATTAACATTTCAATCATATATATCAGTTAAGTTCTTACCTTTAAAATTACTATTTGTCATATTGATATTTTCGTTTTGTTCATTATTATCTCCACCACTTTTAAATATGTAGTTTTTAGTAACCAAAGTTTTTACTGCTTCTTCTAATGTTGATTGAACATTACCATAAGTTTGACTAAATATAAATTTAGGTGAATTTAAAATGGTATCTAAAACAATTTGTTCATAAATAACATCTAATGCTTTAATTTTATCCATTACTTTATTACAATCTGTTAATTCATTTGCTTTATTTCGCATAATTGCTATTGGAATATAATTAATATTTAGTGTTTGTTCTTGCTCTAAATTTGGATTATTAATGTATGATTTAAAAGGTAATGGAAATTGTTTTTTATTATCACTAATACTATAAATTGCACGGTTAATTGTTACTTGTTCATTATTTAATGTATAAATTTCAAATAATCTTACCATTTGTGCATTTTGTTCATAACTATCATAAAAAATAGTACATTGAATTAATTTACCAGTAATATCATAAACTCTTTGTTGTATATCCACTACTTGAAAATATAAGTCATCATTAGCAATATAAATTAAATAACCACTAATTCCTAATTTACTTAATTTAAAAATAGAATTTCAATTTTTTCTATAAAATTCTTGTTGAATTAAATATTGTTTAATAGTTTCATTATTTATTTCTAATGGAGCATTATATAAATTAGCATTATTTTCCTTTAATTTTGTAGAAAAGTAATGATACATGATAAAGTGTTATTTTTAGAGAATTTTTACACTAAATAATGTTATTTTTAACAAATTTTTAATTAAAAATAATATTTTAAGTGTAAATTGATGAATAATTTTTGGTCATCCATACTTTTCTACATAATTAAAATTATTTTCTGCTACAAAATCAGTAAAATAAGTTTCATGATTAAAATCATTAAAACCAAAATAATTTAAAATAGAAGCATGAGTACTTTTATTTTTATTAGTTAAAAATTTTACTTTTTCATTTTGATTATCACTAATATTACTTTTATCTTTTCCTGAATTGTAAAATTAAAAAGGACACTTATATAAAAATTAAATTGTGTTAATTCTATAATTAAGAAAAGAAAGGAATTAGCACAATGTATAAGTATCTGACTATTGAATCAATAATAGCAATAAAAGAATATAAAAGTTATGGATTTTCGATTCGTAAAATAGCAAAAGCCATTGATTATAGTAAATCAACTGTACATAGAGTTTGTAGATTATTAAATCAAAACTTATTGCCATTAGAAATATTGAATAAAATTCAAAAAAATAAACAAAATGCAGGTAGAAAATTAATAATTTTAACTTTAATAGAAATTAATACTATTAATCATTTGTTAATTACTAAAAATTATGCTCTTGATATAATTGCTAATTTTTTAAAGGAAACCTGAATTGTAAATATAAATGGGACAGTTTTTTAAAATAATTGTATTAAATCTATTGGTCTTTTATAAGATAGTGATTTTCTGGGTGTAGAATTAATTTGAAATGCTATAGTATTTAAATCTTTTTGTTTATATGAAGATAGATCTGTAGATTTTGGTAAATATCTTCTTAAAATACCATTATTATTTTCATTTAAACCTCTTTGACAAGGTTTACCAGGATCTGCAAAATAAATCTTAACATTACAATTTTTTTCGATTAATTTTCATTTACTAAATTCTTTACCACGATCAAAAGTAATAGTTTTAACTGTTCCTTTTTGTAACTTTGAAATAAATTTTATTATACTTTTTGTAATATTTTCTGATTTATTATTTTTAGTTGCTAAAGGAATTGTGGTTTTTGATCATATATCAGCTAAAGTAATAATAGAACTTTTATGATCTTTACCAATGATAGTATCACCCTCTAAATGACCAAATTCTTCTATATTTTTAATATTAGGAATGATTAAATTTCTTTCATGAATAGACTTACAATTATTAATTCTGCCCCTAGTTTCTTTTTGTTTGTGAGGTTTATTTTTTCCTTTTCTCAATAAGTTATTTTCATCAAAACCCATTCGATTTGTTTTAAACATGTTATATAAAGTTTTTGTTGAAATACTTTTTGTTTTATTTTCCTTTAAAAAATTAGCAATTATATCAAGAGCATAATTTTTAGTAATTAACAAATGATTAATAGTATTAATTTCTATTAAAGTTAAAATTATTAATTTTCTACCTGCATTTTGTTTATTTTTTTGAATTTTATTCAATATTTCTAATGGTAATAAGTTTTGATTTAATAATCTACAAACTCTATGTACAGTTGATTTACTATAATCAATGGCTTTTGCTATTTTACGAATCGAAAATCCATAACTTTTATATTCTTTTATTGCTATTATTGATTCAATAGTCAGATACTTATACATTGTGCTAATTCCTTTCTTTTCTTAATTATAGAATTAACACAATTTAATTTTTATATAAGTGTCCTTTTTAATTTTACAATTCAGGAAACTGTCCCATTTATATTTACAATTCAGGTTTAATAAAAAAAGAGTCTCAGACTCTTTTTTTATTATATTAACGTTTTGAAAATTGTGGTGCTTTTCTGGCTGCTTTTAAACCATATTTTTTACGTTCTTTTTTACGTGCATCACGAGTTAATAATCCAAATTGTCTTAATAATGCTCGATAATCTTCTGACACCTTAACTAAAACATTAGATAAAGCTAAACGTGCTGCACCAGCTTGACCAGTTCTTCCACCGCCTTCAACTTTGATATTAATATCAAAGTTTTCTAACGTATTAGTTACTTTTAAAGGCAATAACATATCTTGAACTAAGATTTCTTGTTCTAAATATTTTAAAGGCTCAAAACCATTAATTAATATTTTTGATTGACCAGTATTTTTTAAATGAACACGGGCAGTTGACGTTTTACGTCCGCCTGAACTTGAATAAGTTACGGGTTTATTAGATGTTGTCATAAAAGTTTACTCCTCTTGGCCTAATATTAAAACTTCAGGGTTTTGGGCTTGATGTTGATGTTGATCATGGTTATAAACATGAAGATGTGTAAATTGCTTACGACCTAAGGTAGTATTTGGTAGCATACCCTTAATCGCTATCTCTAATAATTCAGAAGCATCTTTAGCAATCATACTTTGTGCATTACGTACACGTAATCCACTAGGATATTGTGAATGGTTATAGTACTTCTTATCTTGTAATTTATTACCTGTTAATTTAATTTTGTTTGCATTAATAATGATGATATAATCTCCACAATCTAAATGTGGTGTAAATGAAGGTTTATTTTTACCACGCAATATCATTGCAACTAAAGTTGCAAGACGTCCTAAAATTAAACCACTGGCATCAATAACATATCATTTTTTTTCAATGTTACTGAAACTCATTGTTGTTTGACGCATTTTTTTCTCCTTACAGTGTAATTTTTACCGGGACTACATTGCTTAAAGCATTAATAATTATATAGAAACTTATTTAAAAAAACAAGTATTATCAAAGATTTAATAATTATTTTTACACAAAATTATACATTACAAAATAAATAATTAAAACTTAAAACTAACTCTTATAAAAATATTTATTTTTTAAAATAATTACCATTAAACATTTTTTTATTGTATATTAATTTTTTCAGTTATAAACTTAAATTAAGGCTTATCTAAAATACATTTTAGATAAGCCTTAATGGACGTATGAGATTAATGGATAGAAAGGGACAACTAGAACAATAAACTGATGTACTTTTATTTTTTGTTAATTTAATTATATCATAAAATACATAAATGTTTAAAAATATAATGACAAAATTACATTTAAACAACACAAAAATTCTAATCTTAAAATTAGATTTTAAAAATATGAAGTTTTAATTTATTAAGTACTATTCATATAACTTCTAGCATTTAAATAATTTGCTTTTGCTATTAACATATTATTTAATGTTTGATAATTATATATTTTTGCTCCATTAGTTAAAGATTTTAAAAAATGATAAACATCACTTTCTGCAGAACATCCAATATTTCATGAAGCATTTTGATTTACAATACCATGAGCATTATTTTTAAAATAATTATAAGTTTTAGTATTAACATTAAGTTTTAAAAAATCAAGTAATTTATTACAATTACCACTTGAAAAAGTAGTTGAAGAATCTAAAAATTTTTTTCAGTCATGAGATTCTTTTTTCTTACCACGAACTCCAACAAAAGATTTTCATAAATAACTAAATGCATGAAACTTATCTAAAATATAATAACATCCTAATCAACTAGCCATTGCTTTAATTCATAATGCACAATCACCAGCAACTACTAAATTATAATTATGATACTCTCATTGAACACCTAATATATTTAATTTAATATCATAATGATTAAGAATAGTTTGTGTTGTAAATTGATATAATTCATGTTGATTTAAACCATTGTTAACTTTAAATAATAAAAATGCAGTTGTTTTATTTTGCAATTTATTTCTATATGAATAAATTTCCTTTAATTTTGTAGAAAAGTAATGATACATGATAAAGTGTTATTTTTAGAGAATTTTTACACTAAATAATGTTACTTTTAACAAATTTTTAATTAAAAATAATATTTTAAGTGTAAATTGATGAATAATTTTTGGTCATCCATACTTTTCTACATAATTAAAATAAATTTCTTTTTTCCCTAGATTAAAAGTTAAAATTCTACAACAATATTGCTGTTTTAAACCATTTTCATCTCAACAAGTAATAAAAGCATCATCTGCACATATATTTAATTTTTGATTAAATAATACTTTATGTTTTTGTTCCTTTAATTTTGTAGAAAAGTAGTGGTATTAGTAAAATTAGCAAAAATATATTTTTATATGGTATTTTTAATATTAAAGAGGTGATTTTAAATGAATAAAAATACAGTAAAAGAAATTTTAAATAATTTGTCTGATAAAGATTTTATTGAGATTTTTAGAGAAAATAAAACTAGAATTAAACAAATTGAGAAAAAAGAAAAATTTGAAGCAGTCGAACAAAAATTCAAAGAGAAAGGGATTCAATGTCCAGATTGTAGTTCTTTTTTGTGTACTAAATATGGTAGTAAAGATTATAAGCAAAGATATAAATGTAAAAGTTGTAATATTACTTTTCATGCTTTTAAAAATCATTATTTTTATTGAAGTCATTTATCTCATGATCAATGAGATTTATTGATACAAATAGCTACTTTAGGTCAATCTGCTTACATTATTTCTCAATTTATTAATACTACAAATAAAACTGCCTGATTTAATCGTCAAAAATTTATGAAATCAACACAATTAGTAAAAACACAAAATCAATTTGTAAAATTAAAAGCTAGAATTGAAGTTGACGAAACTTTTATCAAAGAAATTCATAAAGGAAACTTTAAAGATCCAAATGATCCAAGAAACCAATGAATTGAAGAAAATGCTAAAGATTTAAATTGTTGTATTCAAATGGCAATTGATGAAAACCGAAATATCTATGCTCAAACAACAAATACTAAAAGATTAAATAAAAAATGAGTACAAGAAAACTTAACATCGAAACTTATCGAAGAAAATTCAATTATAGTTTGTGATATGCAAGTATTATATGATACAGTAGCTAAACAAACTAAATCCACTATCCAGCAGTTTAAATCAAAAGAAAATAAAGAATTAAATTATAAAAAATTAAGTAATGTCAGTAAAATACAATCAAGTTTAAAAGAATTTATTACTCATTACCATGGCATTGGATTTACCAATATTCAAAATTACCTCAATTTATGGAAATGAAAATATCAACACTACGGATTAACCCTTTAATTTTGTAGAAAAGTAATGATACATGATAAAGTGTTATTTTTAGAGAATTTTTACACTAAATAATGTTACTTTTAACAAATTTTTAATTAAAAATAATATTTTAAGTGTAAATTGATGAATAATTTTTGGTCATCCATACTTTTCTACATAATTAAAAGATTAACCCCTTATCAAAAATCCAATGTGTTATATTTCAGTTTGTAAAAAAAATAAATCCCAAAATTTAATAAAATCAAATTTTAAGTCAAGTTGATGACTTTTTTTATTTTACCACTACTTTTCTACAAAATTAAAATTTTGTTCTGGTATTAATTTTTCAATTTTTGCATTTTTAAAAATTCTTGAAATAAAATTTTTAGAAAAATACTTTAATTTTGTAGAAAAGTAATGATACATGATAAAGTGTTATTTTTAGAGAATTTTTACACTAAATAATGTTACTTTTAACAAATTTTTAATTAAAAATAATATTTTAAGTGTAAATTGATGAATAATTTTTGGTCATCCATACTTTTCTACATAATTAAAAGAAAAATAAGTATATTCATATTCTGCTTGAATATGTGTATATGTTTTTTTAGTTATTAAGTTATTAATTAAATTACTAAGTATTTTTAATTTTAAATCTTTCATAACTCTTGCACGTTTTTCAATATTAAATTCTTCATCTGTAAAATATCTAGTTCTTTTCTCTATATTATCTCAATATATTCTTCTATTAAAAGTTACAAATCCAATTTCAGTATTTACTGTTCTATTACGTTTTTTAGAAACTTTATATCTTTCTTTTTCTTCTGCAGTTCTATTTTGAAAAAAATTTTCATCTCAATCCTCGACTTCTTTGACAAAATATGATTTAATATCATTGATTTTATTGTTTAAATAATTTTGAAAATTAAATATTTTTCAACACCTTTCTATTGATTTTTTAACTCCAAGCATTGTATCAAATTTATTAATTTAATGTTGAAAAATATTTAGTTTCATAGTATAATATTAAAGAACGATAAAATTGATGATAATGATGTATTTCTATGTTTAACGTTTAAAGATAACTTTTATTAGTTATCTTTTCTTTTTTAATAAAATAATGTACAATAAAGAAAAATATAAATAGAAAAGGAAAATAAAAATGGATTATTTATTGTTAACTGAAATAAAAGAAGTAGATCCACCTATGACTGTATTTTATATTATGTTAATTCCTTTATCATTAGCATGAATGGCATTTGCTCTTCATTTAATTAATTTAGGATGAGAGTTATGTGAAAAAAATAATCCTTTTGGAATTGTATTGTTTACTATTTCTCTAAATATTATCGGTACTATTATTGGTGCTATGATTATGTATAAATCACAACATCCGGAATTTAAGTTTTGAAAAAGTTTAGGAAATAAAATTAAGAAAATGTTCAAATTTAAGAAAAGAAAAAATAAAAAAATAGCAGTATAATGCTATTTTTTGTTATAATTATATTATAAAAATTCAATAAAAAAGTATAGGGAGTAATTAATATAGTTCATAAGTTATTTTGAAAAGGTTAACTTAAAGATTATATTAATTATATCATAAATTTTTTTGTTTCCTGAATTGTAAAATTAAAAAGGACACTTATATAAAAATTAAATTGTGTTAATTCTATAATTAAGAAAAGAAAGGAATTAGCACAATGTATAAGTATCTGACTATTGAATCAATAATAGCAATAAAAGAATATAAAAGTTATGGATTTTCGATTCGTAAAATAGCAAAAGCCATTGATTATAGTAAATCAACTGTACATAGAGTTTGTAGATTATTAAATCAAAACTTATTACCATTAGAAATATTGAATAAAATTCAAAAAAATAAACAAAATGCAGGTAGAAAATTAATAATTTTAACTTTAATAGAAATTAATACTATTAATCATTTGTTAATTACTAAAAATTATGCTCTTGATATAATTGCTAATTTTTTAAAGGAAAATAAAATAAAAAGTATTTCAACAAAAACTTTATATAACATGTTTAAAACAAATCGAATGGGTTTTGATGAAAATAACTTATTGAGAAAAGGAAAAAATAAACCTCACAAACAAAAAGAAACTAGGGGCAGAATTAATAATTGTAAGTCTATTCATGAAAGAAATTTAATCATTCCTAATATTAAAAATATAGAAGAATTTGGTCATTTAGAGGGTGATACTATCATTGGTAAAGATCATAAAAGTTCTATTATTACTTTAGCTGATATATGATCAAAAACCACAATTCCTTTAGCAACTAAAAATAATAAATCAGAAAATATTACAAAAAGTATAATAAAATTTATTTCAAAGTTACAAAAAGGAACAGTTAAAACTATTACTTTTGATCGTGGTAAAGAATTTAGTAAATGAAAATTAATCGAAAAAAATTGTAATGTTAAGATTTATTTTGCAGATCCTAGTAAACCTTGTCAAAAAGGTTTAAATGAAAATAATAATGGTATTTTAAGAAGATATTTACCAAAATCTACAGATCTATCTTCATATAAACAAAAAGATTTAAATACTATAGCATTTCAAATTAATTCTACACCCAGAAAATCACTATCTTATAAAAGACCAATAGATTTAATACAATTATTTTAAAAAACTGTCCCATTTATATTTACAATTCAGGAATTTATTAATTTTTTGATCTTTTCGCTTAACTTTAAAATCTAAAATTGTTTCTTTGATATGATTTGAAATAGTGATAAATAAAATTAAGGGACGGTTAAAAAATAATCAACTAAAACAAATAATAATCATTAATATATTTAATATAAAATTAACAAAAAAAGTTGTGTAACCTAAAAATTCTAGTATAGTATTACCAATTAATCCACCAACAAGATAAGAGGGAAAGAAACTATCAATAGTTCAATTATTAAAGGAAATAGGTGATTTGAAAAATCCGTGATAATTATTAAAAATAGTTGAATTTCATCAAGATTGATAATAATCATTAATTAAATTAATATGAAATTTATTATTAAATCAAATATTATCATAACGACTAATAATAGTAATAGTTTCAATTGTTCAAGCGCAGCATATAATAGTAGTAATTATTGCTCAAACAAAGGAAGCTTTAAATTTAAAATAATAATTAAAACAAAGTGGAATTAAAGATATATATAATAATGTATAAATTAAATATTTGCTTCATCCAAATAAAAAAGAAAATATAAAGTCGTCTAAAAATTTACCAATTGGTAGTAGTCTTAATAAACTAAAAGTTATTAATAACAATAAAATTAGAGTACCTAATAAGATACCAATTTTATTATTATTACTATTTTTAATTTGTTTAATTTTAATATTTTTAAAATCTTTCATAATTTTAAACTCCTAACTTTTCTATTTTAAATTTATTGGTTGAGTGATTGTATAAAAATAATATCATATATAGGGGTGTTTGTTACTACTTACTAACCATTTTAATAAATATTATTATGATGTGAACTATTAGTAATTTTTAATTATTTTTTTTTAAAAATATACAATATATATAAATTAAAATATTATTAATATAAGGAGTAAAAAATGATATTTGAGTAATTTTATTTTGTATGTGTTTACTAGTGATAATTATATTGACAATTTCTTTAAATATTATTAGTACTTTAATTGATTATATGGTTATATATAATAAACAATATCCATAGTTTAAATCTTGAAAAAGAATAAAAAATAAATTAAAAGAGAAAAGTAAAAATTAAAGATGGCAATGTTTAGTAATCTGTGTAACTTACAAAAATAACTATGTTTAATTAATTCTAGTAAATATAATTAAATGACTAGAAAGAGTGAGTTACAGATGGCTAAAAAACAAAATATTAATAATAATGATCCAATATCAAAAGCAGTAGATTTATTATTAGAAAATACTGGAGATTTAACAACAGTTTTTAAAGAAGGGGGTTTATATAAAGAATTAACAAAACGTTTAGTTGAAAAAATGTTGAATTCTGAAATGCAAAATTATTTAGGATATGAAAAAAATCAACATAGTAATACTGAAAATGCTCGTAATGGTACAAGTTCAAAAAAATTAATAACTCAACAAGGTAAAATTGAGATTGATGTACCAAGAGATCGCAATAGTGATTTTACTCCTGTAATAGTTGCAAAAAGACAGTGAAGATTTGATGGTTTTGATCAACAAGTGCTTTCACTATATGCAAAAGGTATGACTCTATCTGACATTAGAATGCAGTTACAAGAGTTATATCATGGTGCTGATATTAGTGAAAGTGTTATTAGTCAAATTACTGATGATGTTATTGATGATGTCAAAACATGACAAAATCGACCATTAGAAAGCGTTTATCCGATTGTTTATTTTGATTGTATAGTAGTTAAAGTTCGACAAGATAAACGGATTATTAATAAATCAGTTTATATAGCATTAGGAGTTGATTTAGAAGGTAAAAAAGATGTTTTAGGCTTATGAATTAGTGAAAATGAAGGTGCTAAATTTTGATTAGCTAATTTCACAGAAATGAAAAATCGAGGCTTAAATGATATTTTGATTGCTTGTAGTGATAATTTAACAGGCATGTCAGAAGCAATACAAGCAGTTTATCCTAAAACAGAACATCAATTATGCATTGTTCATCAAATTCGAAATAGTTTAAAATATGTTTCATACAAACATCGAAAAACTCTAGTTACAGATTTAAAACCAATTTATAGTGCATGTAGTGAAGAACAAGCAATGCAAGCTTTAGAATCATTTGAAAGTAAATGAAATAAACAATATCCCCAAATTGCTAAATCTTGATATAAAAATTGAGAAAATTTGATGATTTTTATTAGTTATCCTGCAGAAATCAAAAGAGTAATTTATACAACAAATGCTATTGAATCTGTTAATAGTCAATTACGAAAAGTTATTAGAAACAAAAAAGCTTTTCCTAATGATATGTCAGTTTTTAAAATATTTTATTTAGCAATTGAAAATATAACAAAAAAATGAACATTGCCTATTCAAAATTGAAATACAGCAATTGTTCATTTTATGATAAAATTTGAAGACAGAATTAATCTGAACTAGTACTTTGTAAAACAAAGATACACAGATTTCTAAAAAGCCTCCTTCCTGATGTTTGTCCTTCTTTATCACTCTGAACTATTGTTAAACCTTTAGCAAGATCTACTTTTACTCAACCTTCTGGCATTTTTGATCCAACAGGCATTCATTTATATTCACTAGGAATTCATTGTCCTTTACTTTCATCTGATTTTTTATTTTTTTCTTGACAATCTTTTAATTGTTCTTCTAGTTCTTCTCTTTTTTCTTTACATTCTTTTAACTGTGCTTCTAGTTCTTTTCTTTTTTCTTTACATTCTTTTAAATCTTCTTCTAATTTTTTAACTTTATCTTCAAGACCTTCTAATTTTTTATTTTTTTCTCTACATGCTTTTAATTGTTCTTCCAATTCATCAATTTTATCTTCTAGTTCTTTAATTTTTTTTGATTTATCTAATGATTCTTTTACTGATTTTGCATAAAGACTACTTATTTCTTTTAATTATGTAGAAAAGTATGGATGACCAAAAATTATTCATCAATTTACACTTAAAATATTATTTTTAATTAAAAATTTGTTAAAAGTAACATTATTTAGTGTAAAAATTCTCTAAAAATAACACTTTATCATGTATCATTACTTTTCTACAAAATTAAAGCTTATTTCTTCTAATTCATTAGCTGTTTCTTGCAATTTTTTATTTAATTTTTCCATTTTTGCTTGACAGTCGCTATCATCAACATTAACAGTAGTAACACTTTCTCAACTATCTTCTTCTACTGTCTTATTTTTTTCATTTATCATTTTTAAGTATCCTCCTTTTTATTAAAATTCTCATATACTATTTTTATTAATAATGAAAATTATTGAAAATATTATTTTGTTTCAATTTTAAATAAGATTTATTTAAAGATAATTTTAAATAAATCTCACTTAAAGTTTACAACTGAAAACATTACTATACAATAAACTTTCCTAGAAAGCAATTATTAATAAAATTGAAAAACAATTAAGTTATAAAAATTATTAATTTAATTATTTTAAAATAATTAAATTAACATACATTAATATTTTAAACATTTGATAAGATAGTGTAAAATAATTAGTAGTTTAGTAGTTTAGAAAAGGCTTAAAAAATGACATTAATCAACACGTCTGTGAATCAAAAAATTTTATTAACTGGTTATAAAAGATTTTGTTATTCTTTTAGCAAAATTTTATTAGTTATTCTATTATTTCCTTTTGTTTATTTTTATTCAAAAAAATATCAAAAACAATTTTTAGAATTTTGCTTTTCTTATCAAAAAGAAGGTAAATTTAAAATAAATAACAAACAAACAGTTGATATTAATAGTTTTAATTATCATCAATATGATTGTCAAATTAAAGATCTTAATAAATATGGCTATCCAATTGATTGAAAAAAAGAAAATTATCAAGAATTTACCATTAAAAATGATAATAATCAAAACATTAGTTGTCTAACTGTCATTCAAAAAAAGAAAAGTGATAAATGAGTTATTGGTTTTCATGGTTGAACAGAAAATAAATATTTAGCATTAAGATTAGTGTCATGATTTTATGAAGAAGGATACAATATTTTAACTTTTGATAATGTTGCTCACGGTAAAACTTATGGCCAATATAGTGACATTGGTCTTACTTATGCTGAAAATATTAATTGTTTAATTAATTGAATAAAAGATAATTATCAAGTTAGCAGTATTGGTTTAATTGGTAATAGTATGGGTGCATCAACAATTAATTATTATTTATTTAATTATAAAGTAACCAATTTAATTAACTGGGCAATTACTGATTGTGGATTCTCTAACCTACTTGTTCAATTTCGTTACGTCATGCAATATCGTTATAAAAAACCTTGATGATTAATTAGTAATGGTTTAACAAAAAGATATCAAAAATTTACAAATACAAATATTTTAAAATATGATTTATTAAAAAAAAGCAAAACAAGTTTTCAAGTTCCTACCTTATTAATTCACGGTAAAAAAGATAATTTTGTCGCATTTTTCATGGCTAATGTCATTCATAATTATCAAGTTAAACTCCATTATAAAAATTATGATTATTTATTTTTGGAAAATATTGGTCATATTGAAACCTTACCAAATGCTTATCAAACTTACATTAATAAACCTGAATTGTAAAATTAAAAAGGACACTTATATAAAAATTAAATTGTGTTAATTCTATAATTAAGAAAAGAAAGGAATTAGCACAATGTATAAGTATCTGACTATTGAATCAATAATAGCAATAAAAGAATATAAAAGTTATGGATTTTCGATTCGTAAAATAGCAAAAGCCATTGATTATAGTAAATCAACTGTACATAGAGTTTGTAGATTATTAAATCAAAACTTATTACCATTAGAAATATTGAATAAAATTCAAAAAAATAAACAAAATGCAGGTAGAAAATTAATAATTTTAACTTTAATAGAAATTAATACTATTAATCATTTGTTAATTACTAAAAATTATGCTCTTGATATAATTGCTAATTTTTTAAAGGAAAATAAAATAAAAAGTATTTCAACAAAAACTTTATATAACATGTTTAAAACAAATCGAATGGGTTTTGATGAAAATAACTTATTGAGAAAAGGAAAAAATAAACCTCACAAACAAAAAGAAACTAGGGGCAGAATTAATAATTGTAAGTCTATTCATGAAAGAAATTTAATCATTCCTAATATTAAAAATATAGAAGAATTTGGTCATTTAGAGGGTGATACTATCATTGGTAAAGATCATAAAAGTTCTATTATTACTTTAGCTGATATATGATCAAAAACCACAATTCCTTTAGCAACTAAAAATAATAAATCAGAAAATATTACAAAAAGTATAATAAAATTTATTTCAAAGTTACAAAAAGGAACAGTTAAAACTATTACTTTTGATCGTGGTAAAGAATTTAGTAAATGAAAATTAATCGAAAAAAATTGTAATGTTAAGATTTATTTTGCAGATCCTGGTAAACCTTGTCAAAGAGGTTTAAATGAAAATAATAATGGTATTTTAAGAAGATATTTACCAAAATCTACAGATCTATCTTCATATAAACAAAAAGATTTAAATACTATAGCATTTCAAATTAATTCTACACCCAGAAAATCACTATCTTATAAAAGACCAATAGATTTAATACAATTATTTTAAAAAACTGTCCCATTTATATTTACAATTCAGGAAAATAAAAAGTTTTATCAATACATACGAAATAAAAAAATAGAGATAGGAAAAAGACATGAAATTAAAAAAGAAGTATTCGTTTTGAGTAATATTAATGATGGCAATTTCTGCCACAGTTGGATCATCAGTACTAATTTCATTTGGACAAGTAGCATTTCAAAGTGGATTTAATCCGATTTTAATGATATGTGCCTGAATTTTAGGCGCTATTTTAATTTTGCCAGAAATGTTATTACTAGCAGAAACTGCTATTTCTTTTCCAGGAAATGGAAGTGCTTATTATTGATTAAAAAAAGCAAATTGAATGGCTTGTTCGTTTTGATTGGGATGGATTTTAGTTTTAATGGTTAGTGCTACTGCCGTTGCTTCTGCTACTTTAGCATTAGGTAATATTATTGGTACTTTAGCTCATATTACTAACCAATGGTTGATAAAATTATTTGGAATTTTAATTTTATTTGCATTAGCTATAATCCAAATATTTATTAAAAATAGTTCTGGAAAAACACAAATTATTTTTACAATTTTAAAAGGATTACCAATTACTTTTGTTTTATTTATTGCTATGATTTATGGTAATACAGATAGCTTTAATAGTGAAATAGTTCAAAAAGATTTATCAAAAATTTTTCTTGCAACTTATGTTTTATTACCAGCAACAACAATGACACTATTTGCCTATTCAGGAATTGAAGCAATAACTTATGTTACTGAAGAAGTAGAAAATCCAAGAAAAAATGTACTTTGAGCTTTAATTGTTGCAACAGGACTAATTATCTTTTTATATTTAATACTATTAATTGCTTTGTTAACTATTAATGAACCATTTTCATGATTAGATAAAATGATGGATTTAGTAACGTTTGATATTATGCTATTATCAATAATCCTAATATTTCTCATGTTTTAGCTTATATTTTTTCAGGACTAGCAATTTTATTATTTGTTGGTTCACTAAATGCATTTCTACTTTATCAATCACGTTTAATTTTTAAAATGAGTGAAGAAAAAGATTTGTTTAAATTTTTTCAAAAAACAACTAAAAGAACTAATATGCCATGAGCTGCTATGCTACTATTAATATTTGCTGCTTTAATTTATATTTTATGAAATCAATTGTATGAAGTAACTAATTACTTTATTATTGCTATTAGTTTTTTAAAATTAATTGTTAATTCAGTCATTATCTTTTTAAGGCGCAAACATCCAGACTACCAAAAGATTTTTAATAATTTTTGATTTTACTTTTTCATTATTATTGGTTATTTAGGAGCAATAATTGCTATTGTTGGATCATTTTTAGCAATGTATTATTATGGTACACAAAATAATAATATGTGAGCATTATGAAATTCACTAATTTTAATTGCTGTTATGTTAGCAGGATATCCTGTTTACTATATTAAAAATTATGTAGTTAAAATTGTTAACAATTTTAAAAATCAAAAAAAAGATAATCAATCATAAAAAAATAATCTTATACCTTATTTACTTTCTTGTGCTAATAAAAAATTTTTAATATGAGCACCATAAAGATAATTAACAATATTCTTATTTTTATTAACAACACGATGACAAGGAACAATAATTGCTAATGGATTTTTACTTAAAGCTGAACCCACTGCTCTACTTGCTTTTGGATAACCTATCTTTTGCGCTAATTCTTGATAAGTTAAAGTTGTCCCAAATTGAATAGTACAAGTTTTACTCCATACTAATTCTTGAAAAGGAGTTCCTTTTAAAGCTATTGGTAAGTTAAAATCACTTAATTTTTTATCAAAATACATTGCTAATTGTTTTAAGCAATTAACTACCACTATATTACTACTATCCTTAGCAACTTGACGAGTATTAACAAAACTAACTTTTACTACTTGTTCTACAACTACTATGATTTCAATTAAACCTATTTTAGTAGTTAAATAACCATATTTTTTCATATTTTTTATTACCCCTTTATTTTATTTAAACTATTACTTTCTTTTACAAGTTTTTGTAATATTTTATTATCAAAATTTTGTTTTAACAAATCTGAATTTTCAACAATCTTTTCAATAGATCAATCTCACCATTTTATATTTTGTAATTTTTGAACTATTTTTTTAGAAAAACGATATTTTATAATTTTAGCAGGATTATCACCAACAATAGCATAAGGAGGCACATTTTTTGTAACTACACTTTTAGCTGCAATTACTGCCCCATTACCAATAGTTACCCCTCTTAAGATTGTCACATCATGACCAATTCAAACATCATTTTCTATCACTGTTGGTGATTTAATCGGAAATTTATCTAATTTATCTTTTTCTGTAACTTCTGATAAATTTAATGATTTATAAAATAATGGTAAAGGAAATGTTGAAACTGCACAATAATTATGATTGCCACCATTCATTATAAATAAAGCACCTTGCGCAATTGAACAAAATTTACCAATAATTAATTCATCATCTATCATATTTGGAAAATGATAAATTATATTTTTATTTTCAAAATCAATAGCTGCTTGCTCACCATTAAAATCATGATAATAAGTATAATCACCAATAAAAATTTTAGGTTTAGTAATATAATTTTTTATTAAAAATATTGTTGGTATATGAGGATTAATTTTAGTATTTGGACTTATCAAAATACCTTTTTGTGCTTTATCGGTCAACTTATTTTACTCCTTTATTTTTCACTTTCAATACTCAAAATTAAATCACGAAGTGAAGCTGCCTTTTCAAAATTTAAATCTTTAGCTGCTTGTAACATTTCAACTCTTAAATCAGCAATTATCTTTGTTTTAGCAGCTATTTTTGTTTTACCTTTACTTGAATTTAAAACTTTTAAATCAACATCTAATTCTCTAGTACTTACGATTTCACTCAACGGTTTTTTAACAGTAACTGGTACTATATTATGTTTTTTATTATAAGCAAGTTGAATTTCTCTTCTTCTTTGCGTTTCTTCAATTGCTTGTGTCATTGCCTCTGTCTTAATATCTCCATATAGTATAACATGACCATTAACATTTCGTGCTGCGCGACCAATAGTTTGGATTAATGATTTAGTATTACGTAAAAAACCAGATTTATCAGCATCCAAAATACAGATTAATGACACTTCTGGTACGTCTAATCCTTCACGTAATAAATTAATACCAACAATAACATCAAAAACACCTTTTCTTAAATCTAACAAAACTTTAGTACGTTCTAATGTTTTTAATTCATTATGAATATAAGCAACTTTAATTTTTTGTTCTTGTAAAAAATTTGATAATTCTTCTGCCATTCTAATTGTTAAAGTAGTAATAAATACTCTTTCATTATTTTTTGTTCGTAATTTTATTTGATTAATAATATCTTCCATTTGATTTTTAGTTGGTTTAATTTCAATTGTTGGATCTAATAAACCTGTGGGACGAATAATTTGCTGAACTGGTACATTAAAGGGTTCAACTTCATTTTTAATTAAAGATAATTCATAATCAGCAGGAGTTGCTGAAGTATAAATAACTTGCTTTAACTTATTAGAAAATTCATTAAAATTTAAAGGACGATTATCCAAAGCACTAGGTAAACGAAAGCCATATTTTACTAGTGTTTCTTTTCTGCTACGATCAGTATTATACATTCCTCTAATTTGTGGTAATGTCATATGAGATTCATCAATAATTGTTAAAAAATCATCTGGAAAAAAATCAATTAAAGTATATGGTGCTGAACCCACTTCTCTATTTTCTAAATGACGAGAATAGTTTTCAATACCACTACAAATACCAAATTCTTTTAAGGATTCTAGATCATGTTCTGTTCTTTGTTCTAATCTTTGCGCTTCTACTAACATATTATTTTTTCTTAGTTGTGCTAATGTTATTTTTAACTCTTCAGTAATTTTAATAATTGCCTGATCAACACGACTTTTACTAGTAATATAATTTTGCGCAGGAAAAATTGTAATAAAGGGAAAACGTTCTAAAACATTAGCGCCTAATGTATCAATACGTGCTATTTCTTCAATTTCATCACCAAATAAACTAATTCTTAAATAAAATTGATCATTTCAAGATGGAGCTAACTTTATTAAATCACCTTTTGCACTAAAACTACCCGGTTCTAATGTAATATCATTACGTACATATCCATTTTTAATTAGTCTTAATAATAAATCTTTTCTATTAATTTTTTGTCCTTTTCTCAATTCAAAAAAGTTATCTTTATATGCTGTTGGTTCTTGTTCACCATAAATTGCTGCTACTGATGCTACAACAATAACATCTTTACTAATAGATAAACCATTTAAAGCACTTAATCTTAACATTTCAATTTCTTGATTTTGTTTAGAATTTTTATCAATATAAGTATCAGTTTTTGGTAAATATGCCTCGGGTTGATAAAAATCAAAATATGAGACAAAATATTCAACGCGATTTTCAGGAAAAAAAGTTTTCAATTCTCCATATAATTGCATAGCTAATGTTTTATTATGTACTAAAATTAAAGTTGGTTTTTGCACTTGCGCAATAATATTGGCCATTGTAAAAGTTTTACCCGTACCAGTGGCTCCTAATAATACTTGGTATTTAATATTATTTTTAATAGCTACTACTAATTTTCTAATTGCTTCGGGTTGATCACCTGTTGGTTTATAAGGTGCTTTTAATTTAAACATAACTTTATATTCCTTTAAAATATTCTATATACAATACCATATTATTTTAAATAAAAATAATAATAAAACTTTTATAAAATTAAAATTATTATAAAACAATATAAATACTATACTTATTTTTTGATTTTTATAAGTATAAAAAATTATAATAAATTTCTTAAAAAATTTAAAGTTTAGTATCAAATAAATCCAATGTTTAAAATTGAGTTATTATCTTTTATATTTTATTTTACTTAAAATATAGTAAAATTTTAGCCAGATAATTAAAATAATTTGGGAGATTGTCAAAAATCCGAAATAGATTACTTCATATATAGTCTTATTATAAATGTTAGACAAGAAATAATTAGGATTTTTATGTAATTGTAAGTCTATCTTACTACTATTTTAAAAGTATTACAACTAAGATACTTATAATAACTTTTACTAAGTGCTAAAATTAACAAATAAATTTAAGGAGATTTTAAAGATGAAAATTAAAAAATTACAGTTAATAACTGCATTACTATTTATTTTAACTATTTTAATTATGAGTACCGGTTTAACATTAATTGATTTTAGTAATTATCATTCAAATATGTTTAATTTGTTAACAAAAAGTTATGAAAAGTTAGAAAAAAATGGATTTGAATTATTAAAAACAATTAGTATAAATCATATTTTAAGTTATTCTGCGGATTATGTATGTCATATTAGTCATAATAATAAAAATTATTATAACTGAATACAATTACAAGTTGGCATTATTTTTTGTATAATTATAACTCCAATTTTAACATTTATAACTACTTCTTTATTATTTTTCAATATTGGTTTAAGAGTAAAAATAAAAAATAATAATTTTTGAGATGCTATACAAAATTGTGAAATAATAAGTAATTATTACATTCATTAAATTATGTTTCCAAATTTATTTTATTACATTTAAAAATAACCATTTTAATGTAAATCAAAATATTATATGTTCGATTAGCAATCATTTCTTTTAAAACATGTCAAATATTAGTTTCAGTAAAACAACCAATATTTCAAGAAGCACCTTGATTAACAATACCTTTTTTATTATTTTTAAAATATTGTTTTTTTAATTTTTTATGATTATCTAATTGATTATATAAATAGTCAATTAACTCATCATATTGACCATTTTTTATTAAATTTTTACAATTATTATATTCACTTCAATATTTTCCTTTATTTCCCGCCATTATGCCAAGATATAATGTTCTAATTAAATGAAATTTATCTAAAACAAACTCAGCACCAAGATAATCTGCTACATCTTTAATTCACCCAGCACTATCTCCACAAATAATTATTTTTGCTTGTTCAACATTTTCATAAAATTTTTGACAATGTTCTTTAATAAATTCAGCAGTCTTTTTAACTCCAATTGCTGTTTTTGTTGGTCTAATAATTGCTTTTACTCTTTTATTTTGCAGTTTATGATTAATATTATCTGTATATGTAGTTATTAATCGCATAGAGTGCTTTATACCTTTACGTTTAAAATTTCAAAATTTTCTATGACCATCATCAATTGCTATAAAAATAGGTTGATTTTTTTCTAACTTTACTTTTACTGGAATTGTTTCAATTACTTCTAAATTATTAAAAACTCTATGGATAGTACTAAGACTAATATTTGCTTTTTTTATAACATCTCAAATATCACGATATCTTTTTCCATCAGCAAAATATTCAATAATAGTTTGTTCAATATCTTTGCCAATTCTTTTATATTTAGGTAATTCTAGTCATTCATCGACTAAACAAACACGAATTCATTTTTGTAATTTTTCATCAAAATATTTATATATTCTTCTTTTATAAGTTACTAATCCATATATAGTTT
The DNA here is from genome assembly GCF_964030965.1 of Spiroplasma endosymbiont of Amphimallon solstitiale. GTDB lineage: Bacteria > Bacillota_I > Bacilli_A > Mycoplasmatales > VBWQ01 > Spiroplasma_E. Next base: position 2,016,254 of record NZ_OZ034999.1, read on the forward strand.
TTCTTGTTCGATATTGATAATCAACAATTTTATATTTCTTTTTATCTCTTGTATTTTTTATTATTCAATCTCGTTTTTCTCATTTATTTTTTAAATGTTCTAAAACTAATTTATCAATTTTAGCATATTGTTCTTTTAATTTTGTAGAAAAGTAGTGGTAAAATAAAAAAAGTCATCAACTTGACTTAAAATTTGATTTTATTAAATTTTGGGATTTATTTTTTTACAAACTGAAATATAACACATTGGATTTTTGATAAGGGGTTAATCCGTAGTGTTGATATTTTCATTTCCATAAATTGAGGTAATTTTGAATATTGGTAAATCCAATGCCATGGTAATGAGTAATAAATTCTTTTAAACTTGATTGTATTTTACTGACATTACTTAATTTTTTATAATTTAATTCTTTATTTTCTTTTGATTTAAACTGCTGGATAGTGGATTTAGTTTGTTTAGCTACTGTATCATATAATACTTGCATATCACAAACTATAATTGAATTTTCTTCGATAAGTTTCGATGTTAAGTTTTCTTGTACTCATTTTTTATTTAATCTTTTAGTATTTGTTGTTTGAGCATAGATATTTCGGTTTTCATCAATTGCCATTTGAATACAACAATTTAAATCTTTAGCATTTTCTTCAATTCATTGTTTTCTTGGATCATTTGGATCTTTAAAGTTTCCTTTATGAATTTCTTTGATAAAAGTTTCGTCAACTTCAATTCTAGCTTTTAATTTTACAAATTGATTTTGTGTTTTTACTAATTGTGTTGATTTCATAAATTTTTGACGATTAAATCAGGCAGTTTTATTTGTAGTATTAATAAATTGAGAAATAATGTAAGCAGATTGACCTAAAGTAGCTATTTGTATCAATAAATCTCATTGATCATGAGATAAATGACTTCAATAAAAATAATGATTTTTAAAAGCATGAAAAGTAATATTACAACTTTTACATTTATATCTTTGCTTATAATCTTTACTACCATATTTAGTACACAAAAAAGAACTACAATCTGGACATTGAATCCCTTTCTCTTTGAATTTTTGTTCGACTGCTTCAAATTTTTCTTTTTTCTCAATTTGTTTAATTCTAGTTTTATTTTCTCTAAAAATCTCAATAAAATCTTTATCAGACAAATTATTTAAAATTTCTTTTACTGTATTTTTATTCATTTAAAATCACCTCTTTAATATTAAAAATACCATATAAAAATATATTTTTGCTAATTTTACTAATACCACTACTTTTCTACAAAATTAAAGTATTGTTCTCTAAAATTTCATTTATAATTAAAACTCATATTTAACTCTCCTAATCTGTTTCTGCACTAATTATTAATTTTAATTTACATAAATTTAAAGTGTTAAAATATGGTAAATAACATTAATAATTTATTTTATTCACAATAATCCACATAAGAACGTAATTATGATTAAAATAATGCTACTGTGAAAAAAAGTATCTTCACATTTGCGATATAATAAACAAGTAACATATAATTAATAGTATAGGTATCACAAAATAAACGCCTTTAATTTAGGCGTTATTTTACGTTTAAAAGGCATATTGTAAAAATAATATAAATTAAGTACAATTTAAAAGTAAAATTAAGGAAAAAGGAGTAATTCAAAATGAAAACATGAATAAAAACAAATTTTCAAAAAATAGCATTATCATTTGCTGTAATAACTGGTTCTACTGGTTTAATATTAGGTGCAGTTGCATATTATCAAACTAATGGATTAACAAAATATTTAGACCATTTTTATGAAGAACATAGGGGGGGCAACTATATGAGAACATAAAAGAAATGATGAATATAAAATAGAATTATATTTTGGAGTTAATCCAAAAAATCAAGATGATATAAAATGAGATGGTAAATATCCTGATGGATATTTTTATAAATAATTTTAAATTTCTAAATTGATATAAGAAATATTTTCATTATATTTATCAAATAAATTAATATTTTGTAAATTTATTTCTTGATTAGTTGTTACTAAAATTAAATCATAATTTCCAGCACCAAATATGCCACTAATTTCAATCCGATTTAAGTTATTAATCGGATTTTTAATTTGTAATTCAAATTCACTATTATCATCAATTTGTGAAATTTCTTTATAAAATTCTAATTTAGAAAATAATTGAGATTTATTTGAACCATATAAACTTAAAACATTTTCAATTTTATTATTACTAATGATTACTCTTGTAAAATATTTTCCATATTCACCACTCAGTGTTCAATCAGCAGGAATTAATGAAGGTATATTATTACTTTCTAATTCATTGGTTATAGATAATCAATTAAATTGATTATCATCTAATTTAAATAATTCATTTTGACTAATGTCATTATTTTTTAATTTAATATTATTAATATCTGTAAAATCAAAATAATTAGATTTTAATATTACTTTTGCATCTTTAAATTGTCAAATTTCATCTTTATTAGGATGTATTGGATTTGATTTCAATTCAAAGTAATACTTTAATTTTGTAGAAAAGTAATTATACATGATAAAGTGTTATTTTTAGAGAATTTTTAAACTAAATAATGTTACTTTTAACAAATTTTTAATTAAAAATAATATTTTAAGTGTAAATTGATGAATAATTTTTGGTCATCCATACTTTTCTACATAATTAAAAAAGTAATATGGTAATAAAATCTTATTATCATCATTTAAACCTTTATTAATTGACATACTTGAATAAATATTATTTGATAACATAATAACTATTTGCTTAAATATTTTTACTTGCTCTAAATCAATATAATTAGGATAATCTAGTTTTCACTGTTTAAACAAATTAGTAATAACATCTTCTGGTTTTTGATTTTCAAATTTTGCTCGTAATATATCCATTTTATTTGGGGTAGATAATAAAGATGCACCATCAAAATTTTTATTGTAATTATATGTATAAGTTAGCATATCTAATAGTAATTGTTGTAAACTATCAACTGTTGGCGCATCTTTTATTTCAATTTCAATATCATTGAATTTATTATTAGTTGCAACATATTGATAAAATTGACTTTCACCAGGGAAATTTCAAACTTCTTTATCTTTTAATTCCTTTTCTTTCTTTAATGGTCATTTACCATCTCAAACAGTACCCATTTCATATCCTAACCAAGCATGAGTTATTCTTGCATTATTAATAACTTCTCTTCTTGTTACAGAACCACTACCAATTTTAATTAAATCTAAAACTGATTTTTCTTTTAATTATGTAGAAAAGTATGGATGACCAAAAATTATTCATCAATTTACACTTAAAATATTATTTTTAATTAAAAATTTGTTAAAAGTAACATTATTTAGTGTAAAAATTCTCTAAAAATAACACTTTATCATGTATCATTACTTTTCTACAAAATTAAAGGATTTTTCTTGTCCAATAAATTGTTTTGCTAAATTTCACGGTAATATCTGTTCACTAAATCATTGCTCTAATATTCTAACCTTTGGTTGAGTTTCAATAGGCATTGATAATAGTGGAAATGCTATCTTATCTTTGACAAATAATTTAGGGTATACTTCCATATTGTCAACTTCACCAAGTACCTTTATATTGCCGAAAATCATGCTTCTAGGGGGTTTTATTTTTAAACCAGTTACTTTGGTATTTTTATCTAATGGTTTTTGTAATTTAATAATAATTGGATAACCATCTCTTGTTTTAAAATCTTTAATTTTAATAATAGTTATACTTTTAGTACTTCTTGTTTTTGGATTTTGATAAGGTTGTGAATAATTATCCTGAATTGTAAAATTAAAAAGGACACTTATATAAAAATTAAATTGTGTTAATTCTATAATTAAGAAAAGAAAGGAATTAGCACAATGTATAAGTATCTGACTATTGAATCAATAATAGCAATAAAAGAATATAAAAGTTATGGATTTTCGATTCGTAAAATAGCAAAAGCCATTGATTATAGTAAATCAACTGTACATAGAGTTTGTAGATTATTAAATCAAAACTTATTACCATTAGAAATATTGAATAAAATTCAAAAAAATAAACAAAATGCAGGTAGAAAATTAATAATTTTAACTTTAATAGAAATTAATACTATTAATCATTTGTTAATTACTAAAAATTATGCTCTTGATATAATTGCTAATTTTTTAAAGGAAAATAAAATAAAAAGTATTTCAACAAAAACTTTATATAACATGTTTAAAACAAATCGAATGGGTTTTGATGAAAATAACTTATTGAGAAAAGGAAAAAATAAACCTCACAAACAAAAAGAAACTAGGGGCAGAATTAATAATTGTAAGTCTATTCATGAAAGAAATTTAATCATTCCTAATATTAAAAATATAGAAGAATTTGGTCATTTAGAGGGTGATACTATCATTGGTAAAGATCATAAAAGTTCTATTATTACTTTAGCTGATATATGATCAAAAACCACAATTCCTTTAGCAACTAAAAATAATAAATCAGAAAATATTACAAAAAGTATAATAAAATTTATTTCAAAGTTACAAAAAGGAACAGTTAAAACTATTACTTTTGATCGTGGTAAAGAATTTAGTAAATGAAAATTAATCGAAAAAAATTGTAATGTTAAGATTTATTTTGCAGATCCTGGTAAACCTTGTCAAAGAGGTTTAAATGAAAATAATAATGGTATTTTAAGAAGATATTTACCAAAATCTACAGATCTATCTTCATATAAACAAAAAGATTTAAATACTATAGCATTTCAAATTAATTCTACACCCAGAAAATCACTATCTTATAAAAGACCAATAGATTTAATACAATTATTTTAAAAAACTGTCCCATTTATATTTACAATTCAGGCAATAAAAAATCTTTTATTTCTTTTTCAATTGCATTATTAACTGTATCTACTCTAGAACTACTATCAATTGAAGTAACTACACAAACTATAATAACTCCTATAACAATAACTATTATAGGCAAACCTATAATCATAAACATTAAATCATTATTATTCATTTCAGTATTATACATTTTTTAATTCACTTTCAATCTTTAAGAGGCTTTTTAGAAATCTGTGTATCTTTGTTTTACAAAGTACTAGTTCAGATTAATTCTGTCTTCAAATTTTATCATAAAATGAGCAATTGCTGTATTTCAATTTTGAATAGGCAATGTTCATTTTTTTGTTATATTTTCAATTGCTAAATAAAATATTTTAAAAACTGACATATCATTAGGAAAAGCTTTTTTGTTTCTAATAACTTTTCGTAATTGACTATTAACAGATTCAATAGCATTTGTTGTATAAATTACTCTTTTGATTTCTGCAGGATAACTAATAAAAATCATCAAATTTTCTCAATTTTTATATCAAGATTTAGCAATTTGGGGATATTGTTTATTTCATTTACTTTCAAATGATTCTAAAGCTTGCATTGCTTGTTCTTCACTACATGCACTATAAATTGGTTTTAAATCTGTAACTAGAGTTTTTCGATGTTTGTATGAAACATATTTTAAACTATTTCGAATTTGATGAACAATGCATAATTGATGTTCTGTTTTAGGATAAACTGCTTGTATTGCTTCTGACATGCCTGTTAAATTATCACTACAAGCAATCAAAATATCATTTAAGCCTCGATTTTTCATTTCTGTGAAATTAGCTAATCAAAATTTAGCACCTTCATTTTCACTAATTCATAAGCCTAAAACATCTTTTTTACCTTCTAAATCAACTCCTAATGCTATATAAACTGATTTATTAATAATCCGTTTATCTTGTCGAACTTTAACTACTATACAATCAAAATAAACAATCGGATAAACGCTTTCTAATGGTCGATTTTGTCATTCTTTGACATCATCAATAACATCATCAGTAATTTGACTAATAACATTTTCACTAATATCAGCACCATGATATAACTCTTGTAACTGCATTCTAATGTCAGATAGAGTCATACCTTTTGCATATAGTGAAAGCACTTGTTGATCAAAACCATCAAATCTTCGCTGTCTTTTTGCAACTATTACAGGAGTAAAATCACTATTGCGATCTCTTGGTACATCAATCTCAATTTTACCTTGTTGAGTTATTAATTTTTTTGAACTTGTACCATTACGAGCATTTTCAGTATTACTATGTTGATTTTTTTCATATCCTAAATAATTTTGCATTTCAGAATTCAACATTTTTTCAACTAAACGTTTTGTTAATTCTTTATATAAACCCCCTTCTTTAAAAACTGTTGTTAAATCTTCAGTATTTTCTAATAATAAATCTACTGCTTTTGATATTGGATCATTATTATTAATATTTTGTTTTTTAGCCATCTGTAACTCACTCTTTCTAGTCATTTAATTATATTTACTAGAATTAATTAAACATAGTTATTTTTGTAAGTTACACAGATTACTAAACATTGCCTTTTTGTATAATTGATTCGCAAAGTGTTAAAAATACAGATACTACTGAAAATAAAGGTTATGATGCTGGTAAAAAGATTTCAGGCATAAAACGTCATATTGTTGTTGATTCTCAAGGTTTACCACATGCAATTTACATAACCACAGCAGAAAAAACCTTTAATTTTGTAGAAAAGTAATGATACATGATAAAGTGTTATTTTTAGAGAATTTTTACACTAAATAATGTTACTTTTAACAAATTTTTAATTAAAAATAATATTTTAAGTGTAAATTGATGAATAATTTTTGGTCATCCATACTTTTCTACATAATTAAAAGAAAAAACAGATCGTAATAGCGCTATAATAATGATTGAAAATGAAAAAGAAAATCTTTCTGCAGTTCAAAAAATAATAGTAGATGCTGGTTATACTGGTGAAAAATTTGCTTCTGAAATCAAAACAATCATAAATGCAAATGTTGAAGTGATAAAACGTAATGAATTACATACTTTTGTAGTATTACCAAAAAGATGAATTGTAGAACGAAGCTTTGCTTGATTAGAAAAATACAGAAGATTATGAAAAAATTGTGAAAGAAAACTAAATACTAGTTTACAAATGGTTGTTCTTTCATTTATTTCAGTTTTATTAAAAAGATTCTAAACAGGTTCTAATACCGAGAATAATTTAGCTGCTGGAATATTTGCTGAACTTTGACAATATCAAGGAGAAAATAGTAGTAGTTAAAGTTAATAAAAAAGAAAGAAAAAAAATAAGATAAATAAAGTTAATGTATAAATTTATATAATTTAAGTAAATAAAATTATTCCGACAATGTTTAGTAATCTGCGTAACTTACAAAAATAACTATGTTTAATTAATTCTAGTAAATATAATTAAATGACTAGAAAGAGTGAGTTACAGATGGCTAAAAAACAAAATATTAATAATAATGATCCAATATCAAAAGCAGTAGATTTATTATTAGAAAATACTGGAGATTTAACAACAGTTTTTAAAGAAGGGGGTTTATATAAAGAATTAACAAAACGTTTAGTTGAAAAAATGTTGAATTCTGAAATGCAAAATTATTTAGGATATGAAAAAAATGAACATAGTAATACTGAAAATGCTCGTAATGGTACAAGTTCAAAAAAATTAATAACTCAACAAGGTAAAATTGAGATTGATGTACCAAGAGATCGCAATAGTGATTTTACTCCTGTAATAGTTGCAAAAAGACAGCGAAGATTTGATGGTTTTGATCAACAAGTGCTTTCACTATATGCAAAAGGTATGACTCTATCTGACATTAGAATGCAGTTACAAGAGTTATATCATGGTGCTGATATTAGTGAAAATGTTATTAGTCAAATTACTGATGATGTTATTGATGATGTCAAAGAATGACAAAATCGACCATTAGAAAGCGTTTATCCGATTGTTTATTTTGATTGTATAGTAGTTAAAGTTCGACAAGATAAACGGATTATTAATAAATCAGTTTATATAGCATTAGGAGTTGATTTAGAAGGTAAAAAAGATGTTTTAGGCTTATGAATTAGTGAAAATGAAGGTGCTAAATTTTGATTAGCTAATTTCACAGAAACCTGAATTGTAAAATTAAAAAGGACACTTATATAAAAATTAAATTGTGTTAATTCTATAATTAAGAAAAGAAAGGAATTAGTACAATGTATAAGTATCTGACTATTGAATCAATAATAGCAATAAAAGAATATAAAAGTTATGGATTTTCGATTCGTAAAATAGCAAAAGCCATTGATTATAGTAAATCAACTGTACATAGAGTTTGTAGATTATTAAATCAAAACTTATTACCATTAGAAATATTGAATAAAATTCAAAAAAATAAACAAAATGCAGGTAGAAAATTAATAATTTTAACTTTAATAGAAATTAATACTATTAATCATTTGTTAATTACTAAAAATTATGCTCTTGATATAATTGCTAATTTTTTAAAGGAAAATAAAATAAAAAGTATTTCAACAAAAACTTTATATAACATGTTTAAAACAAATCGAATGGGTTTTGATGAAAATAACTTATTGAGAAAAGGAAAAAATAAACCTCACAAACAAAAAGAAACTAGGGGCAGAATTAATAATTGTAAGTCTATTCATGAAAGAAATTTAATCATTCCTAATATTAAAAATATAGAAGAATTTGGTCATTTAGAGGGTGATACTATCATTGGTAAAGATCATAAAAGTTCTATTATTACTTTAGCTGATATATGATCAAAAACCACAATTCCTTTAGCAACTAAAAATAATAAATCAGAAAATATTACAAAAAGTATAATAAAATTTATTTCAAAGTTACAAAAAGGAACAGTTAAAACTATTACTTTTGATCGTGGTAAAGAATTTAGTAAATGAAAATTAATCGAAAAAAATTGTAATGTTAAGATTTATTTTGCAGATCCTGGTAAACCTTGTCAAAGAGGTTTAAATGAAAATAATAATGGTATTTTAAGAAGATATTTACCAAAATCTACAGATCTATCTTCATATAAACAAAAAGATTTAAATACTATAGCATTTCAAATTAATTCTACACCCAGAAAATCACTATCTTATAAAAGACCAATAGATTTAATACAATTATTTTAAAAAACTGTCCCATTTATATTTACAATTCAGGTATTAATTAGCAATAATGCTATTAAAGTTAACTATATATAGTATATAATTAATTAGAAAGAGCATATAAGTGGAGGAATAAATGACAGATAATCAAAAATATATTACTGTTAAAGGTGCACGTGAACATAATTTAAAAAATGTTAATATTAAAATTCCAAAGTATAAGTTAGTAGTTATTACTGGTGTCTCAGGAAGTGGTAAATCATCATTAGCTTTTAATACAATTTATGCAGAAGGAAGGCGAAGATATGTTGAATCACTTTCAGCCTATGCTCGTCAATTTTTAGGAAACAGTGAAAAACCTGATGTTGATGCTATTGATGGTTTAGCACCAGCAATTTCTATTGATCAAAAAACTACAAGTAATAATCCTCGCAGTACTGTTGGTACTGTTACTGAAATTTATGATTATTTGCGTTTACTTTATGCACGGATTGGAACTCCTTATTGTAATAAGGGTCATGGTCCAATTAGCACGCAAACTTTAAAAGAAATGGTTAATAAAATTAAAACGTTAGAAGATAATACTAATATTGAAATTTTAGCACCAGTTATTAATGCTAAAAAAGGTAGTCATCAAGATTTATTAGCAAAATTAAAACAAGAAAATTTTTTGCGAGTTAAAATTAATAATAAAATATATAGTTTAGATGAACCAATTGAATTGAATAAATCATTACGTCATGATATTGATATTGTTATTGATCGTATTAAATTTACCAATGATGATAATATTATTTCACGAATTCATGATGCTTTAGAAGTTGCTTTAAATCATAGTAATGGTTTAGCAAAGGTTATTTTATCGCAAACAAATGAAACGTGATTATTTTCTCAAAAATATGCTTGTAAAATTTGTGGATTTTCAATTCCCAGTTTAGAACCGCGTTTATTTTCTTTTAATGCACCAAGTGGAGCGTGTTTTGATTGTAAAGGTTTGGGAGTAAAATTAGAAGTTGACGAAGAATTATTAATGCCGGATTTAAAATTATCAATTAATGATGGTGGCATTCAGTATTATAAAAACTTAGTTGGTACTAGTAATTTAGAATGACAAAAATTAAAAGTTCTTTGTTATCATTATTTAATTGATTTGAATCAACCATTAAAAAATTTAACAAAAACACAACTTAATTATATTATGCGTGGTAGTGATGAAGCCATTACTTTCAGTATTACTTCGGCAAATGGTCGTAAATATCCTAATCATGATTATATTGAAGGCATTGCCACTTTAATTGAAAGACGTTTTTTAGAAACAACTAGTGATTTTGCCCGTGATTATTATCGTAAATTTATGAGTGAACGTACTTGTTTAACTTGTCAAGGAACAAGATTAAATGAATTTGCACTAGCAGTTAAAATTAAAGATGAAAATAATAAAGAAATGAATATTAGTCAATATACTAATTTAGACATCGAAGAAAGTTTAACATTTATGTTAAATATTAAATTATTACCTTATCAACAAGAAATTGCTAAATTAATATTAGTAGAAATCATTAATCGTTTAAGTTTTTTAACTAATGTTGGTTTAGGTTATTTAAACTTATCACGAATGGCACAAACTTTATCTGGTGGTGAATCACAACGAATTCGATTAGCAACTCAAATTGGTTCACAATTAACGGGAGTATTATATGTTCTTGATGAACCTTCAATTGGTTTACATCAACGTGATAATGTTAGGTTAATTGAAACTTTAAAACAAATGCGAGATCTTGATAATACATTATTAGTAGTAGAACACGATGAAGATACAATGTGAGCAGCAGATTGATTAATTGATATTGGTCCAAAAGCTGGAATTTATGGTGGTGAAGTAATTGCTGAAGGTACACCACAGCAAGTTGCTAATAATCCTAATTCAATTACTGGACAATATTTAAATGGTGAAAAATTTATTGCGTTACCTAAATCAAGAAGAAGTGGTAATGGTAAAGTTATTGAAATTCAAAAAGCACAAGCTAATAATTTACGTAAAATAAATGTTAAATTACCTTTAGGTAAATTTATTTGTGTTACTGGTGTTTCAGGAAGTGGTAAATCAACGCTTGTTAATGATATTTTATATACTAGTATTCAAAAGTATTTGGGTTTAAAGGGACAACGACCAGGAAAACATAAAGCAATAAAAGGGATTGAATTTATTGATAAAATTGTTGCTATTTCGCAAGAACCAATTGGCAGAACACCAAGGAGTAATCCTGCTACTTATACTTCAGTTTTTGATGATATTCGTGATTTATTTACACAAACACCAGAAGCAAAAATTAGAGGATATGCTAAAGGTAGATTTTCATTTAATGTACCGGGAGGAAGATGTGAACGTTGTTCTGGTGATGGTGTTATTAAAATTGCGATGCATTTTTTACCAGATGTTTATGTAACTTGCGAAATTTGTGAAGGAAAACGTTATAATAGTGAAACATTACAAGTTAAATATAAAGGTAAAAATATTTATGATGTACTAGAACTGCCTGTTGATTTAGCATTAACTTTTTTTGCTAATCATCCAAAAATCCATAAAAAGTTAGCAATGATAAAAGAAGTGGGATTAGGATATGTAAAATTAGGGCAACCCGCTACTGAATTATCTGGTGGTGAAGCACAAAGAGTGAAACTAGCTAAAGAATTACAAAAACGTGCTACTGGCAAAACTATGTATATTTTAGATGAACCAACTACTGGTTTACACGTTGATGATATTAAAAGGTTAATTGAAGTTTTAAATAAAATTGTTAATCATGGTGATACTGTTGTTGTAATTGAACATAACTTAGAAGTTATTAAAGTTGCTGATTACATTATTGATCTAGGACCTGAGGGTGGTAAATTTGGTGGTGAAATCATTGCTACAGGAACGCCAGAACAAGTAATAACAAATCCTAAGTCTTATACTGGACAATATTTAAAAGCAGTTATTAATCGCGATTTGAATAGAAAATAATTAAAATATTTTCTGTAGTATTCTTGAATTTTAACAAAAGAAGTGGAGAAATAAAATGTCTTTAGAAGTAGTACCAAATTTAAAAGAAATACTTATAAATTCAACTATACAAAATGTTAAAAGTAATATAATAAAGTTAAAAGAAGTTTTTAGTACTTCTTCTAAGATACAATACTTAGAATATTGATTTATTTTTTTTGAAAAAGATTTTTTTAAAAAAAATTTAAAAATAATGGAAAAACAGTATCAATGAATGCAAAAATTTTTGGTGAAAGTAAAAGATGAAGTAATTAATGATGAAAGAAAAGAACTTGAATTTCTTTCTTTTAAGTTTGAAAAAGAAAATTTTTTTCCATGAGATAAAGAACTAGAGTTTGAATTACTTGAATTTACTTTAATATGAGAAGGAACAAAAACAGAAGGAAAAGGATAAACTTATTGATAAAATTACAGCATTAAAAATAGAATTAAATTGTAAATTAAGTAGTAAAAAATGAGAATTAAAAGAAAAATTATATAAAATTAATAATCAACAAGAAATTATTTTAAATTTTCATAATAATAGTCTTAAAAAATTAGAAGTTTTTCAAAAACAGAAAACAAGTAAGATTTTTAAATTTAAAAGTAAATTAGTTAAGTTTTTAACTTTTGGTTATTATAATTTTGAAATAAGATTAGTTAATAGAATAGAATGTGAAAAAGTTGTTTTAAATAATCAAAAAGAGCAACTTTATAAAATTGGATTAAAAATTTGTAATATCAAAAAAAGTTTAAATAAAGTTGAAATAAAAATTAGAAAAAAAAGACAAAGACTTAATTTATTTAAAGAAAATATTGTCTCTTTTGTTAAGGAAATAAATTCAATTAATGTACAAAATACTGAAATTTCAACAAACAATAGATTAATAACACAACTATAGTTATTCTTTTTATTTGTAATCTAAAATTGGAGAAAATTATTTCCATTTATATGATAAAATTTTATTTATATATAGACATGAAAGGATTTGTCACTTTGGAAAAAAGAGTATATTTTTTAAAGTTTAATAAAAAAATTCTTAAAATGGATTTAATAAGTTTTGGAACTGGTTTAATAGGTATTTTTTTGGGAATTCTAAGTATTTTAGCATTACAACCTTTTTGAGATAATGATAAAGCATCACTTTGAATAACTGTTGTTGCAATTTTTTTTGATATTACTAGTTTTACTTTAGCTTTTCTACCTTTTTTCTTAATGTTCCGTTTAATTAGATTAAAGAAAACTTTGATAAAACAAAATATGAAATTATATCGAAAAGATCAATTTAGTATTTCGCTTGATTTTATTAGTTTTTGTTTAGGTATTATTGGAACAAGTTGCGAAATTATTAGTGTTATTGTGCTTTTACCTCAATTTAATGATAATAAAGTTTTTTCATATCAAATTACTATTGTTGCTGTTGTTTTAAATATTATTAGTTGTATTACTTGTTTAATGGCAACATTAATTACTATTAATATTATTAAAGATTATAAACAAAGAGGAAATTCTTTTAATTTTGTAGAAAAGTAGTGGTAAAATAAAAAAAGTCATCAACTTGACTTAAAATTTGATTTTATTAAATTTTGGGATTTATTTTTTTACAAACTGAAATATAACACATTGGATTTTTGATAAGGGGTTAATCCGTAGTGTTGATATTTTCATTTCCATAAATTGAGGTAATTTTGAATATTGGTAAATCCAATGCCATGGTAATGAGTAATAAATTCTTTTAAACTTGATTGTATTTTACTGACATTACTTAATTTTTTATAATTTAATTCTTTATTTTCTTTTGATTTAAACTGCTGGATAGTGGATTTAGTTTGTTTAGCTACTGTATCATATAATACTTGCATATCACAAACTATAATTGAATTTTCTTCGATAAGTTTCGATGTTAAGTTTTCTTGTACTCATTTTTTATTTAATCTTTTAGTATTTGTTGTTTGAGCATAGATATTTCGGTTTTCATCAATTGCCATTTGAATACAACAATTTAAATCTTTAGCATTTTCTTCAATTCATTGTTTTCTTGGATCATTTGGATCTTTAAAGTTTCCTTTATGAATTTCTTTGATAAAAGTTTCGTCAACTTCAATTCTAGCTTTTAATTTTACAAATTGATTTTGTGTTTTTACTAATTGTGTTGATTTCATAAATTTTTGACGATTAAATCAGGCAGTTTTATTTGTAGTATTAATAAATTGAGAAATAATGTAAGCAGATTGACCTAAAGTAGCTATTTGTATCAATAAATCTCATTGATCATGAGATAAATGACTTCAATAAAAATAATGATTTTTAAAAGCATGAAAAGTAATATTACAACTTTTACATTTATATCTTTGCTTATAATCTTTACTACCATATTTAGTACACAAAAAAGAACTACAATCTGGACATTGAATCCCTTTCTCTTTGAATTTTTGTTCGACTGCTTCAAATTTTTCTTTTTTCTCAATTTGTTTAATTCTAGTTTTATTTTCTCTAAAAATCTCAATAAAATCTTTATCAGACAAATTATTTAAAATTTCTTTTACTGTATTTTTATTCATTTAAAATCACCTCTTTAATGTTAAAAATACCATATAAAAATATATTTTTGCTAATTTTACTAATACCACTACTTTTCTACAAAATTAAAGGGAAATTCTATTATTTAAATATGATAATGTCCACTTTTAGCATAATTATTTTTTGTACTATGACAAGCTAAATCAATTATGTTAAGATATTTTCAGTTTAAGTTTATTGTTAGAAGGAGAAGTCATGAATAATAATGAAAAAATAAAAGGTAACTTTTATGTTCTAGGAGATAGTTTATCAGACACAGGAGCATTAGTAAGTGGTTTTACATCTCTTTTTAAGCATTTAAAAATACCTAAAATAGTTAAAATGTTGCCACCATTTTATAAAAATTCTTTTTCTAATGGTCCTGTGGCAGCACAAATTATTGCCGATTATTTGCATATAAATTTAACTTCTGCTTGAAGATTTGACCTTTTTTTATTTGCTGATGAGCAAATTGGTAATAATTATGCAGTTAGTGGAGCTTTAGCTAGTAGAAAAAAAGAATTAACAGTAGAAAGTTTTGTTATTAATCATTTTGATATTACTCATCAAGTAGATGCTTTAATTAGTCAGCATCATATTAATAGTAATGATATAATTTTAGTTGAGTTTGGTGGTAATGATATTTTATATGCTTTTAAACAATCATTATTAAACGACCAAGAAGAAATTATTAATAAATCAGTTGAGTTAATAAAAAATGCTTTAACTAAATTGATAAATAAGGGTGCTCAACGTATTTTATTATGTAATGTGCCTAATATGAGTATTATCCCTTTATTTAAAAATAAAGAAAAAGATAAGGAACGTATTTTAAATTTAACTACTAATTTTAATAAAATGTTAGATAGTGTTATTGAAGAATTAAATAAAAATAAAAAAAATATTATTAAATATGATATGTTTGCAGCAATAACAAACGCTATTAATAAGTTTAAAAACTTGAATATTAATAACAATATTATTGATGCAGCAGTTACTACTGATTTTAGTGAAATAATTAATAATGGTATTATTGTTCCTCATTTCAATGAAGGTGTTAATGAAGAAAATATTAATAATTATTTCTTTTTTGATAGCATTCATCCTAATAAATGAGCACATAATATTATGGCTCAAGAATTAATTAAATTGATAAATAATAATAAGAATTAATTAGAAATATTTATTTATAAGAGTTATAATTTTGTTATAAAGGAAAAAAATAAATATGAAAAAAGAATGAGTTAAATTAATTAAAGTAGGCTTTATGCATGGTGTTGAAGAACCTTGATGTAATAACAAAGGTGTTGCAATATTACCATTTATAATTAAAGATGATGGTAGTCGTTATTTTATGCAAACATGTGAGAGTAATCCTTTATTTAATAAAAATAAGCCTTTAATTTTGTAGAAAAGTAATGATACATGATAAAGTGTTATTTTTAGAGAATTTTTACACTAAATAATGTTACTTTTAACAAATTTTGAGGCTTTTTAGAAATCTGTGTATCTTTGTTTTACAAAGTACTAGTTCAGATTAATTCTGTCTTCAAATTTTATCATAAAATGAGCAATTGCTGTATTTCAATTTTGAATAGGCAATGTTCATTTTTTTGTTATATTTTCAATTGCTAAATAAAATATTTTAAAAACTGACATATCATTAGGAAAAGCTTTTTTGTTTCTAATAACTTTTCGTAATTGACTATTAACAGATTCAATAGCATTTGTTGTATAAATTACTCTTTTGATTTCTGCAGGATAACTAATAAAAATCATCAAATTTTCTCAATTTTTATATCAAGATTTAGCAATTTGGGGATATTGTTTATTTCATTTACTTTCAAATGATTCTAAAGCTTGCATTGCTTGTTCTTCACTACATGCACTATAAATTGGTTTTAAATCTGTAACTAGAGTTTTTCGATGTTTGTATGAAACATATTTTAAACTATTTCGAATTTGATGAACAATGCATAATTGATGTTCTGTTTTAGGATAAACTGCTTGTATTGCTTCTGACATGCCTGTTAAATTATCACTACAAGCAATCAAAATATCATTTAAGCCTCGATTTTTCATTTCTGTGAAATTAGCTAATCAAAATTTAGCACCTTCATTTTCACTAATCATAAGCCTAAAACATCTTTTTTACCTTCTAAATCAACTCCTAATGCTATATAAACTGATTTATTAATAATCCGTTTATCTTGTCGAACTTTAACTACTATACAATCAAAATAAACAATCGGATAAATGCTTTCTAATGGTCGATTTTGTCATGTTTTGACATCATCAATAACATCATCAGTAATTTGACTAATAACACTTTCACTAATATCAGCACCATGATATAACTCTTGTAACTGCATTCTAATGTCAGATAGAGTCATACCTTTTGCATATAGTGAAAGCACTTGTTGATCAAAACCATCAAATCTTCGCTGTCTTTTTGCAACTATTACAGGAGTAAAATCACTATTGCGATCTCTTGGTACATCAATCTCAATTTTACCTTGTTGAGTTATTAATTTTTTTGAACTTGTACCATTACGAGCATTTTCAGTATTACTATGTTGATTTTTTTCATATCCTAAATAATTTTGCATTTCAGAATTCAACATTTTTTCAACTAAACGTTTTGTTAATTCTTTATATAAACCCCCTTCTTTAAAAACTGTTGTTAAATCTTCAGTATTTTCTAATAATAAATCTACTGCTTTTGATATTGGATCATTATTATTAATATTTTGTTTTTTAGCCATCTGTAACTCACTCTTTCTAGTCATTTAATTATATTTACTAGAATTAATTAAACATAGTTATTTTTGTAAGTTACACAGATTACTAAACATTGCCCAAATTTTTAATTAAAAATAATATTTTAAGTGTAAATTGATGAATAATTTTTGGTCATCCATACTTTTCTACATAATTAAAAAAATAAGCTGGGTAAATATAGTTCAATTACTGGTGGAGTGGAAAATAATAATCCTTTGGAAACAGTTTATAATGAAATGAAATGAGAGAAGAAACTGGCATTTTTTTAACAAAAGATACACCTATTTACTTTTTAGGTACTCATTATGCTTCAAAAATAAGCACTAAAGTATGATATTATTATGCAATTGATTTAAATGCACTTAATTTGGATATTAATGATAAATATTATGGTTATGGCGATGGAACAATAGGAGAAAATAGTTTATATAGTAAATTTATTCCTGAAACAGAATTACGGTTTTCAAATGATTCTTTTTCTCTTACAATTTATGGTAAGTTATTCAATTCTATAAACCACAATTGTTTTAAAAACATTAATTTTAAAACATTATTATTAAACAATTATTGCGATTCAAAAGCAGAAATATTTAATTCTGCAACTAATAATAATTTGAAGAGAAATATTTTTATTTCGGGTATAGCTAATAATTATGAAGAATTTGGTACTATAAAGAAAAGTAAAAAATTTGTATTTGATTTATCAAATTTCTTATGTAAAGAAAATAAGAAAATAATAAATGCATTTGGAATCGGCGTTGGTGATGAAATAGTAAGTGGTACTTGTTAAGTATGCTAAAGAAAATAGTATTGTTTTGGATAAAATTCTTGATGTATGACCATTTCCTCAACAATTTAAAAAAGTTGACCAGAATATCGTAATCAGTTAATAGATAAAGCAGACATTGTACTATTTATTTTTGGTAATAAAATGGATGAAAATAATAATATTGTTTTATCAAAAGGTGTATTAAATGAATTTGAAATTGCTAGAAATAAAAATAAAATAATAATTCCTATAGCTTCAACTGGTTATGCTGCTAAAGAAATATTTATAAAAATAGAAAATGATATAGAAAATTTTAAGTATTTAAAAGATTATTTACATGTTCTTAAGAATGAAAAAAATGCTGCAAAGATAGTTAAAACTATTATTCAAATTTTAGATAATATTAACTAGTAATATTTATTTACATTTTATTTTTTGGTGGTAATTGTGGAGGCGTACCACTTCCAATTGGACTTAGTTGTCCTAAATAATTAATAAAATGGTAATCTCATTTTTCAGAAACTAAATCACCAGTATTTTTTTCATTTTTATTTTTATCAATAGTTTCATAAATATGATTTAAATTTTGATTGATAGATGATGAGATAATATTTTTTAATACTAATTCAAAAGGAATATAGTTGCTATTCATAAAAAGTTAACATCAATTTCTAATATTTTAATTTTTAACAAATTATATCATAATAATTTTTACTTGATAATGAAATGTTTAGTAATTTTTATTATATTATTCAATAATTTTTTTAATGTTTTTAGAAACTTATGTATATTTTTGTTAATAATAAACTTTCTGTTGATATTATATATAATTATATTATGTTTAAAATTAATCAAAAATTTTAATTATAAAAGACAGGAAATTAAGCATGGAAAACCTTAGTGTTGGCGAAATAGTAACAAAATTTAATTTAACAATTTTATATATTAATCCCAAAATTCCAATTGAAAAAAGAATTATTACTAATATTGGTACTAATCGTGGTGGTTTAGAGTTAACAGGATTTAAAACTAAACAAATCTCACGTAGTCGTCGTATAATTTTATTAAGCAGTAAAGAAAGCGAATATATTTCCTCTTTACCAAAAACAGAATTTAAGAACCATTTTAGTAATATTTTAGAAGATCATATTCCTGCTATTTTTGTAACACCTAATTTTAAATTTAAAAAAGAATTATGTGACTGTGCTAAAGCGATTAATTCAACAGTTCCAATTATTGAAGTATTATTTTTTACTTCTGAATTTGCAGCAACAGTTTCTACGTATATTGTTGAACGTTTATCTGAATCTAAACGTTTACATGGTACTTTAGTAAATATTTTTGGTTATGGTGTCCTAATTACAGGTGAAAGTGGTATTGGTAAATCAGAAACAACATTAGATTTATTACGTAATGGACATTTATTTGTTGGTGATGATAGTATTGATATTTTAAAAGTTAATAATAAAATTGTAGGAAAAGTTAATCCGATTATTAAAAATTTAATTGAAATTAGAGGAATAGGTATCCTAGATATTACCAAAATGTATGGATATCATGTTATAATGCATGAGAGTCAAGTAAATTTAATTATTAATTTAATTAGAATTGAAAATGATGGTTGAACTAAAGTTGATCGACTTGGTGATCATAATAACTTTGATGTTTTTTTTGAAATTAAAGTGCCTAAAATAATTATTCCTGTTAGTCTAGGAAGAAATTTAGCTGATTTAATTGAAGCAGCAGTTATTAGTTTAAAGTTAAAAGATGAAGGTCAAGACGCTACTGCTAGTTTTCAAAAACAAATAATTAGAAATTTAACAAAAAAGAAATAATTTAATAATTAAATTATCAAAAAGGAAAAAAATATGATTAATGATGATGGATACAATAGTTTAATTACCGATATTCCGGGAACGGGAATTCATATTTATTCGGTATTAATGGCAGTAGGTTTTTTAACTGCTGTCATTGCTTCATGAATAAAATTATATCGCCGTAATATTCCAACTAAAACTTTAGAATGAGGAACATTAGTTATTGCATTAGCAGGATTAATAGGAGCAAGAGCATGATATGTTCTTAATAATACTAACACAATTGAAAATGCACTTGATGTAGTTGCCGTTTGAAGAGGTGGTATGGCAATTGAAGGAGGCGTTACAGTTGGAATGATAGTAGGGTTCTTTATTTTTTATCGTACTTCAAAACAGTTACAAATTTCAATGTGAGTTTTTATTGATTGTATTGTTCCAAATATTTTATTAGGTCAAGCGATTGGTAGATGAGGTAATTTTTTTAATCAAGAATTACTAGGAACTGATGTTGGTCATCCTTTCAGCTGATTACCAACATGAATAAATAATCATTTACATTATGGTTTTAATAGCGATAAACCAGATCCTGTTGCTGTTTATCGTCAACCTTTATTTTTATATGAGTCATTATCTTCATTATTTGGTTGATTCTTTTTAACATTTTTTGTAGCAAAAACAGGACAAATATTTAGTAAAAAACCATGAAAATTAGATTCTTCGCAATTTATTTCGCCTTTAAAGACTAATCCAATTGTTGGAAAAGATTTTTTAAAACCTTGAACGGTTATTAAAAAAATTCATGGATATCGTAAATTTAAATATGAAAGTTGAAAACAAGCATATTTTGATTTTACACCCAATAAGAATAGTGTTAAAATTGTTGAAAAAATAACTTGAAAAGATGTTAAAACACATTCAAAAGTTAAATCAAAGATAAAAAAATGATATTTAAAGATTAAATATAATATGCAACCACATTCTAAATCTTTAAATACTATGTATAATCCTAATAATTATCGAGTAACGTATGCAGGAGTATCAGGTAGTTTATACTTTGTCTTTTATGGTATTATTAGAATGATTTTAGAACCATTTCGTGATAATAGAGACATTATGAAAATAGCCAATGTTTCAACTTCAATGATAGTTTCTGGAATGTGAATTATTTTAGGTGTTATTTTAGTAATATTTGCACAAATTATTGCACCATCAAGATTTCGTAAAGGAGAATGATTATATGAAAAATCATACTAATAAAGAAAATAAATATGATTATGATTTAGTAGTTATTGGTGGTGGCCCAGCAGGAATGACAGCTGCTATTTATGCACAAAGAGCAAATCTTAAAACTGTGATTATTGAAAAATATATTGTTGGTGGAAAAATGATTAAAACTTCTGAAATTGAAAATTATCCAGGTTATGATTATATTTTAGGGCCTGAATTATCAGAAAAAATGCAAAAGCAAGTTGAGAAACTACAAGTTGAATTTGTTACTGATGAAGTTATTAAAATTACAGATAGTGAAAATCATAAAATTAAAACAGTCCTTTTAAGTAGTGGTGATGTTCTTATTGCTAAAGGAGTAATTATAGCTACTGGTTCATTAGAACGTAAAATTGGTGTTTCTGGTGAAGAAGAATATGCTAATCGTGGTGTTTCTTATTGTGCTGTTTGTGATGGTGCTTTATTTAAGAATAAAATTATTAGTGTAGTTGGCGGTGGTTATGCTGCTTGTGAAGAATCTTTATATTTAACAAGATTTACTAATAAAGTTAATCTTATTCATCGTCGTGATCAATTTCGTGCTGATGATAAAACCGTTAATAAAGTTAAAAATAATGAAAATATTAATTTAATAACTGATCATGTTGTATTAAAAGTATTAGGTACTGAGGATAAGAAAAAAGTAGGTAAATTAGAAATTCAAAATATTAAAACTAAGGAAATTAGTGAAATTACTACTGATGCCTTATTTCCTTATATTGGTTCTGATCCTGTTACAAAATTTGTTAAAGATTTAGATATTTGCGATAGCAATGGTTATATTATAGTTAATGATAAGTGTCAAACTAAAATCCCAGGATTATATGCAGCTGGTGATGTAATTGCTAAAAATTTAAGACAAATAGTAACTGCTGTTAACGATGGAGCGATTGCAGCACAATATTTAATAAATTTTATTGATAATTTTAATGAATAAAGTGTACAATTGAGGTGATAGTAATGATATCATTTACAACAAGTGTAAAAGATGAAATCTGTCAAAAAAGTTTTAAAAATTGTTGTCAGAAATCTTTGCTATCAGCATATTCGCTTATTAATGGTAAGATTACAAATTCAGATAAAATAAATAATGAGATTATTATTCATAGTTTTCATAACAAAACCACTAGGTTAATATATAAATTTTTAAAAAATGAATATAAAGACGTAAAATTGATAGTTATGGTGGATGTTTTAAATAAATTTGAGCGTCCAAAGGTGTATAATATTCGTATTAATAATAAAATTGATTTTATTATTAATGATTTAATGCTTCAAGATAAATATCTTTTTATTGAGAAAGAAGCTATGCACCAGCATATAATAAAAGAGCATTGTATAAGAGCGTATATCGCAGGAATCTTCCTTGTAGTTGGCAGTATCAATTCTCCTTCAACACCTAACTACCATTTGGAATTACAATTTCATAATGATATGTTGGCTAAAAAAATTAAAAATATTTTATTACAAACTTTTAAATTAAACTTTAAAACAATAAAACGTCGTAATAAAACGGTGCTTTATCTAAAAAAATCTAATGTAATTTCTGACTTTTTAAAAATAATTGATTGTCCACAATCAGTTTTCGCTTTTGAAGATAAACGCATTTCACGAGAATTATTTAATAATATTAATCGTTTTAATAATATTGATATTTCTAATCAACAAAAAATTTTAAATGCTGGAGACCAGCAAGTTATAATGATTTCTGTTTTAAAGGATAAAAAACTTTTCAAAGCGTTGTCATTAAAAGCTCAAATTATTTCAAATTTAAGATTAAAAAATCCTGAAGCATCACTTTCAGAATTGGGTGAACTTTACTATCAAGAAACTGGTTTTGTCATTACTAAGTCTGGGGTTAATCATTTAATTCGCGAAATTAAGAAAAAATATCAAGAAACATTGTAAGTTAATAATAAAAAGTATAAGAGGAGGCCATACAATGAAAAAGAAAGAAATTTTAAGCAAAGGTCGTCAAGATTTATTGAATGCTTTTGGAAAACGAATGAAAACTTTACGTAATCAAAAAGGTAGAAAATTTTCACAAGAGAAACTTGGAGAAGCAAGCGGCCTACATCGTAATTATATTTCTGATGCTGAAAGAGGAACAAGAAACGTATCTTTAGTTGCAATCTTAAAAATAATTAATGGGTTGGATTCATCTATTAGTGAGTTTTTTGCTGTAGGGTTTGATAATATTGATACTTCAAATTTATATGATACATTTAGTGTTGAATAAAATCAATTTAATACACTTTTAGTAGTACTTTATAAATAAGTACTACTTTTTTATTATTTTATTTTTCCTGAATTGTAAAATTAAAAAGGACACTTATATAAAAATTAAATTGTGTTAATTCTATAATTAAGAAAAGAAAGGAATTAGCACAATGTATAAGTATCTGACTATTGAATCAATAATAGCAATAAAAGAATATAAAAGTTATGGATTTTCGATTCGTAAAATAGCAAAAGCCATTGATTATAGTAAATCAACTGTACATAGAGTTTGTAGATTATTAAATCAAAACTTATTGCCATTAGAAATATTGAATAAAATTCAAAAAAATAAACAAAATGCAGGTAGAAAATTAATAATTTTAACTTTAATAGAAATTAATACTATTAATCATTTGTTAATTACTAAAAATTATGCTCTTGATATAATTGCTAATTTTTTAAAGGAAAATAAAATAAAAAGTATTTCAACAAAAACTTTATATAACATGTTTAAAACAAATCGAATGGGTTTTGATGAAAATAACTTATTGAGAAAAGGAAAAAATAAACCTCACAAACAAAAAGAAACTAGGGGCAGAATTAATAATTGTAAGTCTATTCATGAAAGAAATTTAATCATTCCTAATATTAAAAATATAGAAGAATTTGGTCATTTAGAGGGTGATACTATCATTGGTAAAGATCATAAAAGTTCTATTATTACTTTAGCTGATATATGATCAAAAACCACAATTCCTTTAGCAACTAAAAATAATAAATCAGAAAATATTACAAAAAGTATAATAAAATTTATTTCAAAGTTACAAAAAGGAACAGTTAAAACTATTACTTTTGATCGTGGTAAAGAATTTAGTAAATGAAAATTAATCGAAAAAAATTGTAATGTTAAGATTTATTTTGCAGATCCTGGTAAACCTTGTCAAAGAGGTTTAAATGAAAATAATAATGGTATTTTAAGAAGATATTTACCAAAATCTACAGATCTATCTTTTAATTATGTAGAAAAGTATGGATGACCAAAAATTATTCATCAATTTACACTTAAAATATTATTTTTAATTAAAAATTTGTTAAAAGTAACATTATTTAGTGTAAAAATTCTCTAAAAATAACACTTTATCATGTATCATTACTTTTCTACAAAATTAAAGGATCTATCTTCATATAAACAAAAAGATTTAAATACTATAGCATTTCAAATTAATTCTACACCCAGAAAATCACTATCTTATAAAAGACCAATAGATTTAATACAATTATTTTAAAAAACTGTCCCATTTATATTTACAATTCAGGTTTTATTAAAAATAAATTTGAGAAAAGTATTAGTATTTTTTATAAAATTAATTGATATTCACTAGTATTTTTTTATCTTAATAAAGATTATGAAAATTATTCACCTTATATTAGGAATAATTAATCATTAAAATGTTATAATTTAATTATTGATTATCATTAAGGAGTTATTATGATAATAGAAAATACAGAAGTTGAAATTGAAAATGTTACTACTAATGTTGATAATGCTAAAAAAGAACCTTATCAATTAAGTAGTATTATTTCACCTATATTTGGTCTTAATCATCAAAAAATAACTACGATTCCAATTAATATTAAAAAAGCCGATAGCAGTTCTAGCACTATTGAGCAATATGTTGATAAAAAAACTAAAGAAAATATTTTTCGTGAAAAAGAAGTAGCGTATAATAATTCTAGTAATCTTGATAATACTAGAATTGCACAAATTAAAAAAAATAGAGAACAACAACAAATATATGATAGTTTACCATCGCGCTATCTAGAATTTTGTTTTAATTATGTAGAAAAGTATGGATGACCAAAAATTATTCATCAATTTACACTTAAAATATTATTTTTAATTAAAAATTTGTTAAAAGTAACATTATTTAGTTTAAAAATTCTCTAAAAATAACACTTTATAATGTATCATTACTTTTCTACAAAATTAAAGGAATTTTGCGATAAGATATTTAAAGAAACTACATCTATTAATTACAATAATGCAAGTAATAATAACGATACAGTTATTACAACTATTGATTTGTTAGTTGATGATATTTTAGATGAAAATAAATAGGAGATGCTATGAATAATATAATAAAATCCAATATTATTGACGAATTAAAATGACGTAATATCTTAAAAGATATTAGTAGCATAGATAAAGTAATTAATGCAGGAAAATTAGGAAAAGGAATATATTGTGGTTTTGATCCAAGTAATGATTCATTACATTTAGGTAATTTACTACAAATTATTTTATTGCATCGTTTTGCTATATTTGGTTTTCAACCAATTGCTGTTATTGGTGGTACAACGGCAATGATTGGTGATCCAAGTGGTAAAAATAAAGAACGTAATTTATTAGATGAAAATGTTTTACAAACTAATGTTAGAAAAATAAAAGAGCAGTTAGTGACATTATTAAGTTATGAAAATATTGATAATTTAACATCATTAGAATTAATTAAAAAATGTAATTTATTAAATGATAAAGAATATGAAACATTAGAGATGATTATTAAAAGTATTAATCCAAATAATCAATATCAACAGACTTTAAGTAGTATTTTAAAAACATTGCCCTTACCTTGAGAAGAATTAGGATTATCAGCATCATTACTAAAAACTTTATATGAAATTTGTAATTTTGATCAAAAGTGAATTACTATGAAAAGTGATTTAAATAATCTTTCCTTTAAACAATTGTTAAATTATTGTGATAGTTATGTAGAAACTTGAATTACATTTTTAAAATTACCATTGGGAACATTAAACAATAAAATTAAGCCAATTAAAATTATTAATAATCAAACATGATTAGGTCCACTAACAATTACAACTTTTTTGCGTGATATTGGTAAACATTTTAATGTTAATCAAATGTTAGGCAAAGAAATGATTGCTAATCGTTTAAATTCTGGAATTTCTTATACTGAATTTTCTTATATGGTATTACAAGCGTATGATTTTTATCATTTATATGAAAAAGAGCAATGTTATATTCAATCTGGTGGTAGTGATCAATGAGGAAATATTACTGCCGGTTTAGATTTAATTAGAAAGCAAAAAGGTGATGAACATCATGCTGCCGGTATTACTATTAATTTATTAACTAAATCTAATGGTGAAAAATTTGGTAAAAGCGAAAAAGGTGCTATATTTTTAAATAGTAAAAAAACTTCACCTTATGAGTTATATCAATTTTTATTTAATCAAGAAGATAAAGATTTGTCTACTTTTTTTAATTCTTTAACTTTATTTAGTGAAGAACAAATAGCAAAAATTTTAGTAATTCATAACAGTGATGTTAAGCAACATTATGGACAAAAGATTTTAGCAGCTTTATTAACAGTATTTATTCATAAATTAAATGGATATTTTAGTGCTATTAATATTACTAATGCTTTTTTCCACGATCGGATTCATCAAATGAAATCATCTGAGATTTTACAGGTTTTAAAAGATGTACCACATTTTAATCTTAATCATAATAAACAAATAATTGATTTTTTAGTTAATAATCAAATTTGTAATTCAAAAAGAATAGCAAGAGAACTAATTATGCAAGGTTCAATTGTCGTTAATGGTGAAAAAATTACCAATATAAATTTTCTTATTAGTAAAAAAAACGCAATTAATAATCAAGTAACAGTTATTAAAAAAGGTAAGCGTCATTATTTTATAGTTGTTCATAAATAAGGAAGGGTATTTAAATATGATATTTATTAATGTTTCTCCATTATTATGGGATATTATTATTTTTGCTATTATTATTTTTGGTATTGTTACTGGTTTTTTTATTGGGGGAAGAGCATTAACATTTATTAGTGCTGGTAATTTACTTAGTATTGGTTTAATGTTGGCATTTAAACCAATGTTAATAAATTCTTTTAAAAATATGGTATCACCATGGTTTAGTGACCTTAGCGGTAGTTTTGCTTCATTTAAGAATTTATTAACTGATAATATTGGATTTTTGATATATGCTATTGTTTGAATTATTGGCATTAATATTTTATTTTGAATAATCTATATTATTTTATATTTTGTACTTTTTAATAAAAATAAAATTGAACACAAAGCAATAAATGCTACAGCGGGAATTTTAATTAATTTTATTAGAATGAGTATTTTAGGTAGCATCGTAATTATTATGATGGGTACTAGTGTTTTCGGTAATAAATTATTAAGTTATGGTGTTATTAAAAATGAAATATCGACAACTTCTGTTACTCATAAAATATTTAGTAGTATTGATAATAATCTTCCTTTTTTAAATGTTAATGTAACAGACATTAACACTGTTATTGATTTATATCAAAATAGTGAAACATTAAAACAGAGTATAAATGAATTAAAAAATAATACAACTTATGAGGAATGTTACAGTACTTTTGAAAATTTAAAAATGATAGGTATATTAAGAGTAGATGAAACCGATAAAATTGCTAATGTTCTAAAAGAGATGGAATCAACAGGTGATATCATTGCTAATAAAAAAATAATTATAGATCTCTTGCAACAACACGGAATTGATAATTTTTTAGATGTTAATTATATGGTATCAGTTTTTAGTGCTTATGTTAATATACTTAATTTATATTCGGAAGTAGTACAAATATTCGATGATAATTTAAAAGATATGCCAATAATAGATACTACACTTCCACAAAATATGGGTCGTTATACTCTTTTAAATCCTAAAATTTCTTTTAATTATGTAGAAAAGTATGGATGACCAAAAATTATTCATCAATTTACACTTAAAATATTATTTTTAATTAAAAATTTGTTAAAAGTAACATTATTTAGTGTAAAAATTCTCTAAAAATAACACTTTATCATGTATCATTACTTTTCTACAAAATTAAAGAAAATTTCTGCTTTTACTAATTCAATTAAAGATGTAATAGTGAGAGAACATATTATTCAAAATTTAAAAAATATTTATAATCCGTTTTAATAAAAATAAAAAAATAGTTGAGGCATTTAATTTTTATTTATAACTGGAGTAGTATTTTTTCTTTGTGTTTTAAAAAAATTATGATATTATTACCTAGTAATTTAATAAATGTTCTTTCCTAGTATAGATATTTTCTATATTAGGATTTTTATTAAGTTAATTTTAATAAGCAAAGGAAGATAAAGAATATGTTAGATGATTTATTAAGAAAAACATTAGAAAACACACCTAAAGAATATAAGAAAAATATGATTGACAGTTTCAGAATAAATATAGGTAAATTAATTAATAATATTAATGACTATATAGAAGTTGAAGAGAAAATTTATAATGCAGAAAGTAAATCAGGATATTCCTTTAATTTTGTAGAAAAGTAATGATACATGATAAAGTGTTATTTTTAGAGAATTTTTACACTAAATAATGTTACTTTTAACAAATTTTTAATTAAAAATAATATTTTAAGTGTAAATTGATGAATAATTTTTGGTCATCCATACTTTTCTACATAATTAAAAGGATATTCTGTTTCTTATAATCCTTTTTATATGTCACTTCAACATCGAATTAATATCCAACTATTAAAAGAAAAAGAAATAGTAAATGCTCTTAATAATGTTGATGAATTAGAAAAGTTTAAAAAATTAGAAGAAATATATAAAGAATTAGTTACTAGAAAAGAAGAAATTGAAGGACCAAATTCAAGATGAAAAAACGCTAATAAATATAAAGAACCTAATAATCCTGACTTACAAACAAGAATTAATCAAATTTTAGAAAATGGTCCAAATGCAAAAGAAGAAAGTATCAACGAAAATATTAATACTATCATTAATTATTTAAAAGTTGAAGAGAAAATTTATAATGCAGAAAAAAATGCAGGTTATATTATTGCTGGTACTCCTTTTTATATGTCAACTTACAGTGATATTACTAAGTTAATTTCTGTAGCATCAACGGCTATTAAAGATGAAGATGAAAGTAGAAAAATTAAGAAATTAAGAAATATAGAGAAAAGTATATTAGAAATAAGAAATAGAATTGAAGAAAATAATTCTGGAATTTGGAAAAATGCTAATAAATATAAAGAACCTAATAATCCTGACTTACAAACAAGAATTAATCAAATTTTAGAAAATGGTCCAATAAGACAACAAAATTTTATCGATGCAGCAAATCAAGAACATATTCCTAATAATAGTAATGGTTCAAATAGTTTTCATAATGTTATATAATATGAACTTATATTAAGATCATTATTTATAGAGAACATATAAAAGTTACCCTTTGGGGTAACTTTTACAATATTTTATTTT
This sequence comes from Spiroplasma endosymbiont of Amphimallon solstitiale, assembly GCF_964030965.1. Taxonomy (GTDB): domain Bacteria; phylum Bacillota_I; class Bacilli_A; order Mycoplasmatales; family VBWQ01; genus Spiroplasma_E. The sequence continues at coordinate 2,046,034 of NZ_OZ034999.1, forward strand.
TTATTAAATCAATAGTATTTTCTACTTGTTTATTATTAATTTCTTTTTTGTCTTTTGTCTTAATAAATCGATAAATACTAACGATTAAAAAACCTATATAAATTAAATAAGATATCGTTAATACTGATATTAGTAAAATATTATCATAATAATTTTTAGTAAAAAATGAAAATATGTTACTAAAAATTAAAGGAATTATAGCTATTCATAAAATTAAATATTTCTTTTTATTTTTATTAATTCCTAATCAGCCAATAGCTGTTATCATAACAGCTATCACAAAAGTAATACTAACTATTTTTTCAGAAATTTCATTTTTAATCATTTTTATTTTTCCTTTCCTCATCTATAATTAACATTATATCATTTAATTTAATTGACATAGTAGTTGTAGAAAAATTAATTGTTAGTTTTATTTTAAGGAAATTGATTGATAGATAATTAATTTATATTTTATTTTTTCAAAAACAAAAAAATGATAAATGCTTTTATTGACATTTACCATCTAAAAAATAAATCTGTTATCAATTGATAACAGATTTTAAATTAATTATTAATTTTAAGCACGTCCATATGATTCAACAACTAATGCTTCATTAATATCAATATTTAGTTCGTCACGTAGTGGATGACGTACATATGTACCAATAAATGTTTTTTTATTGAATTCAATAAATGGTAATGTTGAAGCGTTAGCGTTTAATGCTTCAATAATTTTTGCATTTTTTTGTGCTTTTTCAGTAATAGTAATTTTATCTCCTATTTTAACACGATATGAAGGAATATTAACTTTTTTACCATTAACTAAAACATGACCATGATTTACTAATTGACGAGCACCTTTTCTTGTTAAAGATAAACCTAAACGAAAAACAATATTATCTAATCTTGATTCTAAGAATACTAACAAGTTAGTACCAGTAACACCATGAGTTTTTTTTGATTCATCAAATAAATTTTTCATTTGACGAGCATTTAAACCATAAGTGAAACGAATTTTTTGCTTTTCTTGTAATTGTAATCTATAGTTAGAAAGTTTAATTCTTTTTTGACCATGTTGTCCAGGAGCGAATGTTCGCTTTTTTCCTTTTGCAAATTCTTTACCAGATTCAAGAATTGAGAAGTTTAATCTTCTTGATTTTCTAAAAACTGGACCAGTATATCTTGACATAATAAAAACCTCCTTGGAATGTATACAAACACAAAGAGACTTTAATAAGTTCTCATTAAGATAGTTTACAATTCGCCAGAACAGCACTGGTTACTATTAAGATTAATAGAAAATTCTACTAATAAAAAGAATAATCTTTGAGGGTAAACTATTTGCAACTTAATAATACTTATTTGCTGCTTTCGTGAATGCTTGTTAATTATAGGATAAGTAATGTTATTTGTCAAATATTATTTTTTCATTTTTACAATTAAATATCATTAAATTTTAGTTATTATTTTTTTTAAAAAAATAATTTAAATTTATATAATAAAATTTAGTATTTAATTTAAAAAGTTAGTTATTGAATTTTGGTATTTTTTTGATATCAGTTATTCCAAATTCCAGAATTATTTTCTTCAATTCTATTTCTTATTTCTAATATACTTTTCTCTATATTTCTTAATTTCTTAATTTTTCTACTTTCATCTTCATCTTTAATAGCAGTTGTTGCTACAGAAATTAACTTAGTAATATCACTGTAAGTTGACATATAAAAAGGAGTACCAGCAATAATATAACCTGCATTTTTTTCTGCATTATAAATTTTCTCTTCAACTTTTAAATAATTAATGATAGTATTAATATTTTCGTTGATACTTTCTTCTTTTGCATTTGGACCATTTTCTAAAATTTGATTAATTCTTGTTTGTAAGTCAGGATTATTAGGTTCTTTATATTTATTAGCGTTTTTTCATCTTGAATTTGGTCCTTCAATTTCTTCTTTTTCGGGTTCTTTTTGCTCTTCAGATTCAGATTCTTTTTCAGTATTTTCCTTTAATTTTGTAGAAAAGTAATGATACATGATAAAGTGTTATTTTTAGAGAATTTTTACACTAAATAATGTTACTTTTAACAAATTTTTAATTAAAAATAATATTTTAAGTGTAAATTGATGAATAATTTTTGGTCATCCATACTTTTCTACATAATTAAAAGTATTTTCTTCTGATTTTATTTCTTCTTCCTTAGTTTCTTCTTGTTCATCTTTTTCTTTTTCTTCCATAGTATTACCTTCTTTCATTTCATTTTCATTTAACATATTTATCACCACCTTTCTAAGTTGAACTTTTTGGATTAATTACCAATGACGTAGTTTGTAAGTTTCAATTAGCAGGGCGTATCAACTTAATGGTTAGATTTAATAAAAACTTAAATGAGAGATAAAACTCTCATTTTTAATTGTTAAACAATTATAATTAATTATTTTATTAAACCAGCACTTTATTAAAGTAATTAATTATTACATAACTAAATAAAAAATTATTTAGGCTATTGTGCTGGAATTAACCAATAGTAATTTTTGTCATGCTCTTTGAAAATTTCAGAAATTTTGGTTCCCTTCCCCTAGAACCCCTACCCTCCAAGGCTTTGCTACTTACAGTAGCATAAGCCTTACGTATAGTAAGTAGGTAAGTATTTAGTTAGTAGTATATAAGCCTTTTATCACTGTAGGTGATAAGGCTTATACGTAGAAGTAGAAAGGATTCATAATGATTAATGTTAATTTAGATATTAAAAATAAAGTTAGAGAAACAACTAAAGGTATGTTATTAGAAATTGGTGAATATGAAACATGATTTCCTATTAAAGATACTACTATTAATAAAAATAATAAAAAAATAACATTAAAAATAATTGAAGATTTTAATTATAAATTAGGTAAAAAATCAATTACAAAAGATATTGAAAGTATTAAAGGTAGTGATATTTTAAAATATATTAAAAATATTCCAGATATTACTACTACTGAAAATGATTTAATATCTTGTACATTTTATGAACAATATAATGGTTATTATATTTTTACAAATGATAAAAATCAAGAATGTTTTAAATATAACATTACATGAGAACAAGATATGAAAAGTTTTAAAATAAATAATCCATATAAAGATAATGATAAACCAATAAATTATATTGTTACACCAATGAAAGATATAAATACTAATAATGAAAAAATATTTTATTTAAAGTATTAAAGGAAATTAATATGTTACTTAGTTTTGAAAAAATAGAATTAATTAAAAAATTATGTAATGAAAAATTACTTAAAAATAAAAAATATATTGAAATACAAGAAATATTAAAAATTATAGAAAGGGATTAAAAATGGAAGAAAAAGAAAAGAAAGAATTAATAGAACAAAAAATAAAAATAGTAAAAGAACATCAAAAAAAGTGATTAAAAATAAAAATAATTATTACTTTAATTTCAACTTTAATTGGATTAATAATTTTATTAATTACTGTAAGTAAATATTCTTAATTAAAGGAGTAATATAAATGCTTAATTTAAAAGAAGATAAAAGAATATATAAAATATTTGGTTCATGTGATATATGTAATAAAAATTCATCATTTGCAAATAGAACTTGTAATAAATGTTTTTATAAATTAATAGGTGAAAAAAATGAAATGTAATATTCATAATGAAAAATATATTTGAATTAGTGAATTAGATAATAGTTATTATTGTAATAAATGTATTAATGAAATGATTGAAGAAGATATGTATTTAACAAGTGAGAATTGAGATTACTTATATGAATATTATATTAATGAATTACAATTAGAAAATTTTAAAGGAGTGTAAAAAATGAATCAATTAGAATTACAAAATGCAATGAAATTAATAGAAAAATTTGAAGAATTACAAGAAGAATTTAATAGTAAATATGAAGATTCAGAAATTGAAATTGATAATGATGGTGATTTAAAAATTAATTGTGATTATTTTAATTATAAAAATGTAAATCAATTAGAACAAGTAATTATTGATTATAAAAGAATTATTAAAAGTTAAAGGAGATGAATATAAATGGTAGCAGCAGCACTTAAAAAACATCAAGATAAATTATTAATTAAAAATTTAAAAATTCGTCTTACTAAAAATGACCATTATGAATTAAAAACATATTGTTATGAAAGAAATATAACTATGAATGATTTTGTAAGAGATTTAATTAAAAATGCAATAAATAGAAAGAGTGATAAAAATGAATAATTTATATAAAAAAATACTTAAATTACAATTAGAAATTGGTAGTACACCTAAAAATGGTTTTAATAAATTTGGTAATTATAAATATTGATTATTAAGTGATATTTTTAATAAATTTAAATTATTATGTAAAGAATTTAATATTGTTATTACACATGAAGATATATTAACAACTGATAGAAAAATTAATTATTTAGATAAAAATGAAGTAGAAATAACTTATTTTAAAAGATATACAATTATTGATTTAGATAATGATAAAGAAAGTAAATATTTTGATATATTAGCTTGTGCTAAAAATACAGATGTAGCAAAAGCAAAAGGTAGTGCAGAAACTTATGCTTATAGATATTTTTTAATGAATTTATTATTATTAAGTGAAGATGAACTTGACCCAGATAATGATAATGTTAATGTAATTCAAAATAATAATAAACAACAAAATAATTATATTAATAATATCAAAATACAAAATGAAAAATGAGAACCAAGTGAAAAACAATTAGATTATTTTGAAAAATATATGATTACAAATACAGTTTTATTTGATGAATGTATAAGAGAAGATATGGAAAGATTAAATCCAAATAATAATAAAGATTTTTTAATATTAATGGGTAAAAATTATTTAGATAATTTATTTGATAAATTAAGTGAAATTAAAGAAAGATTTAAAAAATTAAAAAATCCTGAATTGTAAAATTAAAAAGGACACTTATATAAAAATTAAATTGTGTTAATTCTATAATTAAGAAAAGAAAGGAATTAGCACAATGTATAAGTATCTGACTATTGAATCAATAATAGCAATAAAAGAATATAAAAGTTATGGATTTTCGATTCGTAAAATAGCAAAAGCCATTGATTATAGTAAATCAACTGTACATAGAGTTTGTAGATTATTAAATCAAAACTTATTACCATTAGAAATATTGAATAAAATTCAAAAAAATAAACAAAATGCAGGTAGAAAATTAATAATTTTAACTTTAATAGAAATTAATACTATTAATCATTTGTTAATTACTAAAAATTATGCTCTTGATATAATTGCTAATTTTTTAAAGGAAAATAAAATAAAAAGTATTTCAACAAAAACTTTATATAACATGTTTAAAACAAATCGAATGGGTTTTGATGAAAATAACTTATTGAAAAAAGGAAAAAATAAACCTCACAAACAAAAAGAAACTAGGGGCAGAATTAATAATTGTAAGTCTATTCATGAAAGAAATTTAATCATTCCTAATATTAAAAATATAGAAGAATTTGGTCATTTAGAGGGTGATACTATCATTGGTAAAGATCATAAAAGTTCTATTATTACTTTAGCTGATATATGATCAAAAACCACAATTCCTTTAGCAACTAAAAATAATAAATCAGAAAATATTACAAAAAGTATAATAAAATTTATTTCAAAGTTACAAAAAGGAACAGTTAAAACTATTACTTTTGATCGTGGTAAAGAATTTAGTAAATGAAAATTAATCGAAAAAAATTGTAATGTTAAGATTTATTTTGCAGATCCTGGTAAACCTTGTCAAAGAGGTTTAAATGAAAATAATAATGGTATTTTAAGAAGATATTTACCAAAATCTACAGATCTATCTTCATATAAACAAAAAGATTTAAATACTATAGCATTTCAAATTAATTCTACACCCAGAAAATCACTATCTTATAAAAGACCAATAGATTTAATACAATTATTTTAAAAAACTGTCCCATTTATATTTACAATTCAGGTTTTTTTACTACTATTAATTACTTTTGTTTTATTACTTGGTCTTTGATTTAAATTTCATATATCTAATCCTAATTTTTTACCAAATAATAAACTATTAAATGAACCTAATATTGAATTTCCTATAAGTTGGCCATAATAAGCACTTGTACCAATCATTGCTGAAATGGGACTTATTCCAGTTCTTATTAATTTTAATAAAGTATAATTTGATTGTATGTTTTCTATATTTGGCATAATTTTCTTCCTTTAATTTTCTATTTTTTTAATTCAAACTTTTACTCAACCTTGATAAACATCATTATCACCAACTATTAATGCAACATTATCTTCTGGATCAGAAATAATTATATGTTCTGATTTAACATTTGGATATTTCATTAATATAATTGCTCTAATATCATTATGAGTACGAAGTGCTTGCGGTGATGGTGTTAATATTTCAATTTCATCTTTATCAACAAATAAAGTAGGTAATATTATCATTATTTATTATCCTTTCTTATAATAAAATTCATTATTTTATAACCTGAATTGTAAATATAAATGGGACAGTTTTTTAAAATAATTGTATTAAATCTATTGGTCTTTTATAAGATAGTGATTTTCTGGGTGTAGAATTAATTTGAAATGCTATAGTATTTAAATCTTTTTGTTTATATGAAGATAGATCTGTAGATTTTGGTAAATATCTTCTTAAAATACCATTATTATTTTCATTTAAACCTCTTTGACAAGGTTTACCAGGATCTGCAAAATAAATCTTAACATTACAATTTTTTTCGATTAATTTTCATTTACTAAATTCTTTACCACGATCAAAAGTAATAGTTTTAACTGTTCCTTTTTGTAACTTTGAAATAAATTTTATTATACTTTTTGTAATATTTTCTGATTTATTATTTTTAGTTGCTAAAGGAATTGTGGTTTTTGATCATATATCAGCTAAAGTAATAATAGAACTTTTATGATCTTTACCAATGATAGTATCACCCTCTAAATGACCAAATTCTTCTATATTTTTAATATTAGGAATGATTAAATTTCTTTCATGAATAGACTTACAATTATTAATTCTGCCCCTAGTTTCTTTTTGTTTGTGAGGTTTATTTTTTCCTTTTCTCAATAAGTTATTTTCATCAAAACCCATTCGATTTGTTTTAAACATGTTATATAAAGTTTTTGTTGAAATACTTTTTATTTTATTTTCCTTTAAAAAATTAGCAATTATATCAAGAGCATAATTTTTAGTAATTAACAAATGATTAATAGTATTAATTTCTATTAAAGTTAAAATTATTAATTTTCTACCTGCATTTTGTTTATTTTTTTGAATTTTATTCAATATTTCTAATGGTAATAAGTTTTGATTTAATAATCTACAAACTCTATGTACAGTTGATTTACTATAATCAATGGCTTTTGCTATTTTACGAATCGAAAATCCATAACTTTTATATTCTTTTATTGCTATTATTGATTCAATAGTCAGATACTTATACATTGTGCTAATTCCTTTCTTTTCTTAATTATAGAATTAACACAATTTAATTTTTATATAAGTGTCCTTTTTAATTTTACAATTCAGGTAATACTATTAATTATATTTTTTAAGAAAAATGGGCTCAAAAATAAATTATAAAATTTTAAAAAACATTAAGGCATTCGATTCAATATTTATTTAATTTATGTTTAGTAAATTAATATTTTAATTGAACCGGCCTCGCTTAATTTTTTTTACAAGTTTTAAATTTATTTTCTCGCCCAAAAAATTTTTCAAAAAAAATAAAAAATAAAACCAACACTTACTCACTTGGTGGTGGTAAGGTTGGTTAAATAAAGAATAGAATTAATATAGTAGGTTCCCTAGTAGGTCTATATATACTAGTTTCCAATTCGCTCCCACCCCAAGAATTACCATTACTGGTTAGTATAATTTATTAGGTATCACTCCACTTATTATTTATCCATGCAAGTCCACATGTTTTGGCCACTATTTTTAACAACTGTGTTGTGGTTCACTGTTTTAATTCCCTAACACGTGTTGATAATAGTGTTAAAGATGGTTATTAATTATTAACTTTCTCCTACTTGGTCACTGCGTGTAGTAGATATTTAAAGGGTGTTAATAATAAAAATTTTAAAATTTTACAATTACAAAAAAAGACAAGATTATTTCTTGTCTTTTTCCTTGTTGATAATTTTAATTTAACTTATAAAATGTATATTTTATTTTTTTAAAATACGTCGAATATAAAAATATAAATTTAATGTTTTAAGAAAAGAGAGTAATTTTGTCTAATTTTAATGATTTTTAAAATAATTGATTTGGAAATAAGTTACTAATATGATAATTAATTATTTCGTAACTTTGACAACCGCCCTTTAATTTAATTACTAATTTTAGTATAATTAGTTTTTTTAATTTATTTATATTAATACTATTACAATTAAATAGCAGTAAATGATCTCACTAATTCAGAAGTAGATAAACTAGTATCTAAGCATATACCACTATCGATAATATCTTGTTTAGAAAATGCTTTTTGACTATTAGAAATAGATACAGTTTCTTCTTTTAATTTTGTAGAAAAGTAGTGGTATTAGTAAAATTAGCAAAAATATATTTTTATATGGTATTTTTAATATTAAAGAGGTGATTTTAAATGAATAAAAATACAGTAAAAGAAATTTTAAATAATTTGTCTGATAAAGATTTTATTGAGATTTTTAGAGAAAATAAAACTAGAATTAAACAAATTGAGAAAAAAGAAAAATTTGAAGCAGTCGAACAAAAATTCAAAGAGAAAGGGATTCAATGTCCAGATTGTAGTTCTTTTTTGTGTACTAAATATGGTAGTAAAGATTATAAGCAAAGATATAAATGTAAAAGTTGTAATATTACTTTTCATGCTTTTAAAAATCATTATTTTTATTGAAGTCATTTATCTCATGATCAATGAGATTTATTGATACAAATAGCTACTTTAGGTCAATCTGCTTACATTATTTCTCAATTTATTAATACTACAAATAAAACTGCCTGATTTAATCGTCAAAAATTTATGAAATCAACACAATTAGTAAAAACACAAAATCAATTTGTAAAATTAAAAGCTAGAATTGAAGTTGACGAAACTTTTATCAAAGAAATTCATAAAGGAAACTTTAAAGATCCAAATGATCCAAGAAAACAATGAATTGAAGAAAATGCTAAAGATTTAAATTGTTGTATTCAAATGGCAATTGATGAAAACCGAAATATCTATGCTCAAACAACAAATACTAAAAGATTAAATAAAAAATGAGTACAAGAAAACTTAACATCGAAACTTATCGAAGAAAATTCAATTATAGTTTGTGATATGCAAGTATTATATGATACAGTAGCTAAACAAACTAAATCCACTATCCAGCAGTTTAAATCAAAAGAAAATAAAGAATTAAATTATAAAAAATTAAGTAATGTCAGTAAAATACAATCAAGTTTAAAAGAATTTATTACTCATTACCATGGCATTGGATTTACCAATATTCAAAATTACCTCAATTTATGGAAATGAAAATATCAACACTACAGATTAACCCCTTATCAAAAATCCAATGTGTTATATTTCAGTTTGTAAAAAAAATAAATCCCAAAATTTAATAAAATTAAATTTTAAGTCAAGTTGATGACTTTTTTTATTTTACCACTACTTTTCTACAAAATTAAAACTATTTTCTGTAATCATTATTTTACTTTCATTTTCAATATCTTCTTCATCAATATCTTCTCAGTTATCAACAAGAAAATAACGTGGAGGAAGTTCATCTAATATTTCATGTATACTATTTAAATCTTCTGCCTTTTTAAGTAACTTAGAAATTTCAATAACTTTAGTAGTTTCATCATTTATATTCATCTTTTCATTAAACAAATCAGTTAAATCCAATACATTGTCTTCAGAAATTTGTTCTTTTTCTAATCAATTATTAATTTTTTGATTAAATAATTTAGTTAAAATTACTGCATCTTCCTCAGAAATATTAAACTTTTTTAATCAATCATTATTTTTTTCATTAAATAACTCGGTTAAAATTGCTACATCTTCTTCAAAAATTTTTCTTTTTTTAAACAAACAATTAATCATTTTTACTCAATCAACTTCATCTTTATATTTCCTGAATTGTAAATATAAATGGGACAGTTTTTTAAAATAATTGTATTAAATCTATTGGTCTTTTATAAGATAGTGATTTTCTGGGTGTAGAATTAATTTGAAATGCTATAGTATTTAAATCTTTTTGTTTATATGAAGATAGATCTGTAGATTTTGGTAAATATCTTCTTAAAATACCATTATTATTTTCATTTAAACCTCTTTGACAAGGTTTACCAGGATCTGCAAAATAAATCTTAACATTACAATTTTTTTCGATTAATTTTCATTTACTAAATTCTTTACCACGATCAAAAGTAATAGTTTTAACTGTTCCTTTTTGTAACTTTGAAATAAATTTTATTATACTTTTTGTAATATTTTCTGATTTATTATTTTTAGTTGCTAAAGGAATTGTGGTTTTTGATCATATATCAGCTAAAGTAATAATAGAACTTTTATGATCTTTACCAATGATAGTATCACCCTCTAAATGACCAAATTCTTCTATATTTTTAATATTAGGAATGATTAAATTTCTTTCATGAATAGACTTACAATTATTAATTCTGCCCCTAGTTTCTTTTTGTTTGTGAGGTTTATTTTTTCCTTTTCTCAATAAGTTATTTTCATCAAAACCCATTCGATTTGTTTTAAACATGTTATATAAAGTTTTTGTTGAAATACTTTTTATTTTATTTTCCTTTAAAAAATTAGCAATTATATCAAGAGCATAATTTTTAGTAATTAACAAATGATTAATAGTATTAATTTCTATTAAAGTTAAAATTATTAATTTTCTACCTGCATTTTGTTTATTTTTTTGAATTTTATTCAATATTTCTAATGGTAATAAGTTTTGATTTAATAATCTACAAACTCTATGTACAGTTGATTTACTATAATCAATGGCTTTTGCTATTTTACGAATCGAAAATCCATAACTTTTATATTCTTTTATTGCTATTATTGATTCAATAGTCAGATACTTATACATTGTGCTAATTCCTTTCTTTTTTTAATTATAGAATTAACACAATTTAATTTTTATATAAGTGTCCTTTTTAATTTTACAATTCAGGTTTTCTAAAATAATACGTTTAAATAACGTATTCTTATCTTTTTCTGGCATATTTAATTTTCCTTTCAATGTTAAAATAAATTATTTTAAATAATATTATAACATCAAATATAATGATAAAAACTTTTACAATAGTATATAATTATAAATAAGTAAGGCTTAAAAATAAATATAACTTTTAGGAGGAAAATATGGAAAAGAAACTTTTAACTTATCCTCATGATATATCAAAAAAGTTATTAATCATACTAGGTATAAGTAAAATTGCAATTGGTTTGTCTATCTTATTTGTTTTTATTACAAACTTAATTATCTATACTAATTCAGGATTAATATTTCCTTTTAGAGAAATATCATAAAATAAATTTACAAGATAAAAAATGAGTATAAATGTTTTAAAACATTTATACTCATTTTAAATTTATATTAATTTTAAAAATTCTAAAATTCGATTTAATTCTTTGTGATTACTATAATTGATGATTAGTTGTTTTTTATTGATTTTTACTTTAGTATCTAAAGTTCTTGATAAAGTATTTTCTAATGCTACTAAATGAAGATCTGACTTTTTATTAACATTTTGTTTTTGATTTAAACTTAATTGTTGCATCTTAATAACATCTTCAACCTTACGAACACTCCATTGTTCACTATATGCCCTTTTAGCAATAGTTACCATTAAATTAAGATTAGTACCTAAACTTAATAATGGTTTAACATGACCCATTGTTAATTCATTGCGTTGAAGCATTTGTAAAATCTCTACTGGCAATTGCAAAATTCGTAAAGTATTAGCAATGTGACTACGTGATTTATTAACTTTTTGTGAGAGTTGTTCTTGAGTTCATTTCATTTTACTAATTAAAGTTTGATATGCCTGTGCTTCTTCAAAAGCATTCAAATCAACACGTTGAATATTTTCAATCAAAGCAAATTCCATTAATTGTTGATCCGTTACTTCAATAGTTACTGCAGAGATCTCTGTTAGACCTGCTAATTTTGCAGCTTTAGTTCTACGTTCACCAGCAACTAATTGAAAAACACCATCTTTTATCGTTTTTTTAACAATAATTGGTTGAATTAAACCATGAATTTTAATTGAATCACTTAGTTCTTTAATTTCTTGTTCATTAAATACTACACGCGGTTGATATGGATTAGGAATAATTTTAGCAAGAGAAATAGTTTGTGAAAAAGTTTTAGCAATTTCTGGTGAACTTTCAATGTTAGTTATCAAATCATTTAAACCTTCACCAAAAATTGATGCTAAGCCTTTAGCAGAAATACGATTTTTTTTATCATTAGACATTATTTAACACCTCATTCACTAAACTTTGATAAGCAATAGCACCACTGCAACGTGGCCGATAACTAAAAATATTTTTACCATGACTTGGTGCTTCACTTAGAGTTACATTTCTTGGAATATAATTTTTATAAACTTTTTCTCTAAAATTTTTTTGAATTTCTTTGATAACTTCAACAGAAGAAGTTGTTCTAATATTAACCATAGTTAATAAAATGCCTTCAATTTCTAAATTGGGATTAAATAATTGTTGTACTAAACGAATAGTAGATAATAATTGTACCAAACCACCTAATGCATAAAACTCAGCTTGCAACGGAATAATAACTGAATTAGCTGAAGCTAAAGCATTACGATTAACTAATCCTAAACTAGGTGGACAGTCAATAATAATAAAATCATATACTTCCTTTACAGGTTCTAATTTTTCTAATAAAATATTCCTTTTATTACGAGATTGCTCTAATAAAAATATTTCGGCTCCCGCCAAAGAAATGGTCGATGGTAATAAATCTACTCCTTGACAAACTTCAGTTTTAATGACTTTTTCCAATGGAACATCATGTACTAAAACATCATATATATCTTGTTCAACTTTATCAGCAGCAAAACCCATTGAAATAGTAGCACTACCTTGTGGATCCAAATCAATAAGTAACACTTTTTTATTTTTTATACCTAAACCTGCAGCAAGATTAGTAGCAGTAGTTGTTTTTCCAACTCCACCTTTTTGATTAGCAATTGCAATAATTTTGCCCATAATAATTACCTTTCTAAATTAATAGACTAATATTTTATCCTACTAATTAAGTTTAACACTAATTTTAATTAATATTATTTACAAAGGTTTACTTTTAATTTGTTGATAAGGTCTTGGATATTTTAAAGCACATAATTTATATTTTTGAAAATGAAGGATTGTTCTTTGACCATAGTTGTTTGGTAATTGAACAGTAAATTGATTAATTAACTTTGCACCCATTGTGTTAATACTATTTTGTGCCAACGCAAGTTCTTCTTCAACTTTAAGACCTTTATAAGCAATAAATAATCCTTCAACTTTAACTAATCCTAAACATAATTCACTTAAAATATTTAGCGATGCTAATGCTCTTGCTGTTACAATATCAAATGTTTCACGATATTGATGAGCAAATGCTTCTGCTCTTTGATTAATTATATAAACGTTTTCTAAGTTTAGTTCAGTAATTACTGTTTTTAGAAATTGACATTTCTTTGTATTTGATTCAATAATGGTTAATTGTAATTTGGGAAAACAAATTTTTAAAATTATTCCTGGTATACCAGCACCACTACCAACATCACAAATATTTTGATCCTCCAAAATGATATTATTACTAATTAAAAGAGCATCATAGAAATGTTTATAATAAACTTCTACTTCTTCAATGATTGTTGTTAAGTTATATTTTTTATTTTCAGCAATTAAAATTTTATAATACTGACTTAATTGTTGTTCCATTATTGGGGTTAAAGTTAAATTAGTTAAACCTATACTTCAATCTTTATTCATTGCTTACTCCTAAATCAATCTTTTAATAAAATACTTTATTTAAAGTAGACTATAAATATAGTGCTTTAAATAATTAAATATAATTTAATTATAATTTTATATTTAATTATAATGTTTTTTAGTATATGTTTGAAATTTTATCACATAACTACTATCCTTCAAAATTTAATGTTATTTTTAATTAATTATTAATTAAATAATTTAAAATGCTTAAAATATCATTTTCGTTGTATTTTCTTTAAACTCAAATATAATTAACACATATAATAAGAATTATTAAAAAAATTATAAAAGTTTTTTAACTCATTGCTTAATTTAAAGTAAATGAGTTTTTATGTTTTAATTGATATCATTGAAAGGAAAAATAAAAAAATGAAAATTTTACTTAATTTTTCAAACGAACTAACAAAATCTATTAATAATAGTTCATTAAACACCATTATAGAAATTAACAATTGAACAAATCCTATCAAAGAATATAAAAATAAACTTGAACAAATATATCAAAATTTTCTTTTAATTATGTAGAAAAGTATGGATGACCAAAAATTATTCATCAATTTACACTTAAAATATTATTTTTAATTAAAAATTTGTTAAAAGTAACATTATTTAGTGTAAAAATTCTCTAAAAGTAACACTTTATCATGTATCATTACTTTTCTACAAAATTAAAGAAATTTTCTAAAATCACAAGAATTATCAAAGGCTTTATTTAATAAATCAATAAATATATATAAACCATATTTCATAAATAGAATGAAAAGAGAAATACTATTTATTAAATCAAATGAAGAAAAAAGAAATATAAATCTACAAAATATAAATAAATTGAATACACATGAAATTGAAATACTCACAAAAAAAGAAGTACAAAGATTGAAAACTGTAGAAATAGTAATTTTAACACCAAGACAAATACAAGCATTCACAAACTGACAAATTACTTGATTCACCATTGAACAAATTCAATCATTGACAAAATTACAAATTCAATCATTGACAAAATTACAAATAGAATCGTTTACCACTTTACAAATCACTTGATTTACCAAAAAACAAATATCATGATTTACAAATTTACAAATAACTTTACTTAGAAAAAAACAAATAGCAGCACTCACAAACGAACAAATACCACATTTCACAAAAATACAAATACCAAGTTTTACAACAAAGCAAATAAAAAGTTTTACATGAAAACAACCATTTACAGCAGAACAAATACCACACTTCACAACAGAACAAATAGCAGCAATACCATCAATTCAAATTTCATCATTTCATGATGATCAAATACAAGCACTTACTACAGAACAAATACCCGCATTAACAGAAAAACAAATCCAAGCACTAACAGAAAATCAAATGAAGACATTAACTCTAAATCAAATTAAATGATTTGATTATAAACAAATACAAGTACTAACAGAAAAACAAATTTCTACTTTTACACCGATACAAATACAAATGTTTATAACAGAACAAATACAAGCACTTACAGAAAATCAAATAGTATGATTTAAAACTTCACAAACTATTATCTTAACATCAAGACAAATACAAGCATTCACAACTAAACAAATTCAATGATTTACAAATTCACAAATTTATTATTTAAAAATCTCACAAGTACAAGCATTGACAACTAAACAAATAAGTTCACTTAACTACAATAAAGTTAAAATGTTTACATCACAATGAACTAAAAAATTCAAAGTTTCACAAATACAAGCACTAACACCACAACAAATAAAATGAATTGATTATGAACAAATACCAGATTTTACCAAAGAACAAATACAAATATTTACAATAGAACAAATCCAAGCACTCACAATCGAACAAATAACAACTTTAACACCCCAACAAATACCATTACTAACAGCAGAACAAATAGAAGCACTCACAAAAGAACAAATACCCGCATTAAGTCCAAGAAAAATGGAAGCATTAAGTCCAGAAAAAAGAAAAATATTAAAATTATTAATTAATAAATACCAAAATCAAGAGCAAAAAAGCAAATCTAAAGAGGCTTTTTAGAAATCTGTGTATCTTTGTTTTACAAAGTACTAGTTCAGATTAATTCTGTCTTCAAATTTTATCATAAAATGAGCAATTGCTGTATTTCAATTTTGAATAGGCAATGTTCATTTTTTTGTTATATTTTCAATTGCTAAATAAAATATTTTAAAAACTGACATATCATTAGGAAAAGCTTTTTTGTTTCTAATAACTTTTCGTAATTGACTATTAACAGATTCAATAGCATTTGTTGTATAAATTACTCTTTTGATTTCTGCAGGATAACTAATAAAAATCATCAAATTTTCTCAATTTTTATATCAAGATTTAGCAATTTGGGGATATTGTTTATTTCATTTACTTTCAAATGATTCTAAAGCTTGCATTGCTTGTTCTTCACTACATGCACTATAAATTGGTTTTAAATCTGTAACTAGAGTTTTTCGATGTTTGTATGAAACATATTTTAAACTATTTCGAATTTGATGAACAATGCATAATTGATGTTCTGTTTTAGGATAAACTGCTTGTATTGCTTCTGACATGCCTGTTAAATTATCATTACAAGCAATCAAAATTTCTTTAATTTTGTAGAAAAGTAATGATACATGATAAAGTGTTATTTTTAGAGAATTTTTAAACTAAATAATGTTACTTTTAACAAATTTTTAATTAAAAATAATATTTTAAGTATAAATTGATGAATAATTTTTGGTCATCCATACTTTTCTACATAATTAAAATATTATTTCGAATTAAAATCAAGTCCAATACATCCTACACCTGATGATATTTGACAATTTAAAGATGTAAAAGTAACCTGAATTGTAAATATAAATGGGACAGTTTTTTAAAATAATTGTATTAAATCTATTGGTCTTTTATAAGATAGTGATTTTCTGGGTGTAGAATTAATTTGAAATGCTATAGTATTTAAATCTTTTTGTTTATATGAAGATAGATCTGTAGATTTTGGTAAATATCTTCTTAAAATACCATTATTATTTTCATTTAAACCTCTTTGACAAGGTTTACCAGGATCTGCAAAATAAATCTTAACATTACAATTTTTTTCGATTAATTTTCATTTACTAAATTCTTTACCACGATCAAAAGTAATAGTTTTAACTGTTCCTTTTTGTAACTTTGAAATAAATTTTATTATACTTTTTGTAATATTTTCTGATTTATTATTTTTAGTTGCTAAAGGAATTGTGGTTTTTGATCATATATCAGCTAAAGTAATAATAGAACTTTTATGATCTTTACCAATGATAGTATCACCCTCTAAATGACCAAATTCTTCTATATTTTTAATATTAGGAATGATTAAATTTCTTTCATGAATAGACTTACAATTATTAATTCTGCCCCTAGTTTCTTTTTGTTTGTGAGGTTTATTTTTTCCTTTTCTCAATAAGTTATTTTCATCAAAACCCATTCGATTTGTTTTAAACATGTTATATAAAGTTTTTGTTGAAATACTTTTTATTTTATTTTCCTTTAAAAAATTAGCAATTATATCAAGAGCATAATTTTTAGTAATTAACAAATGATTAATAGTATTAATTTCTATTAAAGTTAAAATTATTAATTTTCTATCTGCATTTTGTTTATTTTTTTGAATTTTATTCAATATTTCTAATGGTAATAAGTTTTGATTTAATAATCTACAAACTCTATGTACAGTTGATTTACTATAATCAATGGCTTTTGCTATTTTACGAATCGAAAATCCATAACTTTTATATTCTTTTATTGCTATTATTGATTCAATAGTCAGATACTTATACATTGTGCTAATTCCTTTCTTTTCTTAATTATAGAATTAACACAATTTAATTTTTATATAAGTGTCCTTTTTAATTTTACAATTCAGGTTTTATTTAAAATTACACTTATATATTTATATAATAATTAAGTAAATTAATTTTTTAAATATATTTACAATAAATTTAGATTTTTTTAAAATAGTTAGGAGAAGTAAATGTGAATTTTAATTATAAATGAAATTTTAGAGAACAAAGTGCAAAAATTGATAAATTAGTTTTAGAACATATAACAAAGAAATGAGAAAAATGTTTTAATTATGTAGAAAAGTATGGATGACCAAAAATTATTCATCAATTTACACTTAAAATATTATTTTTAATTAAAAATTTGTTAAAAGTAACATTATTTAGTGTAAAAATTCTCTAAAAATAACACTTTATCATGTATCATTACTTTTCTACAAAATTAAAGAAACATTCTATGAGATTAATAGTAACATATACAGATAATATTAATCACAAAGTACAAAATAAAAGAGTAAAGGCAATTATAAGACCAACAAAAACAGTAATTGGCATTAAAAAAACTGCTGAATTTGTTAAAGAACATTGTCAAAAATTTTATGAAAATATTGAACAAGCAAAAATTATTATTTGTGGTGATAGTGCAGGATGAATTAAAGAAGTTGCTGATTATTTAGGTGCACAGTTTGTTTTAGATAAATTCCATTTAATTAGAACATTATATCTTGGTATAATGCCTGGAAATAAAGGAAAATATTTAAAAGAATATAATTACTGTAAAAATTTAATTAATAATGGTCAATATGAACAATTAATTGATTATTTATATAAAGAATTAGATAATCATAAAAAATTAAAGAAAAAATATTTTAAAAATAATAAACAAGGTATTGAAAATCAAGGTGCAAAATGAAATATTGGTTGTTTTACAGAAACAAATATTTGACATGTTTTAAAAGAAATGCTTGGTAATAGAACATATAATATTTTGATTTACATTAAAATGGTTATTTTTAAATGTAATAAGATAAATTTAGAAACATAGTTTTAATGAACATAGTAATTATTAATTATTTCACAATTTTGTATTGCATCTCAAAAATTATTATTTTTCATTTTTACTTTTAAACCAATAATGAAAAAAGTTAATGATAAAGTTATTATTGCTAAAATTGGTACCAAAATTACACAAAAAATAACTCCAATTTGTAATTGAATTCAATTGTAATAATTTCCATTACAATTAGTTATTGAACATACAGATTTGGGAGAATAACCTAAAATATGGATTATACTGGTTGTACTTAATATTCCAAATCCATTTTTTTCTAGGTTTATATATTTTTTTGTTAATAAATTGTAAATATGAGAATGATAATCACAAGAACCTATAAGAGTTAAACCTATAATCATAATTAAAATAGTAAAAATAAATAATAATACAGTTATTAACTGTAATTTTTTCAGTGTTTTAATTTTCATTTTTAAATCCTCTCTAAGTTTATTTAATAAGTTTAGCATTTACTAAAATTTAATATAAGTATTTTAGTTGAAATATATTTTAAAAAATAGTAAGATGAATGTACAATTTCATAAAAATCCAAATTATTTCTTGTCTAACATAATAATAAGACTGTATAAAATAATTTATTCCGGATTTTTGACAATCTCCCAGATATTTTCTTTAATTTTGTAGAAAAGTAATGATACATGATAAAGTGTTATTTTTAGAGAATTTTTAAACTAAATAATGTTACTTTTAACAAATTTTTAATTAAAAATAATATTTTAAGTGTAAATTGATGAATAATTTTTGGTCATCCATACTTTTCTACATAATTAAAAGATATTTTCTTAAAAAATAAATTTTTTAATCTAATTTACATTACTATACATTTATTTTTTTTAGATTTAAAACTTATTTCTTCATCATCATTAATTTTTTGATAGTTAATATTAGAAATTTTATTAATTATTTTCTTCTCATTATTTTTAAATGTTTTTATTTTTTTAATATTTTTTTTCTAAACTCTCATTGTTCTGTTCAGTCAATTTCTCAAAATTGTCATTTAAGTTTTTTACCATAATTTAAATTTCCCCTTTTTTCATTGTTTAATAAATTTATTATACACAATAAAATAAAAACTGAATTTATTAAAAACATTTAAAATATTATATTTATTAAACTTGATAAAGGTTTTAAAACATTGTTAGCATATAATTTTATTGTCATTTTCTACCTGCTTTAACATAAGGTTGCGCTCAACTTTTTACTAATTCTGTATTAGGGCGAAAAATCATTAATGATACTAATGCTATTAAATATGGAAACATACCTCATAATCAACTTGGAATATTATTACTAATAACTATAAATGTTTGTGAAGTATTTATATACTGATATAAAAAAGAAAAAATAAAACAAATAATAGAAGTTAAAAAAAATCTACTGTGTGCCATCATTCATAAAGCAATTGCCAAAAATCCAATACCAGCAAAATTATTACTATAAATAAAAGTACTTGGAAGTACATAAACAAATAAAGCACCTGAAAAACAAGCTAAAGAACTAGAAAATAGCGAAATATAAAATCGAGAACGACGAACATGAATATAATTTAAAGCTACTGCGGTTGGATTCTCACCAATTCCTCTAATGTATAATCCAAGCTTAGTCAAAAATAAAATAGCTGCAAAAATATAAATTGCTAAAAAGGTTACCAAAATTGCAATTCAAGAAAATTGATAAATATAAATACTTGCTAATGAATAATTTATTTCTCCAGTAAATGTTAATGGTAAAATTACTGCTAATCCATAACCAAAGTAATTAATAACCATTGATACTAAAAATTGATTAGCTCTAAACAATAAGGTTGCTAAACTATGAATTAAACCAAATACAATTCCAATGATAATAGTGATAAAAAATGCCAAAATTGCAACTCCACTACCAAAATTATTTTTTAATTCTGAAACAATTATACAATATGTAGCAGCACCAGTACACATAATACCATCAAAACCAAAATTAACAATTCCTGCTCTAGTATTTAAAATTCCACCTGTACATAACAATAATAATGGACAAGCAAATAATAATGTATTAACTAAAATTGTTGAAAATGAAAGTAACATAATTATTTTTTTCTCCTTTTCCTTTTAAATATTTTATTTTTTTTAAAAATTTTTGAAGATTTTGATTCAACATTAACAATTTTAACGTTTTGTTGTTCATCCTTAATTAATTCTTTTTTTCATATTAACTTCTTTTTTAGTCTTATTAAATATTCTTTAATAGCAATAGAATGAGTTAAGTAATGCCAAATAAAAGGATAAATACCAATAATGTAAATGGTTATTGATAATACTATTATTGCAATTTCTGGATTTTTCAAATACATAAAAGCATTATTTTCAATAGGACTAATAAATAAACTCATAAAAAATGATGAAAATAAAATAACTCCTGGTGTATATCCCGCTAAAGCAGCTACTACTATCCCATAAAATCCTTCTTGAATTGGAGCAGAAAGCGAAGGTAAATTATTATTAACTCCTAAAAAATAAAGATAACCAGCAATTCCTGCTATCGCTCCTGAAATTGGTAAAATTATTAAACCCTGATATTGGGGATTTAATCTGGCATATTTTGCAGCAACGGGGTTTTTAGCAATTGCGTTTAATTTAAAACCAAGAGTGCGATTATTAAAAATAATAATTGCTATTAATAAGACAATAATAGCAATAATAATACCAGCAGAAAATAAATTACTAATGCTAAAAGGTCCACTAATTAATGAAAATCTAAGATTAGTAATTTGTGTTGGAATGTTTAAGTTATGATAAACATTACTGGCTATTAAACCTTTATATCCTTCTCAAGCAATAAAATTAAATAAAATAGTGCTAATAATTTCATGAATTTTAAAATAAGTTTTTAAAATTGCAATAATTAAACCAGCTAAACCACCAATTAAAACTGCAATTAATAAAAGAAAAGGAGTAATTCATTTACTATGACCACCACTTTTATAAATATCTACTGCCAATACATATGTTACCATAGCACTAAATAACATTTGACCACTAACTCCAAAGTTATAAATACGATACTTAAAAGTAATAGCTACCGCTAATCCTGTTAATATTAATACACTATATGTTTCAATTAAATTACTAAAACTTACTAAATTAGTTAAAGGATTAATAAAAATAGTTTTCCAAAATGATAATGGATTAACTTGTAAACATAGCATTAATAAACTAACAAAAAATAGAGTTATTAGTAATAATAGTGCACCCACTAATCAAAAATTTCATTTTTTAATATTTTCCAACATCTTTTAACCCAACCTTGACCTAATATTTTCCATTTTTTTATTAATTCAACTAGTAATTTTGACAAATGGTCTTTTCAAATAATTAATTGTTCTAATTATTTTTTTCTTTTTCAAACTTCACTTTGTTTGTGGTAATTGATACATTTTATCAGTTTTAACAATTATTTCATTTGTAATAGGATAATCATGCCATAGTGCTGGATTGTTCATTATTTCAACTTTAACATTTTTATTTTCCAATTTACAAACAAATTGTTTGTGATAAATAACTGCTACTCGTTGACACAATAATTGTAATAAGTACGGATCAGTATCAATAATTAAAATGCTTGAACCACTTTCGCGTAACTCTATTATCTTTTTAATAATTAATAATGAAGAATTTTCATCTAAATCAGAAAATGGATTAGATAAAATTAATAATTGTGGTTGCTCTTCAATACTTCTTGCTAATACAAATTTCTGGATTTCTCCTTTTGATAATTTATTAATTTTAATAAAAATATTATTATAGTTAAATATTTGATATTTTTTAATAATTTCTCGTGCCTTTTTATTAACAACGGCTGTTTTGACAACTCCGGATTTAGTTACATATTTTTCTTTATTATAATTTCAAAAGGTAAAATTTTCAAATAAAGTAGCATCAGGAATTATAGCAGTATTACTATAATGTCCAGATATTCAATCAATTCCTAAATTACTAATTTCTTGCGGTTTAAAATAAGTTACTTCTTGTTCTTGAAAAAAAATGCGTCCTGTTTGCGTTTTAATCATACGTACTATACTTTCAAGTAAAACCTCGCTATAAAGGTTTTCATAATCATAAATACCATATATTTCACCAGGGCAAATTGCAAATTCAATTTTATGAAAATTTGAAATATTAGGTTTATTCAAAGAAAGATTATCAATATAAAGCATTGGTACTGAATTTATCAATTTTGGCTTTTTATAATTAAAAATCTTACCTCAATAATTAGTTGTAAACAATTTAGTATTTTCTTCTAATTTCATTACTTTTGTTTTACCAATATTTAAGTTTTCAATTCAAGATACTCGGTTAGCAACCATTTTAGCAAATTCTTCATCTCTAGTTGTGAAAAGGACCGTTATTTCTTCATTACGAAATGTTTTAAAAATCATTCAAAACTCTACTTTTTGACTATCAGATAAACCAACAGTTGGTTCATCTAACAGCAATATTTTAGGTTCTTTGAATAACGCACGAAGTAAAGATAATTTTTTTAATTCTTCAATCGCAAGTGTTGATACTCTCTTATTTAAATTAAGCTTAATTTTATATTTTTCCATTAAATTATTAATTTTAAATTCAGCTTCTTTTCAATTAGGAAAAATTTTGGCAATAGTTGGTTCATTACCAAGTATAATATTTTGTTTAACAGTAAGATTGTCTAAGAAAAAATCATCTTGACCAGCATAAGCCATTCTAAAATAAAGCATTTCACTAGGATCACGAGGAAAATAACATCCTTTTCTTAAACTATTAATAACAATTTTTCCTTTAGAAGGTTGTTCAAAACCAGCAAGCATTCTAATTAACGTTGATTTACCAACGCTATTATTACCAACAATGGCATGAATTTCTTGTGTTATTTCTAAATTAACATTTTCAAATATAACACGAGTATCATAATATTTACTAATTTTTTGTAACTTCAATATTGTTTTTTCCATAATTATATATCTCCATACTGATTAGTAAAATCAATGTTATTAACACCATAAGTTTGGATTTTACTTTCTGAAGCACTAGGTATAATTTTAAAATTAGGATTAATCTCTTCGTTAAATGTCTCATCAAAAATTTCCAAACCAGGCATAAAACCAAAAGCTAAATAATTAATATCATCATAAACATAATCACTATTATTAATAACATTAGATCCAACAAAACTAATAGTTTTACTATAAGTTGGACGTGAAGATATTAACCTAGCAGTATAAGCAATAATACTGTTATATCAATAATTAGTATTAATAATAAAATTAACACCATGTGTTTCATATAATGATTGGGCAATCTGACCAACACCGGCAACACTATCAGCACTATAAATATTACTTGTTACAAAACTATCATGAGGATTAGCATAAATAATTTTATATGTAATTTTTGGATTATCAATACCATTAATTATCTCAGCAAATTGATTCAAAATAGTTTGATCATAATCAATGCCAATATTATTAATAATACCAATTCTAACTATCAATTTACCGTTGTCATCAACATCAAAGTTATATTTTTTATTTATTATTCCATCCTGAACATTTTGTTGAAAATGTTCAGCAATTTTACTGCCATAATTTAAATGGCTACTAGTTACGTTATCAGTATTATATCTAATATCATAAATATTATTAGTGACTTTAACCGTATCAGCAATAATATTATTAAAAAAATAAAATTTAACATTCTGAAATTGTTGTAATACTCTAATTAAGTTTTTAGTAGAATAACTACTAGTTTCACTATGATGTGGAATATACTTTTGAAAACTAGGATTTAAAATATAAACTTTTTTGATATTATATGTAAATAAAAAGTTTCTCAACATTAATGCATAATAATTATCATCTTGAGAACTAAACAATGTTACTACATGATCTTTACCATAAAAAGTTTGTAACTTTTGATAAACAAGTCGGTCATAAATGTTTTGATTTTGTGCTTGTTGATAACTTGTTATTAATAAAACTGTTGGTTGTAAATTCCAAGTACAAGCATAAATACTACTACTAATAGTAGTTATTGTTGGCAAAATTATAGTGAATAATAGAAAATGTCGAAACATAAAAACCACCTACTAATAATACTATTATAATTATACAAGAAATCTTAGTTTAATATCAAACAATCAATTTATTACAAATTAATTAAACAGTTTATTAAAAAAATAAAAAAGAATATAGATAAAAAGGATTTATGACAATTAATTTTATTAATAGTAATATTTGGTTTGTTATTATTTTCAAGGTTATTTTCTTTTGTTATTCCTAAAATGTAATGATAAGGAATTTTAATTTTATTTTTAGTCCCATTTACGTTCTTATTTATATCTTTTGCTAGATCATTTATTTGAAATTCTAATTTTTCAATGATTTTAAAAAACAAAAAAATAAATTATTTACTATTAACTTTAACTTATTTATATAAATTTTATATACTTTATATTTATTTTTAATAAAAACTTAATTAATTGTAAAATACATAAAATTTGATAATATACAATTGTTATATAGTATACATAAATTTTAACCAATTACTTTTATAGGAAAGTAAATGGATTTTTTGTTAAAAGGAGGTATTAAAATGGCAGACAAAAATAAATCAGAAATATTTCAAAAAATAACAACACAGCAAGACATTAAAGATATTTTAAACCAATCAAATTCTACATTTAAAAATAAAAAAGGAAGAAAAAAAGAAAGACATGGTGGGTTAACATTTAAATTTAATAAAATTAATACTACTAATAATCAATTAACAAGTATAGTAATTAATGATAACCTATCAAAAAATAATATAGAAAATTCCTTTAATTTTGTAGAAAAGTAGTGGTAAAATAAAAAAAGTCATCAACTTGACTTAAAATTTGATTTTATTAAATTTTGGGATTTATTTTTTTTACAAACTGAAATATAACACATTGGATTTTTGATAAGGGGTTAATCCGTAGTGTTGATATTTTCATTTCCATAAATTGAGGTAATTTTGAATATTGGTAAATCCAATGCCATGGTAATGAGTAATAAATTCTTTTAAACTTGATTGTATTTTACTGACATTACTTAATTTTTTATAATTTAATTCTTTATTTTCTTTTGATTTAAACTGCTGGATAGTGGATTTAGTTTGTTTAGCTACTGTATCATATAATACTTGCATATCACAAACTATAATTGAATTTTCTTCGATAAGTTTCGATGTTAAGTTTTCTTGTACTCATTTTTTATTTAATCTTTTAGTATTTGTTGTTTGAGCATAGATATTTCGGTTTTCATCAATTGCCATTTGAATACAACAATTTAAATCTTTAGCATTTTCTTCAATTCATTGTTTTCTTGGATCATTTGGATCTTTAAAGTTTCCTTTATGAATTTCTTTGATAAAAGTTTCGTCAACTTCAATTCTAGCTTTTAATTTTACAAATTGATTTTGTGTTTTTACTAATTGTGTTGATTTCATAAATTTTTGACGATTAAATCAGGCAGTTTTATTTGTAGTATTAATAAATTGAGAAATAATGTAAGCAGATTGACCTAAAGTAGCTATTTGTATCAATAAATCTCATTGATCATGAGATAAATGACTTCAATAAAAATAATGATTTTTAAAAGCATGAAAAGTAATATTACAACTTTTACATTTATATCTTTGCTTATAATCTTTACTACCATATTTAGTACACAAAAAAGAACTACAATCTGGACATTGAATACCTTTCTCTTTGAATTTTTGTTCGACTGCTTCAAATTTTTCTTTTTTCTCAATTTGTTTAATTCTAGTTTTATTTTCTCTAAAAATCTCAATAAAATCTTTATCAGACAAATTATTTAAAATTTCTTTTACTGTATTTTTATTCATTTAAAATCACCTCTTTAATATTAAAAATACCATATAAAAATATATTTTTGCTAATTTTACTAATACCACTACTTTTCTACATAATTAAAAGAAAATTCTGAGAGAGTTTCTATTATTTCAACAGATAGTGAAAATATACAAGAAACAAATAATGATATATGAACAGTATGAACAAAATTCAAAAATTATGTAATTTCACCAGCATCAACTTCAATTTCAAATACAGAAGAAATGTTAAAAATTCAAAAACTAACAAAAGAAAATCAGCAACTTAAAAATAAAATCAAGTCATTAAAGCAAGAAAAACAAAACAATATTAACTTCGACAATTTTAAATATAATGCTGTAACAATTTTAGATGAATATAAAGATATTTTATTTTGAAAAAATCAGCTTCAAGATCAAAAAAAAGAAAAACAAGAACTTAAACAACAAAAAGAAAATCCTGAATTGTAAAATATTGACAATCATATAATTTAAAACAATTTTATAATCCAGAAAAAGATATGTATAAATTTGATTTTTATTCAGTTGGTGTTGATTGAGCAACTGGACATAAAGACCATACTGTATTTATGGTCATTGGTTTTAAAGAATATAATAATACTGGTTATTATGATGCTTATATTATTTGTGAATTAGTAGTTACTCCAAATGATTTTATAAATGAAAACGAAAAAATTAATGCTTATGTTAATGAAATTTTCTTTAATTTTGTAGAAAAGTAATGATACATGATAAAGTGTTATTTTTAGAGAATTTTTACACTAAATAATGTTACTTTTAACAAATTTTTAATTAAAAATAATATTTTAAGTGTAAATTGATGAATAATTTTTGGTCATCCATACTTTTCTACATAATTAAAAGAAATTTTAGGATTAATGGATAATTTTGAAAATTTTGAACAAGCAATTTATTTTTATGATGATAAAGCAAGAACAGCAATTGATTGATTAAATCAAAAATTAATAGATGAACATAATACTATTTTAATAACACAAACTGCTATTAAACACGCTTCAAATTTAAATCAAGAAGCAGGATTAACTAATAGAGTAGTTTGAATGAGAAATATTATGAGTTATGGAAACTTTTATGCAAATAAAGATGATTTATCAAAAACTACTCAATGTTTAGAAGAATTACGTTATGACCAAACCAAAACTAACATTCCTGACAAAAATATGTATCAAGACCCATATGATGCTTTGTTTTATGCACTATATCCATACAAAAATGTAATTAGGGGCAAAAATAATGCTTCTTCAAAAAAAAGTATCTTCACATTTGCAATATAATAAACAAGTACAGTAGAATTAATAGTTCTAGGTCTCATAAAATAAACGCCTTTAATTTAGGCGTTATTTTCGTTTAAAAGCATACTTGTAAAATATCATAAAATAAGTAAAATTTAGAAGTAAAATCAATAAATAATGAGTTATTTAATATGAAAACATGAATAAAAATAAATTTAGGTAGAATAACATTAATATTAGCTACTTTAGCATTAATTATTGCTACCACTGGTTTAATACTTGGTGCAAAATCTAATAGCAAAACAAATGAACTAAATTATTATTTAGATTATGATTATGAAGCGCACTGGGGGGCTCCTATTTGAGCAGAAAAAGTTAGTAATTATCATAAAATAAAACTATATTTTGGAATTAAACCTTCAAAACAAGATGATATAAAATGAAATGGCATTTATCCTGATGGATATTTTGATAAATAAAATTTAAAAATAATGTATAATGATAAATATAAATTTAATATAAGTTTTTAAAACCTATTCTTTGATTTAAAAGTTAATAGGTTTTTTATTTTGAAGGGAGAAATAAATATGATTAAATTTAAAAAAATATTTTCAAAAGAATTAGGAAAAATGGGTAGTGTATCCGGTGGTATATTAGGAGGGATGATACAGCCATTAAATTCTAAAAACATATGAGATTTAAATAATATTGATGAAACATCTATATCATGTGCAAAAACATTGTCATCAATACTAATAGGATATAAAATAGGATATATTTTAGGATATTCATTGGGATATACGATTGGATATGGTTTGGACACATTATATTCTTGCATTACTAATCAATCAGAATTAACATATAGAATACTTAACAATACAAATAGAAATGATAATTTTTCAGATAGTATATCACCAAATGCTCCTCAACTAAATGATGTGATTATTAATAATATTAATTCTGAAAATAATATTGAACCTTCAACCAACAATGGCAATTCTGCAAGACAATTAACTATATAAATTCCTGAATTGTAAAATTAAAAAGGACACTTATATAAAAATTAAATTGTGTTAATTCTATAATTAAGAAAAGAAAGGAATTAGCACAATGCTTTAATTTTGTAGAAAAGTAATGATACATGATAAAGTGTTATTTTTAGAGAATTTTTACACTAAATAATGTTACTTTTAACAAATTTTTAATTAAAAATAATATTTTAAGTGTAAATTGATGAATAATTTTTGGTCATCCATACTTTTCTACATAATTAAAAGCACAATGTATAAGTATCTGACTATTGAATCAATAATAGCAATAAAAGAATATAAAAGTTATGGATTTTCGATTCGTAAAATAGCAAAAGCCATTGATTATAGTAAATCAACTGTACATAGAGTTTGTAGATTATTAAATCAAAACTTATTACCATTAGAAATATTGAATAAAATTCAAAAAAATAAACAAAATGCAGGTAGAAAATTAATAATTTTAACTTTAATAGAAATTAATACTATTAATCATTTGTTAATTACTAAAAATTATGCTCTTGATATAATTGCTAATTTTTTAAAGGAAAATAAAATAAAAAGTATTTCAACAAAAACTTTATATAACATGTTTAAAACAAATCGAATGGGTTTTGATGAAAATAACTTATTGAGAAAAGGAAAAAATAAACCTCACAAACAAAAAGAAACTAGGGGCAGAATTAATAATTGTAAGTCTATTCATGAAAGAAATTTAATCATTCCTAATATTAAAAATATAGAAGAATTTGGTCATTTAGAGGGTGATACTATCATTGGTAAAGATCATAAAAGTTCTATTATTACTTTAGCTGATATATGATCAAAAACCACAATTCCTTTAGCAACTAAAAATAATAAATCAGAAAATATTACAAAAAATATAATAAAATTTATTTCAAAGTTACAAAAAGGAACAGTTAAAACTATTACTTTTGATCGTGGTAAAGAATTTAGTAAATGAAAATTAATCGAAAAAAATTGTAATGTTAAGATTTATTTTGCAGATCCTGGTAAACCTTGTCAAAGAGGTTTAAATGAAAATAATAATGGTATTTTAAGAAGATATTTACCAAAATCTACAGATCTATTTTCATATAAACAAAAAGATTTAAATACTATAGCATTTCAAATTAATTCTACACCCAGAAAATCACTATCTTATAAAAGACCAATAGATTTAATACAATTATTTTAAAAAACTGTCCCATTTATATTTACAATTCAGGTTTTACAATTCAGGTTATTAATACTATTAATTATATTTTTTAAGAAAAATAAAAAATAAAACCAACACTTACTCACTTGGTGGTGATAAGGTTGGTTAAATAAAGAATAGAATAAAATAACTAATTGATTTATGGATTTATAATATTCTTATATAAGAATATAGTAGGTTCCCTAGCAGGTCTATATATACTAGTTTCCAATTCGCTCCCACCCCAAGAATTACCATTACTGGTTAGTATAATTTATTAGGTATCACTCCACTTATTATTTATCCATGCAAGTCCACATGTTCTAGCTACTATTTTTAACAACTGTGTTGTAGTTCACTTTTTTAATTCCCTAACACGTGTTGATAATAGTCTTAAAGATGGTTATTAATTATTAACTTTCTCCTACTTGGTCACTGCGTGTAGTAGATATTTAAAGGGTATTAATAATAAAAATTTTAAAATTTTACAATTACACAAAAAAAGACGAGATTTTTATTCTCGTCTTTTGTCATTTATTTTTAATTTAAGGGTTTAAAAAAGAAAGGAGCTATTTTTAAAACTTTTTAGTTATCGACATCTTCGGTACGCTCCCTTTTGTTTTCTTGCCTTCACTTCTGGCTTTTGAGCATATTCTTTCATTTTTTCTTTATTTTTTGATATCACTCTTGATCATATTTTTTCCTTCTTGCTTTCACTTCGGGTCTTTGAGCATATTCTTGTTTTTTTGCTTTCACTTCAGGTTTTTGATTATATTGATTTATTTTTTCTTGATTTTTTTGATATTTTTCTTGATCATATTTTCGCCTTCTTGCTTTCACTTCAGGCCTTTGCTCATATTCTCGTTTTTTATCTTTATTTTTTGATATCAAGCTTGATCATATTTTCGCCTTCTTGCTTTCACTTCGGGTCTTTGAGCATATTCTTGTTTTTTTGCTTTCACTTCAGGTTTTTGATTATATTGATTTATTTTTTCTTGATTTTTTTGATATTTTTCTTGATCATATTTTCGCCTTCTTGCTTTCACTTCAGGCCTTTGCTCATATTCTCGTTTTTTATCTTTATTTTTTGATATCAAGCTTGATCATATTTTCGCCTTCTTGCTTTCACTTCGCGTCTTTGAGCATATTCTTGTTTTTTTGCTTTCACTTCAGGTCTTTGTTGATATTCTTGTATTCTTTTTTTATTTTTTTAATATCACTTTTTCTTATACTCTTTTTGTTTTTCATTATTCATAAATTTATCACCCCTTAAATCTGTGTCATTGTTTCAGATTTACGATTTTTATTACTGTTTAATTTTTTTTTGGTCATCACAAATCAAAATCTTATTTAAACTTTAAAATGTAATTAAAATATTTAATATATAAAATTAGCGAACTTAATTAAAAAATCGCTAATATATTAAATATTTAAATTTGGATATTTGCGTTTTAAAAAAAATAATAAAACTTGAATATCAGCAGGACTAACACCAGAAATTCTTGTAGCATGACCAATTGTTAATGGTCTAACACGCTTTAATTTTTCTCTAGCTTCACCAGTAATACTTTCTACTAAATCATAATCAATATCACTAGGAATTTGTTTTTTTTCTAAACTATTAGTTTGTTGCGCCATTTTTAGTTGTTGATTAATATACCCTGAATATTTAATTGTAATTTCTAATTCCATTAATTCATGATATTGTAAATCATTTATTAAAGGTAACTGTGAAGTAAACATTGATAATTTGACACTTGGACGTTTTAATAATTCATAAGCAATAATATGATTATCGGGAATTGGACCTAAATTATTATTAATGATATACTTAGCAACTTCTGAATTGGGACTAACTTTAATAGTTTTTAATTTTTCAACAATATTAGACATTAATGTTTGTTGAATATTAAATTGTGATCAACGTTGTTCACTAACTAAGCCAACTTGATAACCATACTTAATTAATCTTGTTTGAGCATTATCATTTCGTAATAATAAACGATGTTCAGCTAAAGAAGTTAATAAACGATAAGGTTCAACTGTTCCTTTTGTTACTAAATCATCAATTAAAACTCCGATATATGCTTCATCACGCTTTAAAATTAATGGTTTTTCTTTTTTTATTTTTAAATGTGCATTAATTCCGGCTATTAAACCTTGACACGCTGCTTCTTCATAACCACTAGTACCATTAATTTGACCAGCACTAAATAAGTTTTTAATTAATTTAGTTTCCAATGTTGGTCATAATTGTGTTGGTTCAAAAGCATCATATTCAATAGCATATGCTCATTTTAATACTTCACAATTTTCTAAGCCAGGTAACGTTCTCAACATTTTATCTTGCACATCAATTGGCATCGATGTTGAAAAACCTTGGACATAAATTGAATCCAAAGCAAGTGATTCTGGCTCTAAGAAAATTTGATGACGAGGCTTATCAGCAAAACGTACTACTTTATCCTCAATACTTGGACAATAACGTGGTCCAGTACCTTGTGCTTCACCATTATACATTGGTGATTTATCTAAATTATTATTAATAATGGTATGAGTTTTATCATTTGTATAAAGTAAATAACAAGGTAATTGTTTTGCTAATGGTAAAAAATTTTTAGTTTCATGTGAAAATGCTAAAGGTAAATCACTACCTAGTTCAATATTAGTTTTGTCAAAATCAATACTATTTTTTTTAATACGAGGTGGTGTTCCTGTTTTTAAACGTATCATATTAAAGCCTACAATTTTTAATTGTTCAGAAATACCATTACTTGTTCTTTGACCATCTGGTCCTTCTGATTTCTTATTATGACCTTGTAAAGTTAAAGCTGTCATATAAGTGCCAGTAGTTAAAATCACAATTTCACTAGTAATTTTTTCGCCATTCTCTAAAATAACACCCTTAGCAGTTTTTTCTTCAATTATTAATGATTGTACCATAACTTCTAAAATTGTTAAATTTTCTTGTTTATTTATTGCATTTTGCATATATTGTGAATAAGCAATTTTATCAGATTGAGCACGAATAGCTCAAACTGCTGGACCACGTGAATGATTTAATAGTTTCATTTGCAAAGCAGTAGCATCTGCTGCTTTAGCCATTTCGCCACCAAGTGCATCAATTTCACGAACCACAACTCCTTTGGCGGGTCCACCAATAGAAGGATTACATGGCATTAATGCAATTTTAGTTTTATCAAGAGTAATAATAGCAGTTTTATGACCTGCTCGTGCAGAAGATAATGCCGCTTCAACACCAGCATGACCGGCACCAATTACAATAATTTCATAGTCATATTTCATTGATTTCACCTCCATTTCATAAAATATTACATATCAAAATTAATAACATCAAAAATAAGAAATTTTATTTTTAATTTCTTTAGTAATGTTATCATAAACAAGCAAAATATTCATGTACTTTTTAGACTTTTATTAAACCTGAATTGTAAAATTAAAAAGGACACTTATATAAAAATTAAATTGTGTTAATTCTATAATTAAGAAAAGAAAGGAATTAGCACAATGTATAAGTATCTGACTATTGAATCAATAATAGCAATAAAAGAATATAAAAGTTATGGATTTTCGATTCGTAAAATAGCAAAAGCCATTGATTATAGTAAATCAACTGTACATAGAGTTTGTAGATTATTAAATCAAAACTTATTACCATTAGAAATATTGAATAAAATTCAAAAAAATAAACAAAATGCAGGTAGAAAATTAATAATTTTAACTTTAATAGAAATTAATACTATTAATCATTTGTTAATTACTAAAAATTATGCTCTTGATATAATTGCTAATTTTTTAAAGGAAAATAAAATAAAAAGTATTTCAACAAAAACTTTATATAACATGTTTAAAACAAATCGAATGGGTTTTGATGAAAATAACTTATTGAGAAAAGGAAAAAATAAACCTCACAAACAAAAAGAAACTAGGGGCAGAATTAATAATTGTAAGTCTATTCATGAAAGAAATTTAATCATTCCTAATATTAAAAATATAGAAGAATTTGGTCATTTAGAAGGTGATACTATCATTGGTAAAGATCATAAAAGTTCTATTATTACTTTAGCTGATATATGATCAAAAACCACAATTCCTTTAGCAACTAAAAATAATAAATCAGAAAATATTACAAAAAGTATAATAAAATTTATTTCAAAGTTACAAAAAGGAACAGTTAAAACTATTACTTTTGATCGTGGTAAAGAATTTAGTAAATGAAAATTAATCGAAAAAAATTGTAATGTTAAGATTTATTTTGCAGATCCTGGTAAACCTTGTCAAAGAGGTTTAAATGAAAATAATAATGGTATTTTAAGAAGATATTTACCAAAATCTACAGATCTATCTTCATATAAACAAAAAGATTTAAATACTATAGCATTTCAAATTAATTCTACACCCAGAAAATCACTATCTTATAAAAGACCAATAGATTTAATACAATTATTTTAAAAAACTGTCCCATTTATATTTACAATTCAGGAAATAAAAATTGAATTTTAGTTAATAATCTTCTCAATTATAATTCATTATATTTTATACAAGATATAAATATTATTTAAAGAATTAGTGCTGCACCTAAAAATAGCAACTGTTTTAACTAGTAATCATTAATACTAATTTAAAACCAGTAATTACTTACTTTTAAGTATTTTATTTATTAGCACAAGATGTGTTTTTATTGAAAAGAGACTTTTGTCATTAACATTAGTGACTGTATCCAATGATGATAAAACATATGCAACATCTATTTCTTTTTCCATAACTGTAACCTCTTTTGTATACAATTTGACTTAAATAATTTATCTTAATATCCCTACATAAGTATAATTATAATGTTAATTTTTAAATTTGCAAATTTTTATTTACTATACCTTTAAACTTAAAAAGTATTTTTATATATAAAAATACATCTTATATTAATTAAAATAAAGAATCACCAAATAATCTCCCCATTTTAATATTAAGATTATTACATAAAGTTTTTAAATGGTAATGTTCACTGAAATGTATATTAATTAATTTATGTAAAGTGGTAACATCTGCCAATGGATCATGATAATCAAATTTAATTTGATTACTATGAGCAAGAGCACTTAAACGGTTATTAGGATAATCATATGTTCTTCTAAATAACTTAACTGAACAAATGTAAAAAAAATTAGGACATTTTAAATCATAATGATTAATTAATGATCTTAAGATATTAATGTTAAAGTTAGCGTGATGAGCAATAACA
Source organism: Spiroplasma endosymbiont of Amphimallon solstitiale (assembly GCF_964030965.1). Lineage (GTDB taxonomy): Bacteria > Bacillota_I > Bacilli_A > Mycoplasmatales > VBWQ01 > Spiroplasma_E. Next base: position 2,081,578 of record NZ_OZ034999.1, read on the forward strand.
ACAGTATTTTCAGTAAAAAAAGTAACAATGTCTACTCATAATTCTTTAAAATTTGACATTAAAGATACGCTTTCACTTGTAATTCCATGAACATGAGAAAAAGTAAATTCTTCGGGATATGGTTTAATTAACGAACTATAAGTTTTGACAATTTTACCTCGTGTTACTTTTATCATAATTAATTGACAAGCACTTGTTTTATTCGAATTTGCAATTTCAAAATCAATAAAAACATAATTAGTATTATCAATCCCTCAATCATGAACACTAAATTTTTTCTTACTATTTAATTTTGATTGCTTTCTTTTTAATAACATTTTTTTAGCAAAAAAGATTAGGAGATTGTCAAAAATCCGGAATAAATTAATTCATATAGTCTTATTATATTTTAGACAAGAAATAATTAGGATTTTTATGTAATTGTAAATTTATCTTACTACTATTTTAAAAATATTACAACTAAGATACTTATAATAAATTTTATTAAATTCTAAAATTAACAAATAAATTTAAGGAGAACTTAAAAATGAAACTTAAAAAATTACAGTTATTAACTGTATTACTATTTATTTTAACTATTATAATTATGATTATAGGATTAATTTTAATACATTGTAGTAATTTTCATGATTATTTTAATAATAAATGAAAATATTGTAATGGATTTAAAATGTTAAATCATTATGGATTAAGTTACTTTATTGATCATTCTTCAAATTACTTATGTTCAATTTGTAATAACTATAAAAATTATTATGAATTAATAAAATTACAAATTGGTATTATTTTTTGTATAATTCTAACTCCAATTTTAATATCTATAACTATGTCATTAACTTGTTTAATTATTGGGTTAAAAACAAATTTAAAAAATAATAATTTTTGAGATGCCATTCAAAATTGTGAAATAATCAATAATTACTATATTCATTAAAATTATGTTTCTAAATTTATTTTATTACACTTAAAAATAACCATTTTTATATAAATAAAATACTATATGTTCTATTAACAATCATTTCTTTTAAAACATGTCAAATATTTGTTTCAGTAAAACAACCAATATTTCACTTTGCATTTTGATTAACAATACCTTTTTTATTATTTTTAAAATACTGTTTTTTTAATTTTTTATGATTATCTAATTCTTTATATAAATAGTCAATTAGTTCATCATATTGACCATTATTAATTAAATTTTTACAATTATTATATTCTTTTACATACTTTCCTTTATTTCCCGCCATTATACCAAGATATAATGTTCTAATTAAATGGAATTTATCTAAAATAAACTCAGCACCTAAATAATCTTTTAATTTTGTAGAAAAGTATGGATGACCAAAAATTATTCATCAATTTACACTTAAAATATTATTTTTAATTAAAAATTTGTTAAAAATAACATTATTTAGTGTAAAAATTCTCTAAAAATAACACTTTATCATGTATCATTACTTTTCTACAAAATTAAAGAAATAATCTGCTACATCTTTAATTCACCCTGCACTATCACCACAAATAATAATTTTTGCTTGTTCAATATTTTCATAAAATTTTTGACAATGTTCTTTAACAAATTCAGCAGTCTTTTTAACTCCAATTGCTGTTCTTGTTGGTCTTATAATTGCTTTTACTCTTTTATTTTGTACTTTGTGATTAATATTGGCAATGTTTAGTAATCTGTGTAACTTACAAAAATAACTATGTTTAATTAATTCTAGTAAATATAATTAAATGACTAGAAAGAGTGAGTTACAGATGGCTAAAAAACAAAATATTAATAATAATGATCCAATATCAAAAGCAGTAGATTTATTATTAGAAAATACTGAAGATTTAACAACAGTTTTTAAAGAAGGGGGTTTATATAAAGAATTAACAAAACGTTTAGTTGAAAAAATGTTGAATTCTGAAATGCAAAATTATTTAGGATATGAAAAAAATCAACATAGTAATACTGAAAATGCTCGTAATGGTACAAGTTCAAAAAAATTAATAACTCAACAAGGTAAAATTGAGATTGATGTACCAAGAGATCGCAATAGTGATTTTACTCCTGTAATAGTTGCAAAAAGACAGCGAAGATTTGATGGTTTTGATCAACAAGTGCTTTCACTATATGCAAAAGGTATGACTCTATCTGACATTAGAATGCAGTTACAAGAGTTATATCATGGTGCTGATATTAGTGAAAGTGTTATTAGTCAAATTACTGATGATGTTATTGATGATGTCAAAACATGACAAAATCGACCATTAGAAAGCATTTATCCGATTGTTTATTTTGATTGTATAGTAGTTAAAGTTCGACAAGATAAACGGATTATTAATAAATCAGTTTATATAGCATTAGGAGTTGATTTAGAAGGTAAAAAAGATGTTTTAGGCTTATGAATTAGTGAAAATGAAGGTGCTAAATTTTGATTAGCTAATTTCACAGAAATGAAAAATCGAGGCTTAAATGATATTTTGATTGCTTGTAGTGATAATTTAACAGGCATGTCAGAAGCAATACAAGCAGTTTATCCTAAAACAGAACATCAATTATGCATTGTTCATCAAATTCGAAATAGTTTAAAATATGTTTCATACAAACATCGAAAAACTCTAGTTACAGATTTAAAACCAATTTATAGTGCATGTAGTGAAGAACAAGCAATGCAAGCTTTAGAATCATTTGAAAGTAAATGAAATAAACAATATCCCCAAATTGCTAAATCTTGATATAAAAATTGAGAAAATTTGATGATTTTTATTAGTTATCCTGCAGAAATCAAAAGAGTAATTTATACAACAAATGCTATTGAATCTGTTAATAGTCAATTACGAAAAGTTATTAGAAACAAAAAAGCTTTTCCTAATGATATGTCAGTTTTTAAAATATTTTATTTAGCAATTGAAAATATAACAAAAAAATGAACATTGCCTATTCAAAATTGAAATACAGCAATTGCTCATTTTATGATAAAATTTGAAGACAGAATTAATCTGAACTAGTACTTTGTAAAACAAAGATACACAGATTTCTAAAAAGCCTCTTAATATTATCTGTATATGTTGTTATTAATCTCATAGAGTGTTTTATACCTTTACGTTTAAAATCTCAAAACTTTCTATGTCCATCATCAATCGCTACAAAAATAGGTTGATTTTTTCCTAATTTTACTTTTATTGGATTTGCTTCAATTACTTCTAAATTCTTAAAACTCTATGAACAGTACTAACACTAATACCTGCTTTTTTACAAATAGCACAAATATCATGGTATCTTTTTCCGTCAGCAAAATATTCAATAATAGTTTGTTCAACATCTTCACTAATTCTTTTATATTTAGGTAATTCTAGTCATTCATCAACTAAACAAATACGAACTCATTTTTGTAATTTTTCATTAAAATATTCATAAATTCTTCTTTTGTAAGTTACTAATCCATACATTGTTTTTCTTGTTCTATATTGATAATCAACAATTTTATATTTCTTTTTATCTCTTGTATTTTTTATTCTTCAATCTATTTTTTCTCATTTATTTGTTATATGTTCTAAAACTAATTTATTAATTTTTGCACTTTGTTCTCTAAAATTTCATTTATAATTAAAATTCACATTTACTTCTGCTAACTATTTTAAAAAATTCTAAATTTATTGTAAATATATTTAAAAAATTAATTTACTTAATTATTATATAAATATATAAGTGTAATTTTAAATAAAATAAAAATTATTTTAAAAAATGCTTTCATATTTAAAATATAATAAACAATTTCAATATAATTAATTAGTATAGGTATCACAAAATAAATGACTTTAATTTAGCTGTTATTTTGCATTTAAAAGCATACTTGTAAAAATAATCAAAAATAGTACAATTTAAAAGTAAAATCAAAGAAAAGGAGTAATTAAAATAATGAATATTATTGAAGAAGAATATAATTGAATTTTTAATTTTTTAGAAAAGGCAAATTCAAGAGAAACAACTGAACAAATATTTAAAGAAAAAATTGAACTTGCAAAAAGTACAATTACTGATATGAATAATGAAATAATAAAAATTAAAAAAGAACCAAAAATAAAAAATTTTTTTATTACAATTTTTACTTTTGGAAAAATTAATAAAAACAAAGAAAATAGAATCAAAATTATGCAATTAAATGAAAAAATAAATAAACTTAAAAAAGTGATTATAAAATGAGATTTATTTTTTGAAAAAAAATGAAAAAATGAAAATTGTCAAAAATGAGTAAATAGTATAAATAATAATCAAATTCAAACTGATGAAAAAAGTAATTATTGCTCAAATAGTCGTACAGTTTTATAAAATTTAAAAAAGGAGTAATTTAATATGAAAACATGAATAAAAACAAATTTAAGTAAAATAACATTAGCATTAGCACTAACTGGTGCTACAACCGGAACAATAGGATTAATCATGGGGGGTGCTTACCCATAATCTTAATGGACTTAAATATTATTTAAATTCATATAAAGAACCTATAATGGACGTTCAGAAAATATGAATGTCAGACATTCATGGTATTTCAGTTTCTATAAAAAGTGAATTTAAAATATATTTTGCTGATAATCCTAAAAAAACAAAATTTTATAATGGAGGAGTATTGAAAGAACAGATATACAATGGGATGGCAATTATCCAGATGGTTATTTTAATAAATAACATTTAAATTTCTAAATTAATATAAGAAATATTTTCATTATATTTGTCAAATAAATTAATATTGGTTAATTTTATTTCTTGTTTGTCAGTTATTAAAATTAAATCATAATTACCAGCACCAAATATTCCACTAATTTCAATCCGATTTAAATTATTAATTGGATTTTTAATTTGCAATTCAAATTCATTTTTATTATCAATTTGTAATATCTCTTCATAAAATTCTAATTTAGAAAATAATTGTGATTTATTTGAGCCATATAAATTTAAAAAATTTTCAATTTTATTATTACTAATAATTACTCTTGTAAAATATTTTCCATATTCACCATTACCTAATGTTCAATCAGCAGGAATTAATGAAGGTATATTATTGCTTTCTAATTCATTTGTAATAGATAATCAGTTAAATTGATTATCATCAAGTTTAAATAATTCATTTTGACTGATATCATTATTTTTTAATTTAATATTATTTATATCTGTAAAATCAAAATATTCAGATTTTAGTAGGCAATGTTTAGTAATCTGTGTAACTTACAAAAATAACTATGTTTAATTAATTCTAGTAAATATAATTAAATGACTAGAAAGAGTGAGTTACAGATGGCTAAAAAACAAAATATTAATAATAATGATCCAATATCAAAAGCAGTAGATTTATTATTAGAAAATACTGAAGATTTAACAACAGTTTTTAAAGAAGGGGGTTTATATAAAGAATTAACAAAACGTTTAGTTGAAAAAATGTTGAATTCTGAAATGCAAAATTATTTAGGATATGAAAAAAATCAACATAGTAATACTGAAAATGCTCGTAATGGTACAAGTTCAAAAAAATTAATAACTCAACAAGGTAAAATTGAGATTGATGTACCAAGAGATCGCAATAGTGATTTTACTCCTGTAATAGTTGCAAAAAGACAGCGAAGATTTGATGGTTTTGATCAACAAGTGCTTTCACTATATGCAAAAGGTATGACTCTATCTGACATTAGAATGCAGTTACAAGAGTTATATCATGGTGCTGATATTAGTGAAAGTGTTATTAGTCAAATTACTGATGATGTTATTGATGATGTCAAAGCATGACAAAATCGACCATTAGAAAGCATTTATCCGATTGTTTATTTTGATTGTATAGTAGTTAAAGTTCGACAAGATAAACGGATTATTAATAAATCAGTTTATATAGCATTAGGAGTTGATTTAGAAGGTAAAAAAGATGTTTTAGGCTTATGAATTAGTGAAAATGAAGGTGCTAAATTTTGATTAGCTAATTTCACAGAAATGAAAAATCGAGGCTTAAATGATATTTTGATTGCTTGTAGTGATAATTTAACAGGCATGTCAGAAGCAATACAAGCAGTTTATCCTAAAACAGAACATCAATTATGCATTGTTCATCAAATTCGAAATAGTTTAAAATATGTTTCATACAAACATCGAAAAACTCTAGTTACAGATTTAAAACCAATTTATAGTGCATGTAGTGAAGAACAAGCAATGCAAGCTTTAGAATCATTTGAAAGTAAATGAAATAAACAATATCCCCAAATTGCTAAATCTTGATATAAGAACCTGTTTAGAATCTTTTTAATAAAACTGAAATAAATGAAAGAACAACCATTTGTAAACTAGTAGGCAATGTTTAGTAATCTGTGTAACTTACAAAAATAACTATGTTTAATTAATTCTAGTAAATATAATTAAATGACTAGAAAGAGTGAGTTACAGATGGCTAAAAAACAAAATATTAATAATAATGATCCAATATCAAAAGCAGTAGATTTATTATTAGAAAATACTGAAGATTTAACAACAGTTTTTAAAGAAGGGGGTTTATATAAAGAATTAACAAAACGTTTAGTTGAAAAAATGTTGAATTCTGAAATGCAAAATTATTTAGGATATGAAAAAAATCAACATAGTAATACTGAAAATGCTCGTAATGGTACAAGTTCAAAAAAATTAATAACTCAACAAGGTAAAATTGAGATTGATGTACCAAGAGATCGCAATAGTGATTTTACTCCTGTAATAGTTGCAAAAAGACAGCGAAGATTTGATGGTTTTGATCAACAAGTGCTTTCACTATATGCAAAAGGTATGACTCTATCTGACATTAGAATGCAGTTACAAGAGTTATATCATGGTGCTGATATTAGTGAAAGTGTTATTAGTCAAATTACTGATGATGTTATTGATGATGTCAAAGCATGACAAAATCGACCATTAGAAAGCGTTTATCCGATTGTTTATTTTGATTGTATAGTAGTTAAAGTTCGACAAGATAAACGGATTATTAATAAATCAGTTTATATAGCATTAGGAGTTGATTTAGAAGGTAAAAAAGATGTTTTAGGCTTATGAATTAGTGAAAATGAAGGTGCTAAATTTTGATTAGCTAATTTCACAGAAATGAAAAATCGAGGCTTAAATGATATTTTGATTGCTTGTAGTGATAATTTAACAGGCATGTCAGAAGCAATACAAGCAGTTTATCCTAAAACAGAACATCAATTATGCATTGTTCATCAAATTCGAAATAGTTTAAAATATGTTTCATACAAACATCGAAAAACTCTAGTTACAGATTTAAAACCAATTTATAGTGCATGTAGTGAAGAACAAGCAATGCAAGCTTTAGAATCATTTGAAAGTAAATGAAATAAACAATATCCCCAAATTGCTAAATCTTGATATAAAAATTGAGAAAATTTGATGATTTTTATTAGTTATCCTGCAGAAATCAAAAGAGTAATTTATACAACAAATGCTATTGAATCTGTTAATAGTCAATTACGAAAAGTTATTAGAAACAAAAAAGCTTTTCCTAATGATATGTCAGTTTTTAAAATATTTTATTTAGCAATTGAAAATATAACAAAAAAATGAACATTGCCTATTCAAAATTGAAATACAGCAATTGCTCATTTTATGATAAAATTTGAAGACAGAATTAATCTGAACTAGTACTTTGTAAAACAAAGATACACAGATTTCTAAAAAGCCTCGATAAAGTGTTATTTTTAGAGAATTTTTACACTAAATAATGTTACTTTTAACAAATTTTTAATTAAAAATAATATTTTAAGTGTAAATTGATGAATAATTTTTGGTCATCCATACTTTTCTACATAATTAAAAGAAAGTACTGCAGTAAATATTTCAACTATTAATTATATTGAACAAAAATTATGACAATTTAATATTGATATTCTTAAATTTATTCAAATATTAGTACGCTTAGATAAAGATTTATTAAATAGTAAAACCTTTAATATTAATGATGAACAAGAAATTAATAATTTAACTGTTAAATTAAAATTATTTAATCGCGAAAATAACCAATTAATAGGAGAGAACAATGGAAGACAACAACAAACCACAAACGAAGTTTCCGCAGAAACAAACTAAACTTAATCAAGCAGAAGTAGAAAATGATTATTTAATTGATAATATTCCTTATGATTTTACAAATATGATGGGTGCTACTAGTGACCCTGATATTAATAGAGCATATGATGAATTTAAAAAAAGAACTATATATATTTATGAAATTGAACGTTTATTTAAAAATAATGAAAATAATAGTTTAAGATTTTCAGCAAATACTATTAAAATAGGTTTTATTGATATTGATAAAGTATTAAAAACTATTGCTGTTGAAACATCAGACTTTACTATGCAATTAAATCAAAGAGCAAGTACAAATATCAATGACAATACTATTGAATATAGTATGACTGATATTAAAAACTTAATTTTTCAAGAAATAAATTTATTAAATCAATTTAAATTATATGCAGTTAGTATAAATGAACCATTAAATGAAACTAACATTGATAATTTATACATCATTAATAATTATTCACAACCTTATCAAAATCCAAAAACAAGAAGTACTAAAAGTATTACTATTATTAAAATTAAAGATTTTAAAACACGAGATGGTTATCCAATTATTATTAAATTACAAAAACCATTAGATAAAGATACCAAAGTAATTGGTTTAAAAATTAAAGCACCTAGAGGCATGATTTTTGGCAATATAAAGGTACTTGGTGAAGTTGACAATATGGAAGTATACCCAAAGTTATTTGTTAAAGATAAGATAGCATTTCCGCTATTATCAATGCCTATTGAAACTCAACCAAAAGTTAGAATATTACAACAATGATTTAGTGAACAAATATTACCTTGAAATTTAGCAAAGCAATTTATAGGACAAGAAAAATCAGTTTTAGATTTAATTAAAATTAGTACTGGAACTGAAACAAGAAGAGAAGTTATTAAAAATGCAAGAGTGACACATGCTTGATTAGGATATGAAATGGGTACTGTTTGAGATGGTAAGTGACCATTAAAAAACAAAAAGAATTAAAAGATAAAGAAGTTTGAAATTTTGCTGGTGAAAGTCAATTTTATCAATATGTTGCAACTAATAATAGATTTGATGATATTGAAATTGAAATTAAAGATGCACCAACTAATGATAGTTTACAACAATTATTATTAGATATGCTAAGTTATACATATAATTATAATAGAAATTTTGAAGGTGCTACATATGAAGACAAAAATGGTAAACCAAAAAATGAAATAGCAAAATTACGAGCAAAATTTGAAGGACAAAAGCCCGAAGATGTTATTACTAATTTATTTAAACAATGAAAATTAGATTATCCAAACTATATTAATTTAAAACAAATAAAAATTTTCAAACAAATATTTATCATGTTATCAGAATATATTTATTCAATATTATCAATAAATAAAGGTTTGAATGATGATAATAAAATTTTATTACCTTATTATTTCGAATTAAAATCAAGTCCAATACATCCTACACCTGATGATATTTGACAATTTAAAGATGTAAAAGTAATATTAAAATCTCCCTATTTTTTACTTATGATACTTGAAATATAGATAAAGTTAAATTTCAAGAGCCTTTTTATCATAATTCATTTACTAATGCGATGTTGCTGCTAGTATTTTAGCGAAAAAACTAGGAACAGAACTATTACCAGCTTGATATCAAAAAGGTAATAACTATGCTGTAGGTGGAGCACAAGCTGGACAAAATCATAGTTGAGAATATCAATTATTCTTAAATCATTATTCTATTGACCACCAAGCTAATCAATTATTAAAAGATCATAAAATACAAAAAAATGATGATATTTTTATTGAAATAGGTGGTAATGATCTGCTTTCTGCTATGGATGAAAATTCAACAGCAAAACAAGAGTCAATTATTAATAATGCAATAACAACTGAGTTTGAAACTGTTGATACATTAATTAATGCTGGTGCTCAAAATTTAATAATTGCCAATGTGCCTAACATTAGTAATATTCCAAAATATGTTAATGAAAAACAATCTGTTAAAGAAGTAGCAAACCACTTATCAAATGAATATAATAACAAATGAAATGATAAAATTACTGAATTAATAAAAAATAATTCTGATATTAATATCAGACCGTTTGACTTAGAACCTGTTTAGAATCTTTTTAATAAAACTGAAATAAATGAAAGAACAACCATTTGTAAACTAGTATTTAGTTTTCTTTCACAATTTTTTCATAATCTTCTGTATTTTTCTAATCAAGCAAAGCTTCGTTCTACAATTCATCTTTTTGGTAATACTACAAAAGTATGTAATTCATTACGTTTTATCACTTCAACATTTGCATTTATGATTGTTTTGATTTCAGAAGCAAATTTTTCACCAGTATAACCAGCATCTACTATTATTTTTTGAACTGCAGAAAGATTTTCTTTTTCATTTTCAATCATTATTATAGCGCTATTACGATCTGTTTTTTCTGCTGTGGTTATGTAAATTGCATGTGGTAAACCTTGAGAATCAACAACAATATGACGTTTTATGCCTGAAATCTTGGCAATGTTTAGTAATCTGTGTAACTTACAAAAATAACTATGTTTAATTAATTCTAGTAAATATAATTAAATGACTAGAAAGAGTGAGTTACAGATGGCTAAAAAACAAAATATTAATAATAATGATCCAATATCAAAAGCAGTAGATTTATTATTAGAAAATACTGAAGATTTAACAACAGTTTTTAAAGAAGGGGGTTTATATAAAGAATTAACAAAACGTTTAGTTGAAAAAATGTTGAATTCTGAAATGCAAAATTATTTAGGATATGAAAAAAATCAACATAGTAATACTGAAAATGCTCGTAATGGTACAAGTTCAAAAAAATTAATAACTCAACAAGGTAAAATTGAGATTGATGTACCAAGAGATCGCAATAGTGATTTTACTCCTGTAATAGTTGCAAAAAGACAGCGAAGATTTGATGGTTTTGATCAACAAGTGCTTTCACTATATGCAAAAGGTATGACTCTATCTGACATTAGAATGCAGTTACAAGAGTTATATCATGGTGCTGATATTAGTGAAAGTGTTATTAGTCAAATTACTGATGATGTTATTGATGATGTCAAAACATGACAAAATCGACCATTAGAAAGCATTTATCCGATTGTTTATTTTGATTGTATAGTAGTTAAAGTTCGACAAGATAAACGGATTATTAATAAATCAGTTTATATAGCATTAGGAGTTGATTTAGAAGGTAAAAAAGATGTTTTAGGCTTATGAATTAGTGAAAATGAAGGTGCTAAATTTTGATTAGCTAATTTCACAGAAATGAAAAATCGAGGCTTAAATGATATTTTGATTGCTTGTAGTGATAATTTAACAGGCATGTCAGAAGCAATACAAGCAGTTTATCCTAAAACAGAACATCAATTATGCATTGTTCATCAAATTCGAAATAGTTTAAAATATGTTTCATACAAACATCGAAAAACTCTAGTTACAGATTTAAAACCAATTTATAGTGCATGTAGTGAAGAACAAGCAATGCAAGCTTTAGAATCATTTGAAAGTAAATGAAATAAACAATATCCCCAAATTGCTAAATCTTGATATAAAAATTGAGAAAATTTGATGATTTTTATTAGTTATCCTGCAGAAATCAAAAGAGTAATTTATACAACAAATGCTATTGAATCTGTTAATAGTCAATTACGAAAAGTTATTAGAAACAAAAAAGCTTTTCCTAATGATATGTCAGTTTTTAAAATATTTTATTTAGCAATTGAAAATATAACAAAAAAATGAACATTGCCTATTCAAAATTGAAATACAGCAATTGCTCATTTTATGATAAAATTTGAAGACAGAATTAATCTGAACTAGTACTTTGTAAAACAAAGATACACAGATTTCTAAAAAGCCTCGAAATCTTTTTACCAGCATCATAACCTTTATTTTCAGTAGTATCTGTATTTTTAACACTTTGCGAATCAATTATACAAAAACTAGTTTGTTCTTTGCGATTATTATTGATACGAACTTTTTTAACTAATTTTTTTTAAAATTAATTGCAATACACTAGGTTCTTTACCATTATTTTTACTTCAAATTTGAAAATAATAATATACAGTTTGTCATTTTGGAAAATTTTTTGGTAGCATTCTTCATTGACAACCACTTTTTAATACATATAAAATTGCACAAAATACTTCATATAAATCTAAACTTCTTGGTTTTGTTTTCTTTTTGCTATTTTCTAAAATTGATTTTATGTTCTCAAATTGTTCTTTGGTGACATGACTTGGATAATTTTTATGCATATATACCTCTTATTTTAAAATATATAATCATTTTACATTATTTTCGAAAAGATTCTAAACAGGTTCTTAGAAACTAATTTTAGTGATTTATTATCTGAAGCACAAGAAATAAGAAAAAATATTACTAATGAATCAATAAAATGATCAATTCCCGGTTTAGCTTTAAATTTAAATCCAAGATATATTGATGGAACAACTCCAGAAACTATTAATAATAATTTTTTCTTTGATTATGTTCATCCAAATAAATGAGCACATGATCAAATTGGTCTTGAACTATTCACTGAACTTACTTCATAAAAAATGTAACAGAAACAATTAATTAACAATATTTTTATTCTTAATTTATTTTAATATATATAGTATTAAAGTAGTATAATACATATAAAGCCAAGAAAGAAGGTGTATTTAATGATTAAAAAAATTAACGATGATCTAAATGATTATATTAGTGAACATCTAAAATATCAAATGCTTAGTTTTAAATTAAGTAATGATGCAAATCAAAAAGGATATCCTGGGTTTGCACGCTTCTTCCAAGTAGAAGCAGCTGATGCTGTTGTTCATATTCGTAAAATTTGTAACTATTTAATGGATCAAGATGCTCAAGTTGAAATTAAAGACATTAAAGTTCCAACTTTTACTACAAAAAACATTGAAGAAGCATTAAAAAAATTAAAATCTACTAAAGAAGAATTACTTGATTTTACTAATAAACTTGTTAAAAGTGCTCATGAAAATAATGATAATTTAACTGCGAAATTTTATGACTGATTCTTAATTGATTTCTATGAAGAAATTGCTTATGAAAAAGACTTATTGGATTGAATTGCAATGTCTAATAGTAACCTTTATAAAATTGACAAACGTTTACTAAAAACTGAAGAGCCAGATACTTTAAAAGTTATTGTTCCATTTTATGAACCCGAATAAATTTCATATTTAACTCTTGATTTTCACCAAAAATGTATAAAAAAAATTATACATTTTTTATTTTTTTATAAAAATTTTGTTGTATTTTTTTGATTTTCTTCTGCTTGATAATTTAAACTGTATTCTCTTTTTTTACATTCAATATTTATTTCATCTTTACTTTTATTACTTCATTCAATAACTTTTAACTTATTTTCTCCTAAATCAGTTTTAATATTAATTATTACTCATATATACTCATTATAAATCTCTTTAAGTTTTTGAAAATGCTTTTGAAATAAAAAATTATTTTTTTCACTATAATTACCCTCAAATGTAATCATTATTGAAATGTTTTCTATTATTTTTATTTGTTTTGCATACTCTTCCTTTAATTTTGTAGAAAAGTAATGATACATGATAAAGTGTTATTTTTAGAGAATTTTTACACTAAATAATGTTACTTTTAACAAATTTTTAATTAAAAATAATATTTTAAGTGTAAATTGATGAATAATTTTTGGTCATCCATACTTTTCTACATAATTAAAAGATTTTTATGATGTAATTGTTGTCACAAAGCATTCTAAAATTATTAGTAAGGTAATAAATGAATTAAGAGAAGAATTAGATCAAAAAAATAATCCAACATATGATGTAGGAGAATTGGTAAAAATTCAAAAAATTGTTAATGATATAATTGAAAATAATTTTAAAGAAGAAGAAAAAGAAATATTATATGCTGCTAATAGTCAATATATAGGAGTAGATTTTTATTCAATGAAAAATAATTTATATTTTTCATTAAAGACTTTTAGAAAAATGGCATTTCCATCAGAATTATTTTCTTCTTTTGATATTGGTTATCAACATGGTTCCAATAATTGAAATGAAATAAATGAAACCGAATATAATAAACAAAGAAGATTACAAAAAATATCAGAAGAGTATTTTAATTATGTAGAAAAGTATGGATGACCAAAAATTATTCATCAATTTACACTTAAAATATTATTTTTAATTAAAAATTTGTTAAAAGTAACATTATTTAGTGTAAAAATTCTTTTAATTATGTAGAAAAGTATGGATGACCAAAAATTATTCATCAATTTACACTTAAAATATTATTTTTAATTAAAAATTTGTTAAAAGTAACATTATTTAGTGTAAAAATTCTCTAAAAATAACACTTTATCATGTATAATTACTTTTCTACAAAATTAAAGAAAAATTCTCTAAAAATAACACTTTATCATGTATCATTACTTTTCTACAAAATTAAAGTAAAAATCTGTATCAAAATATAATTTATAATTATCATTTTTTTTAATTTTAATATTTAATAAAATACCATAACAAGCATAAAGAAATCTAGGGATTGAACTTTTTAATTCAACATCACCATTTAAATAAATGCCTCCATATTGGTTTAATATAACAATTCTTATAAAATCTGATGCTGATTTTAGTTTTTCTTTAATTGCTAATCTATTATTTTTAAATATTTGTTCAAATATTAATACATCACTATTTTTTAAATTTTCTATTTCTTTTAAACTAATAATTTTAATATTATTAAGTAACTTATGTTGTTATTTTTCATTTTCAGTAATTTCTCTATTTTTTTCATTTTTAGAAATTCATAAAATAACTTCACGTTCATGTTGATGTAATAAAGCCGCATAAATTATATTATTTCTTACAGTAATTGGTATTTTTCCAATTCATACAAAATGAATTGGATATTTATTATCTATAATTGGCATTTTTTTTAATAACTCTTATATTTTATTTAAATGCATTGTTTAAAAATGATAATTCATCTTCAATATTTAATCTTGGAAATAATAACTCTTTTTTATTAACAGATTTATTAAAAACTTCATTCAAGTTAATATTGACTATTGGTTTAGTAATTTTTAAGACACCCAATTGTTCATGAATTCTTAATGAACTATTAACCAAAATTGGACTTAATAAAGCACTACTAATAATTAAAATATTTGCTAATAAATTTAAAATATTATGTAATTCAATAGTTTTATTATTTTTATGTAAATCTCATGGTTTTGTTAAATCAATTAATTTATTACCACTAGTTATTAATTTAAAAACGACATTAATTGCTTCATGAATTTGATACTCATCCATTTCAATATTAAAATCATTAATAGTACTTTTAATAATTTTAATTATTTCTATTGCTTCTGGTTGTAACTTATTTAAATTAACTTTGGGAATTTTACCATCACAATATTTAATGATCATTGTAACTGTTCGCGAAAGCAAATTACCTAAATCATTAACAAGATAAGAGTTATAACAATTTAAAAATAATTCATGACTATATTTTGCATCATGACCAATAATAATTTCTTTCATTAAAAAAAACCGTAATCCATCTGCACCATAACGATTTACTAATACTAAAGGATCAATAACATTACTTTTTGATTTTGACATTTTTCCTTCTTCATTAGTAATTCAACCGTGGGCCAAAATTCGATTTGGTTGTCTCAAGTTTAATGCCATTAATAAAATTGGCCAATAAATCATATGAAAACGACTAATTTCTTTACCAACTAAATTCACAATTTCACAATTTGAATCTAGTCAAAATTTTTTAAAATTAATGTCATCATCTTGTAAATAACCTAATCCTGTTAAATAATTACTTAATGCATCAATTCAAACATAAATAACATGTTTTGGATTTTCTAATACTGGTACCCCTCAAGTAAAACTCGTTCTAGTAACACTTAAATTTTCTAAACCTGGCGTAATAAAATTATTAATCATTTCCGTTTTACGATTAAGTGGTCATAAAAATAATGGGTGTTCATCATAATATTTTAATAATTGTTTAGTATATTTTTCCAATTTTAAAAAATATGATGGTTCTGATAAAGTAATAATATTACCTTGACATATTTTACATGTATTATTAGTTTTATTAATTTGGCTATCTGTCAAAAATTCTTCACAAGAAATACAATATGAGCCTTCATATTTTCCCAAATAAATATCATTTTGTTTTAATAATTTGCTAAATATTTTATGAACACTTAAAATATGATTTTTATCAGTTGTTCTAATAAATTTATCATAATCAATATTTAAGTTTTTTCATAAATTCTTAAACCCAACAACAATATCATCAACAAATTTTTGTGGAGTTTGTTTATTTTCATCCGCCTTTTTAGCAATTTTTTGACCATGTTCATCACTTCCAGTTAAAAAGAATACTTCATAACCTTGCATTTTCTTATAGCGAGCTAAAACATCAGCAATAATTGTTGTATAAGCATGTCCCAAGTGTAACTTAGCACTAGGATAATAAATAGGGGTAGTAATATAAAATTTTTTTGTCATTATTTGCTCCTAAATTTAATAATTATAATTTTACATTAAAATAGTATTATTTATTGTAATACTTATTTAAATTAATAATATTTTATTAATCTTTATTTTTTTATAAAATGGAACATTTTTGTTGATATTGATTTTCATTAAAACCATTATCAGAGTTAACAGCATCTATATCAACATTTAAGTAAAACTGATAATCACTATTTACGTGTTAAATAACACTACTTTTTTCATTATCATAATTATTTACTGGTAAATACTGATTACCGTTACTCATTAATGGTTGATTTTGTAATTTTCTTGAACTTGCAAAATCATATCAATGTCTCAAAAGATCATTTTTTTCTCATTGTCTTCTTTTTTCTTTTTCTATTTTTTCTAAAATATTATTAAGTTTTAAAATTTTTAATCCAACCTTTTTCAATTCTTCTTTTTGATTACTTATATTAACTTTTTCACATACTATTTTGTTAATTCGTTTTTTTTCAAAATTATAATAACCAAAAGTTAAAAACTTAACTAATTTATTCTTAAATTTAAAAATTTTACTTGTTTTTTGTTTTTCGAAAATTTCTAACTTTTTAATACTATTTATATTATAAGAAAGAAATATAGATTGTTTTTTAATATTTGACTGCAATGTTTTTTCACATTTATATTTCTTATTACTAATATAATATAATATTATTTTTATTTTATTAATTTTCTTTTTTAATAAATTAATATCTATTTCTCCATTATCTTTTAAGTATCGATCATCTAAAACATCATAAAAGTGTTCTTCATTATCATCATAGCTTGTAATAAAATTAAAATGTTGATTTATAAAAGGAAAACTATTATCGATTTTGTATTTCTTCATAATTTTCACTCCTTAAACTGACATAATCTAGTGACTAATTACAATATTTTCTTAATCTTTTATATTTATTGATTATTAGATAAAATAAAAAAACAAAAATTAATAAATTAAATGCTAATTAAATTTAATATTAAACATTATTTATCTTTAAAAACTTTTTTAAAAATATAATCAACATTTATTAAAAAAATATTATTATTACAACATTCATTTAACTGTTCACTAGTTAAATATTGATTAATACTATTCTTTATTAATACATCTTTAAAATTAATCATTTTATTTTGTGCTTCTAAAGTGCACTTTTGAATAAAATCATAAGCAATTTCACGTGTTATTTTTGGATTATTTTTAATAATAGCCAATAAAACTACTTGTGAAAAATAAAGTTCATTAGCTTTAGCAATATTATTTGCCATGGCACTAGTATTAATTACTAAATTATCTAAAATATTTGTCATTCTATTAATAATAAAATCTAATATATGATAAATATCAGGTAACATAATGCGTTCATTAGAACTATGTGAGATATCACGTTCATACCATAATAAATTATTCTCATATACTATACTATTATAACTTCGAACTAATCTTGCTAAACCACAAATATTTTCAGAACCAATTGGATTTTTTTTATGTGGCATTGAACTTGAACCTTTTTGTGAAATAGAAAATCCTTCTAAAAGTTCATTAACTTCGCTACGTTGACTCAAACGAATTTCTAAAGCTATTTTTTCAATTGTTGTAGCAATTGAACTTAATTGTGTAATTAAAAAAATCAAACGATCACGTTGTACTACCTGGGTAGCACAACTGTCAACTTCCATTTTTCATTTTTTGGCAATAAATTCACTAACTTTTGGCGAAATATGAACAAAATTACCCATAGCACCCGTAATCTTAATAACTTCAACTTGTTTTCTTGCTAATTCCAACCTTACTAACTGTCTATTTATTTCATCGTATCATAAAGCAAATTTTAATCCTAATGAAGTTGGTTCACCAAAAATACCATGACTGCGACCAATTACTAATTGATTTTTATATTTAAACGCTAACTCTTTTAATTTCAATTGTAAAGTAATTAAAGCTTTTTCAATAATTTCATTTGAAAATTTTATTTGTAGATTTTGGACACTATCAACCATATCAGTTGAAGTTAAACCATAATGAATCCAACGACTTTCAGTTTTTAAGTTAGCACTTAACATTCTAGTAAAAGCAACTACATCATGCTTAGTTTCTAATTCTAATTTATTCATTAATTCAATATCTAACTTAGCATTTTTTTTAATTAATTGAAAATCTTTAAGAGGAATTATATTTAAATGTTGTAATGATTCACAAACATCAATTTGAAAATTCATTCATAAGTTTAAACGATTTTTCATATTTCAAATATTAGTCATTGCTTTTGTTTCGTAACGTTTAATCATTTTTACCCCTTAATAAATATAGTTTGTTTACGATCTGAACCAACAGAAAATATTCTAATTGGAACACCCACCAACTCACTAATTTTTTTTAAATAATTTTTAGCATTTTCTGGTAATTCATCATAACTAGTAATATTAGTAATATCTTCATTTCATCCAGGCATAGTAATAAAATGTGGTTGACATTTATTAAAGTTATTAATTTGAGAAGGTATGTATCTAATTATTTCGCCATTTAAAGTATAATGCGTACAAATGCTTAATGTTTCAATCCCAGTAAGCACGTCTAACAACATAATAGCTAAACTAGTAAATCCATTAATTTGTGCACTATACTTAGCAATAACTGCATCAAATCATCCAATTCTTCTTGGTCTTTTTGAAACTGTGCCATATTCATTACCAGTCATACGAATATAATCTGCTAATTTACCAAAAACTTCACTAGGAAACGCACCAGCACCAACTCTTGTACTGTATGCTTTAGTTACACCAATAATTTCATTAATTGCTTTTAAAGAAATACCTGAACCAATAGCAATTGAACTAGCACTTGGATTAGAAGATGTTACAAAAGGATATGTACCATGATCTAAATCTAATAAAGTACCTTGTGCTCCTTCAAATAATATCTTTTTATTTCTAACTAATTGTTCATTTAAAAATTGACCAGTATCAATAATTAAATCTTTAAAGTATGGTAGTAATTCTAATAAACGATTATATATTGTTTGCGCATTAAATTCTTTTTCATATCCATAAACATTTTTTAATATTTTATTTTTAATTAACAAATTATCAGTAATCAATTCTAATAGCCGATCCTTATCTAATAAATCGCCTATTCGAATTCCAATCCGATTAACTTTATCAGCATAACAAGGTCCAATTCCTTTTTTAGTAGTGCCAATAGCTTTATCACCCTTAATTTTTTCTTCATATTCATCAAATGCTAAATGATAAGGTAAAATAATATGAGCACGATCAGAAATTCGTAAATTTTGACAACTAAAACCAGCAGCTTTTAAATATTCAATTTCAGAAACTAATTTTTCTGGATTAACAACACAACCATTAGCAATAACACAATATGAATCTTTATTAAAGATACCAGAAGGAATAATACTTAATTTATATTTTTGATGATCAAAAACAATTGTATGTCCGGCATTATCACCACCACTTCAACGAACAATAACATCAGAATTTTGACTATAATAGTCAGTTATTTTACCTTTTCCTTCATCACCTCATTGACAACCAATAATAGCAGTAGTTTTAAATGGTTTTGGTTGATCAATTTTTGATATTAAAATATTTTTAGTATTGACAATTTTATTAGTAATTTTTTGATTTTCTTCTTTTATTATATGTTTTGATTTTTCAAAATCTACTTTCATCTTATTAATGATTGGCTTAAGAGTGTCAGTTTTTATTAATTGCGTTTTTACTTTAGTTGCTTTTTTTACATCTTTAACTTTTGGTTTAATAGTTTTATTAAGTTGTTCAACTTTAGTTTTTGCCTTTTCTATTGTTGGTTTGATTATATTTTTTTTTGCTTTCATATTGTCTCCTTTATACTCAAAAAAAGTATTTATAAATTTATAAATTAATTATATAATTATTTAATAATGATTATCAAAATATTGTTATTAAAATAAACTAGTAAAGGAAACTTAAAAAATGAAATGAAATTTTGATAATGACAGTTTTCAAAATAATAATAATGATGATTTTGACAAACTTTGTCCTATTTGTAAGCAAAAATTACTAGAAGCAAAACTTGAAAAAATAAATGAAATAAATCAATATCAGCAAACACAAAATGATATTTTATTAATTGAAGAAATAAAAAAAGAATTAGAAAAAATTAAAAAAGAAAAAGAAACACAACTTTATGTTTACTTATGTAGAAAACATAAAAATGAAAATATTCTTTAATATTTTTATAATATATTAATTATTTTTTATTATATTTATTCATAATATTTTCAAATTTACTATCAGTAGTTCAACTACTAATGCTTTCTACAAAAAATTGTTTATGATCTTTTATATTCTTTAACTCATCATTACTAAACTTACTCAAAACTCAATCAGCCGTGTTAAAATTAGGATTTTTACCAACACCAATTCTTAATCTTTGAAAATCTTTACTACCAATTTGATTAAAAATACTTTTAATTCCATTATGACCAGCAGCACTAAATTTTTGTTTGTATTGAAATTGACCAAAATTTAAATCAACTTCATCGTGAATAATTAACACGTTTTCAATTTTAATTTTAAAATAATTCATAAAATTTGAAACACAAAAACCTGATAAGTTCATAAAAGTTAATGGTTTCAAAAAAATAACATCAGTGCCGTTAACAACAGTTTTAACATATTGACCATTAAATTTAGTTTGATTAATTTTTAATTGTAATGTTTCACAAATCATATCGATAATAATAAAACCAATATTATGACGTGTCAATTCATACTCTTTACCTGGGTTTCCTAATCCAATAACTAATTTCATCTACTTTAAATTTCCTCTTTATTATTTTTTACTATTTTTTTTATTAATTCATTTGTTTTATCATCATAAACTTTCGTTAATGATTTATTATTAATTGAAGCATCAATCATTTTTGCAATGAAATCAGCAATTGAAATAATTTTTAAGCCATTAAATTTTTTTTCTTCAGAAATTTCAATAGTATTAGTAATAACAACTTCCTTAATAATTCCATCAATAACAGCTTGTTTCAAATTTTTTGAAGCTTGACCACTAAAAATACCATGAGTAGCTAAAATATAAACTGATTTTGCACCATGTTCTTTAATAGCTTTTGCTGCATTAATAATAGTACCACCTGTATCAATCATATCATCAATAATAATAGCATTCTTTTCTTTAACATCTCCTAATACAAACTTAACTTGACTTTGATTAGGAGTTGTTCTTCTTTTATCAATAATTGCCAAAGGTACACTTAAATAATTACCTAATCTTCGAGCACGAGTAACACCACCATGATCTGGAGATACAACAACTAAATTAGTTAAATTTTCTTCAATTAAATAAGATGCTAAATCTTGAGTTGCTCGTAAATCATCAACAGGAACATCAAAAAATCCTTGTTCTTGTGGTGAATGTAAATCAACAGTAATAACACGATCAACACCTGCAACAGTTAATAAATTTGCAACAAGTTTACAAGTAATAGGTTGTCTACCACCTTGTTTTCGATCTTGACGAGCATAACCAAAATAAGGAATTACTACATGAATTTTGGCAGCAGATGCACGAACTAAAGCATCAACAAAAATTAATAATTCCATTAAATTATCATTAGTTGGCGGCGAAGTTGATTGGATAATATATATCACTTTCCCTCGTACTGATGTTATAGATTGAATGTTAAATTCACCATCAGCAAAACGACTAATTTCTGCTTTTCCAGGTTCAATATTAAGTTTTTTACAAACTTCTTGTGTAAATTTTTGACTAGCACTTAAACCAAAAACTACAATGTTTTCTACATTATTCATTAAATCCTCCTTTACATGTTTCTAAAAAATTATAATTATAATTTCATTATACAATGTTTATTACAATTTAAGTATATTAAATTTAAAGACTATTAATTAAAAATAATTAATAAAAAGTTATATCTTTTGCAAGAAAAAATAAAATCATTATAATAGTTAACGGATAATAAATATTTAAAAATATGTTTATTAATAAACAAGGATTATTGCTGAGGTGTTTTATATACTTATTATCCACATTCTAATATCATTAATTTTAATAATTATTCTGAAAGGTATTTATTATTAATAATAGTAAATAACTGGTAAAACATTGAAAATGTTAATTCTTCAGATCTTATTGTTAATGATCAAGATAAGTCGTTAATTAAATTAACGGCTTTTTCTTTGCTATTTAAATAAATACCCAAATTGTTAACTAATGTTTTTCTCTTATTAACAAAGCAACTTCTTACAAATTTTCAAAATAATTGTGGTTCATCAAGTTGAAATTTAGGATTTACTTTAAAATAAACAACACTACTTGTGACATTAGGTATCGGAGTAAAATTATTAGGACTAACATCAAAAATAATTTTAACATCACAATAAAATTGACACATAACAGAAAGATTATTATATACTTTAGTTTTGGGTTTAGCACAAAATCTTTGTGCAACTTCTTTTTGCATCATTAATGTAAATGAATCAAATAATTCAATATTTTCTAATAATTTTAAAACAATTTGTGAAGTAATATAATAAGGCAAATTTGCAATTACATGAATTTTTTGATTTATTGCAAATTCTTCATTAATGATTTTTTTTAAATCTAAATTTAAAAAATCATCATTTATAATTTTTAAATTTTTGTATTCATTTAACTCTTTTTCTAAAACAGGAATTAATTTTTTGTCAATTTCAATTGTCAAAACTTTTTGCGCAGTGCTGAGTAATTTATTGGTTAAATGACCAATGCCCGCTCCAATTTCAACAATGCCATCTTCATCTTTAAAATTACTAGTTTTAACAATTTTATCAATTATATTATTATTAATTAAAAAGTTTTGTCCAAACTTTTTAACTGCATGTAAGTCGTATTTTTTCAATATTTTTTTTGGATTTTCCATTATTATTCTCCAATTCACATTTTTAGTTAATTATATACTAGTAATAATTAAATAAATAGTTAGCCAACTAATCATATATGCTAAATTTACTACTAGCAAATCTACATGTGGTAATATTAACATATATCAACTTAATAAATAAATATTAATTTGAGTGGGAAAAGGAGATGATTTTTATATGGCAACAAAAATAGAGGTTGCTAATGACGGACACAATAACCAAGACGTTAATATTGTTTCTCTAGATTTAGGAACAAGAAATTTAATTGTCAGAGTTAATGGAAGGGTTGTTTATAGTCAACCATCAGCAATTGTATTTGATACAGAAAACGGAGAAGTATTCATTGGTGAAGCTGCTTTATTAATGAAAGAAAAAACTCCAGCGAATAAAATTTTCAGAGAACCAATGGCTAATGGTGTTATTAGTGACAATAATGCTTTGATTGCTCTATTAACTGAAATTTTTACACAAATTATTGATGTGAAAGCTGAAAAAATTTGAGAAAATTCAGTAGCACTTGTAGCTATTCCATCTAAAGTTTATAAATTAGATAGAACTGTTTTACGTGAAATTCTACAAGGAAAAAAAGTAGCTAAAATTCCAATTTATAGTGATAAATTTCCCAATAGATATAATGCAAGTAATGAAAGCGTAATGAAAGCTGAAAAAATTGTTATTGTTCCTGAAGTAAAATTGGCAGCTATTGGTGCTGGGGAAGCACTTTGAGATGCTTCAGGAGTATTTATTCTTGATATTGGTGGTGGAACTTCTGACTGTGCCATTTTATCAAGTGGAGAAGTTATTGTTCAAGATTCAATTCCAATTGCTGGAAATGCTATTGAACGTAGTATTAAAGAACATTTTGAAAAAATGCACTATATATCTCTTAGCTCAATGGAGGCTGAAAAAACAAAAATTAGTGCTGGTATTTGAATAGATGGTGAAAAAGATAGTGAAAATAAAATTACTATCCATGGAAAAAGTACTAAAACTAAAAAACCTGAACAAATTACAGTTCCTAAGCAAGAAGTAGCTAGAGTAGTTACCGAAGCCTTTGAACCAATTGTTGCACTATGTAGTGACATTATTGATAAAGCTGGACCTGCCTTTTCAGAAATGATTATGAAAGACGGTTTAACTATCACTGGTGGGGGTGCTTTGCTTGAAAATATTACAACTTATCTAAAAAAACGACTAAATTTAGAACATGTGGTATCTGCTAATAATCCAAGAGAATGTGTAATTAGAGGAACTCAAGCCTATGAAACTCATAAACAAGATGTATATGAAAAAGGATTCATTAGACCAAGTAATTAAAATTCCAGGTGTGTAGAAGGAGGAAAAAAAATGGGATTATTTGATAAAAAACCCAAAGAAAACTTAAATAAAAAAAGTAATATTAAGTCTATTAATGACTACCAATGATTAGCTTTAGATGTCGGAACAGAAAACTTTAAAGCAAGGTATGTTAACATTGGACTTACATATGATGCTCCAACTTATCTTGCTGAAGACTATGAAAAAAATGTTATTTTTTATGGTGAAGAAGCTAAAGCTTTAATTGATAAAACAAATGAAAATGTTGTTATTAAACGTCCAGTTCGTGATGGTAATATTGCTGATCCAGATGCTTTACAACGTATCCTTGCTAAAATTTTTCAAGATTTTAGACTTGAAATTAAAGATTCAAAACAAGCTGATAAAAACCGTAATTTAATTGTTTTAATGGCAACACCAAGTGAAATTAATTCAGTACAAAGAGAAGCATTAGAAAATATAGTTCATCGTTTAGGAGCACTTCGTGGATTTGTTCAAGAAGAAGTTAAAATGGCAGCATTAGGTTCAGGCCAAGATATTTTTGGAACTGCAATTATGTGTGTTGATATTGGTGGGGGAAGTACTGATATTGCCGTACTTAGCAACGATTCAATCCTATATTCATATACAACACATTGTGCTGGAGACTATTTAACACAAAAAATTCAAGAATACATAGCTAAAAAGCATGCTTTAAAAATTGGTACTAAAGAAGCAGAAGATGTTAAAAAGAACATCGGTTCACTTCTTAAATATCAAGATGAAAAACCATACACTATTTCAGGTGTTTCATTACCTAGATTAGATTCTCAGCCAGGAGAAACAATGTCAATTTCTAAAACTATTGAAATTACACCAGAAGAAATTCGTGAAAATGTAATGCAAGTTCAATTTAGAGAACATGTTATTCCATCAATTCGTAGAGTACTAAGAACTTCTGGGGAAAAAGCTGCTGGTAGTGTTAGTGACTTAAAGAAAAAAGGTAAGGGAATCACAATTTGTGGTGGTGGAGCTTACATTAAAAAAATTGATGAATTTATTAAAGAAGAATTGGCTAAGGAATATTTCATCGAAGTTAAAGCTGAAAAAGGTACAAAACCAATTCGTCAAAAATATGAAGGAGATATCTTTGAAGTACGTGTTGCTCAAAATCCTTTAGATAATGTTATTGATGGTTGTGTAAAATATCGTGATACAATTTACAAACAATTAATAGCTGAACAAAATCCTAACCGCGAAATTCTAACAAAAGACGAAGATTTAGGATAAAAAATAAGTTTAAATAAAATGCACTTTTAAAATTTATAGAAGTGCATTTTTTACCTATATAAATAATAAATTACTACCTGAATTGTAAAATTAAAAAGGACACTTATATAAAAATTAAATTGTGTTAATTCTATAATTAAGAAAAGAAAGGAATTAGCACAATGTATAAGTATCTGACTATTGAATCAATAATAGCAATAAAAGAATATAAAAGTTATGGATTTTCGATTCGTAAAATAGCAAAAGCCATTGATTATAGTAAATCAACTGTACATAGAGTTTGTAGATTATTAAATCAAAACTTATTACCATTAGAAATATTGAATAAAATTCAAAAAAATAAACAAAATGCAGGTAGAAAATTAATAATTTTAACTTTAATAGAAATTAATACTATTAATCATTTGTTAATTACTAAAAATTATGCTCTTGATATAATTGCTAATTTTTTAAAGGAAAATAAAATAAAAAGTATTTCAACAAAAACTTTATATAACATGTTTAAAACAAATCGAATGGGTTTTGATGAAAATAACTTATTGAGAAAAGGAAAAAATAAACCTCACAAACAAAAAGAAACTAGGGGCAGAATTAATAATTGTAAGTCTATTCATGAAAGAAATTTAATCATTCCTAATATTAAAAATATAGAAGAATTTGGTCATTTAGAGGGTGATACTATCATTGGTAAAGATCATAAAAGTTCTATTATTACTTTAGCTGATATATGATCAAAAACCACAATTCCTTTAGCAACTAAAAATAATAAATCAGAAAATATTACAAAAAGTATAATAAAATTTATTTCAAAGTTACAAAAAGGAACAGTTAAAACTATTACTTTTGATCGTGGTAAAGAATTTAGTAAATGAAAATTAATCGAAAAAAATTGTAATGTTAAGATTTATTTTGCAGATCCTGGTAAACCTTGTCAAAGAGGTTTAAATGAAAATAATAATGGTATTTTAAGAAGATATTTACCAAAATCTACAGATCTATCTTCATATAAACAAAAAGATTTAAATACTATAGCATTTCAAATTAATTCTACACCCAGAAAATCACTATCTTATAAAAGACCAATAGATTTAATACAATTATTTTAAAAAACTGTCCCATTTATATTTACAATTCAGGATACTGCTAGTAAACCGTTACCTTTTCTTGATTTTAATCAATTAGCACATGATTTAACTAATACACGACTAGGAACTCAAAACAGTAATGTTGATTGAGAAAAATTATATAAAGATGTTGGTTTAAGTCAACTTGCTACTGAAACAGCAAAAAAAGAACAATTACGTTTTTATAATATTATGGCAGGAGTATATGGTAAAAATAACATTTTACGTTTAATGCAAAGTGTTACTCAAGCACCAATATCAAATAAAAATGTCGTTGCTTATAATCAATATTCTTATCTAATTAATAGTCAACGTCAAATTTATGGTCCAGTATTAAGGGCCAACCACCAAGTAGCTACTAAAGAAATTAGCGCAAACTATCAAGCGGGTTGATGAGCAACTAATAACATAATTAGTGTTAGTACTCATGAATATGGTCATGCTTTCGATAATTTTTTATCATTAACGGATGCTGATCGTAGTACGTTTAATAACAATTGAAATTGACCTAAAAATAATAAAATCGAAAATTGTTTACTTAATAAAAATATTTTTAAAATTAATAATGATTATTCATCTGTTTGAAGAGCACAAAATCACGTGATGAGTGCGCCAATTTCCTTTAATTTTGTAGAAAAGTAGTGGTATTAGTAAAATTAGCAAAAATATATTTTTATATGGTATTTTTAATATTAAAGAGGTGATTTTAAATGAATAAAATACAGTAAAAGAAATTTTAAATAATTTGTCTGATAAAGATTTTATTGAGATTTTTAGAGAAAATAAAACTAGAATTAAACAAATTGAAAAAAAAGAAAAATTTGAAGCAGTCGAACAAAAATTCAAAGAGAAAGGGATTCAATGTCCAGATTGTAGTTCTTTTTTGTGTACTAAATATGGTAGTAAAGATTATAAGCAAAGATATAAATGTAAAAGTTGTAATATTACTTTTCATGCTTTTAAAAATCATTATTTTTATTGAAGTCATTTATCTCATGATCAATGAGATTTATTGATACAAATAGCTACTTTAGGTCAATCTGCTTACATTATTTCTCAATTTATTAATACTACAAATAAAACTGCCTGATTTAATCGTCAAAAATTTATGAAATCAACACAATTAGTAAAAACACAAAATCAATTTGTAAAATTAAAAGCTAGAATTGAAGTTGACGAAACTTTTATCAAAGAAATTCATAAAGGAAACTTTAAAGATCCAAATGATCCAAGAAAACAATGAATTGAAGAAAATGCTAAAGATTTAAATTGTTGTATTCAAATGGCAATTGATGAAAACCGAAATATCTATGCTCAAACAACAAATACTAAAAGATTAAATAAAAAATGAGTACAAGAAAACTTAACATCGAAACTTATCGAAGAAAATTCAATTATAGTTTGTGATATGCAAGTATTATATGATACAGTAGCTAAACAAACTAAATCCACTATCCAGCAGTTTAAATCAAAAGAAAATAAAGAATTAAATTATAAAAAATTAAGTAATGTCAGTAAAATACAATCAAGTTTAAAAGAATTTATTACTCATTACCATGGCATTGGATTTACCAATATTCAAAATTACCTCAATTTATGGAAATGAAAATATCAACACTACGGATTAACCCCTTATCAAAAATCCAATGTGTTATATTTCAGTTTGTAAAAAAAATAAATCCCAAAATTTAATAAAATCAAATTTTAAGTCAAGTTGATGACTTTTTTTATTTTACCACTACTTTTCTACAAAATTAAAACCAATTTCTGATTGTAGTCAATTATTAATGGATTACTTAAATGATAAAGTTAATATTAGTAATAGTGATTATCAAAAAAGATTAGTATTCCCAATGATTATTGTGCAAAGTAATTATGGTCGTATGTTTTGAAGCCAAGCGAAACCTTATAAAAAGGTGAATTTTTTGCCGAAGCCTTTGCTGAATGATTATTAACGCCGCAATCTGGACGAGGGTGAAATTGAGAATTATTAAATGATTTTTTTATTAAAAAATTACCAACTTATTTATAAATTTTTCCATAAAATATTTTAATTAATAAACTTTTTTAATTCTTCTGTTTTTAAAATTCCTAAAATTTTATTAAAAGTAATATTATTTATACCAGTTAATCTTAATAATCTTGTATTTTTAATAGTTTTTAATTTATCAAATATCATAGATTTCCTATCTTTTTTAATTTTAATCATATTCTAAAAATTAAATTTTAATCCAAGAAGTCTATTATATAGAGAAACATGAAGCAATATTAATAAAGGAAAATTATATAAAATAATAACCTAAAAATAAAATAATATTTATTTTTTTACAAATTAATTATTATTAATAAGTTTTATTAATTTCTTTTGTCTAACAAAATAACCAATTAAAATTAAAACTCCAGGAATAACAAATGTTGTTAAACTAAATAAACCTGTTAAAAATAATCATTTTTCTTCAATAAAATAATTATTTAAACAAAGTAAAAAGGGAATCACTTGAAATAGTCCATAAATAATTATTAAAATAATAACTAGTGAAAAATAATTAAAAAATGTAAATATTCCATAAATAATACAATTAATAAGTAATATTATTGACATAATCATTCCAATTATTAAACCTATTTTAATAAAATTATTATTATTTATCATTTTTTCACTACTCCTTTTTTTACTTTATATAAAATTTTAATATAAAATGTTATAATATTATTATACTACTTATGGGAGAAAGATAATCTAATGCAAAAAATAAATATTTTGTTTAAAAATCAGATTCAAAAGAAAATTAAAGTAAATAATTTATTAAAACATAAAAATCAAATTGTATATTTTTATAATGTAATTATCTTTAAAACATATATATTAGTTTATTATTATTACTATAAATAAAAAACACAAACTTAAAATACTACCAATTGATAATAATATTATAAACTACTACTTTTTCATCTAAATTAATAATTTAACAAGTTAATATTATTAATTTTTTTAAAAAAATTCTTTAAAAGAATACTATAAAAATAGTAGGCACTGCTTATAAGAAAATAAATAACCTGAATTGTAAATATAAATGGGACAGTTTTTTAAAATAATTGTATTAAATCTATTGGTCTTTTATAAGATAGTGATTTTCTGGGTGTAGAATTAATTTGAAATGCTATAGTATTTAAATCTTTTTGTTTATATGAAGATAGATCTGTAGATTTTGGTAAATATCTTCTTAAAATACCATTATTATTTTCATTTAAACCTCTTTGACAAGGTTTACCAGGATCTGCAAAATAAATCTTAACATTACAATTTTTTTCGATTAATTTTCATTTACTAAATTCTTTACCACGATCAAAAGTAATAGTTTTAACTGTTCCTTTTTGTAACTTTGAAATAAATTTTATTATACTTTTTGTAATATTTTCCTTTAATTTTGTAGAAAAGTAATGATACATGATAAAGTGTTATTTTTAGAGAATTTTTACACTAAATAATGTTACTTTTAACAAATTTTTAATTAAAAATAATATTTTAAGTGTAAATCGATGAATAATTTTTGGTCATCCATACTTTTCTACATAATTAAAAATATTTTCTGATTTATTATTTTTAGTTGCTAAAGGAATTGTGGTTTTTGATCATATATCAGCTAAAGTAATAATAGAACTTTTATGATCTTTACCAATGATAGTATCACCCTCTAAATGACCAAATTCTTCTATATTTTTAATATTAGGAATGATTAAATTTCTTTCATGAATAGACTTACAATTATTAATTCTGCCCCTAGTTTCTTTTTGTTTGTGAGGTTTATTTTTTCCTTTTCTCAATAAGTTATTTTCATCAAAACCCATTCGATTTGTTTTAAACATGTTATATAAAGTTTTTGTTGAAATACTTTTTATTTTATTTTCCTTTAAAAAATTAGCAATTATATCAAGAGCATAATTTTTAGTAATTAACAAATGATTAATAGTATTAATTTCTATTAAAGTTAAAATTATTAATTTTCTACCTGCATTTTGTTTATTTTTTTGAATTTTATTCAATATTTCTAATGGTAATAAGTTTTGATTTAATAATCTACAAACTCTATGTACAGTTGATTTACTATAATCAATGGCTTTTGCTATTTTACGAATCGAAAATCCATAACTTTTATATTCTTTTATTGCTATTATTGATTCAATAGTCAGATACTTATACATTGTGCTAATTCCTTTCTTTTCTTAATTATAGAATTAACACAATTTAATTTTTATATAAGTGTCCTTTTTAATTTTACAATTCAGGTTTTAAAAAAATAAAAAAATACATTTTTAAATTTCAAAAATATTTTTTATTGATTAAAATGTATTTTTTATATTTAAAATTATTATTTTAACTGTATAAAAAGTATAAGCCATTAATTATTTTAAAAGTAATAACTTTAACTTTATATAAAAAAAATACAAATTAAAAAACTAATTGTTTTTTAATTTGTTCACTAATTTCTTTACTTTCTAAAACTTCAATTAACTTTAAACCAAATTCAAATGCAGCACCAATTGATTTTCCAGTTATAATATTATTATCAACTACTACTTTTTCATCTAAAATAATACTTTTATTTAAACCAATATTAGTGCCTGGATAATGCGTAATTTTTTTGTTATCTATTAAATTTAATTGCCCTAAAATTTGGGGTGCTGCACAAATAGCAGCAATAAACTTATTACTATCTTTAGCAAAAATAACTAACATTGATTTTAATAATTCATTTTTGCTTAAGTTTTCTACTCCAATTTTACCACCCGGTAAAATTAGCATCTTATAACTTAACAAATCAATATCACTGATTTTCTTTTCACATAAAATAAAAACATTATGACTTGATTTGATTTTTAAGTCATTTTCAATACTTACTAAATCAATAATAATATTAGCCCTTCTTAATAGATCAATAGTAATTATTACTTCACCCATTTCATAGCCTGTTGCTAAAAAAATAGCTACTTTAAACTTCTCATTATTACTCATTATTTCTTTTCAATTCATTATTTAATTTAAAAACATTAATAGCATTTTCCCTAGTTGCATTAATAATACTTTGTTTTGGGATCTTCTTTAATTCAGCTATTTTATTAACTGTAAATATTATATTTTCTGGATGATTAATTGTTAATCCATTTTTGGGATTTTTGCCTCTTTTTGGTTCAGGAGTTAAATATGGCGCATCTGTTTCAACTAATATTTTATTAATTGGTATATTTTTTGCTACCTCTTGTAACTTCAAAGCATTTTTATATGTCACATTACCTGCAAAAGAAATATAAAAACCTTGTTTTATAAATTTTTCAGCTATTACTTTTGTTCCTGTAAAACAATGAAGAACACCATTAGTAATATTTTCTTTTTTAATAATTTCAAAAGCATCTTCAAAAGCATTACGAATATGTAATAATACAGGTAATTTATGTTCTTTAGCTAATTTTAGTTGTTCAATAAATCATTTTTTTTGCAATTGTGGTTCTGTAAATTTATGATAATAATCTAATCCAATTTCACCAATAGCAACTACTTTACCGGTTGCTATTAATTTTTTCAATTCTGAAATAGTATTACTATCGCAAGTATTTACTTCTGTTGAATGAATACCTACAGCTGCATAAAGATTAGGAATTTTTTTTTCACTCTCAAATTCATAAATTTGACTAACAGCTTGCTTACTAGTATTTAAGTCAAAACCAACATTACAAATACTACCAATACTATCACCTGCTGAATAAGCATCAGTTAATAATTTTAATATTTCTGTTTCATCATAATGTTTTGACATTAAATGACAATGAGTATCAAAAATTCCATTATTAGCCATATATTTTACCTTCCCTTTTATTTTCCTAAACAAAATCTTTTAAAAATTTCATCTAATAAATCAGTTTCAAATTTTTTACCTTGCATTTCTAAAATCTTATTTCATGCAGTTTGTAAGTGAACAATAATTAAGTCTATCGAAATATTCTTTTTTAAATCTTTTAATGCTTCTGAAATACTAAGTTCAATTTCATCCAAATATGCTAATTGTCTTGTATTCGCAAAAAGTAATTCTTTATCAAAATTAATTTCAGTAGTTACAATTTTATTTTTTATTCCTAAAATTAGATTTTCAATTTCGCCCATTATTGCACTAACTTTTACCACATTAAAATTATTTTTAATGTCTAATTTTAATTTTAACCTTAAATCGGTTTTATTAATAGCAATAAGGTAATTTTTATGTTTTATTTTTTCTAATAATTGTTTATCCTCAATACTTAAATCTTTTGAACCATCAAGTACTAATATTATTAAATCTGCTTCGTTTAAAGCCTTATGTGATTTATCAATACCTGCTTTTTCGATATCATTTAAAGTATGACGTATACCTGCTGTATCAATTAAATTTAAACTAATATCACCCAAATTAATTTTGCCTTCTACCAGATCTCTTGTTGTTCCTTCTTCATTAGAAACAATAGCTTTATCTTCATTTAAAAGCACATTTAATAGGGAAGATTTTCCAACATTAGGTTTTCCAATAATAACTGTATTAATTCCCTCTTTTATAGTTTTAGTAATTTTACTATGTTCTTTAATAACTTTTATTTTATTTAAAAATTTTTCAACTAAAGGAATAACATTATTAATTGTTTTTTCCTCAACTCCATCGTATTCAGGATAATCAATATTAACTGTTATATTAGCAATTAAAGTTAGTAATTCTGAAGATAATTCATCAATTAGTACTCTTGTTTTACCACTTAAACTATTAATAGCGGTTTTTAAAATAGTATTATTTTCAGCCATAATTAAATCATTAATAGCTTCTGCTTCAATTAAATCAATTTTATCATTTAAATAAGCTCTTCTCGTAAATTCTCCTCTTGTTGCCATTCTCATACCTGTAGATAGTAATAATTGCAAAATTTTTTGTGTTATTAGCACTCCACCATGACAATTAATTTCAATTGTATCTTCACCTGTAAAAGATTTGGGAACGCGATAACATGCCAAAACAACTTGATCAATTTTATTCTTATTATGATCAATAATATATCCTGTTATTAAAGTGTGACCTTTTTGATTTAAAATATCTTTATCAAAAACCTTATTTAATAACTCATAAGTATCTTTTCCTGAAATTCTAATAATACTGATTGCTTGATTTAAAGGTGCAGTTGCAATTGCAGTAATAGTATCATTTAACATTTTTTCCTCTTTTCATTTAAACAATCTAAGATTTTAAATCTTAGATTACTCTAATTTTCCAATCTAATTACTACATGACGGTTATAACCTATACCTTCAGAAAAACTTGATATTCCTTCAATATTTTTAACTATTTCATGTATAATTTTTCTTTGTTTATTAGGCATTGATTCAAAATGAAACATTTCTTTACTTATTCTTATTTTTTTTATAATTTCATATATTCTAATTTTTAAATTTTGTTTTTGAATATTTAAATAATTATTAACATTTATTACTATTTGATAGTTTCTTTTAAATTTTGTTTCTAAATAAGTATGTAAAGCACTAATTGTATAACCTTTTTTGCCAATTAAAATTGAATTTTTATTCTTACAATTAATATTAATATAAAATTTATTGCCATTTAATATTATTTCTTCTTGATAATTTTTTATATTAAAAAGTTCCAATAAATCATGTCATTTATCATTCAAATAATTTTTAATATCATTTTCGTTAAAAATAAAAATTTTAGTAATGGTTTTAAATAAACGTTTTTCTATACCTAATTTTATATAAAATGTCTTGGGTGGTAAATTTTTAATAGTTTTTTCTAAATCAATATTTTTTTTAAATGATTTAATTTCCATCTTTTTTTCTCCACAATATAATAAATTACTTATTTTTTTTAGGTTGAACAACTATTTCAGATTTTGTAAATATCTTTTTAATCTTACTTGAAAATGGTGTACTAATTGTACCATTTTTTTTATAACGACTACGTTTATGTTTATTATAGTAATGAAAACCAAGAGTTTGAAATATTTGTAATATTCCAGAAATAATTCAATAAATGCCTAATCCTGAAGGAGCAACACATACATAAAATAAAAACATAAAAATTATAACGCTTTGAATAATAACTTGTTTTTTTAATGCAGCTTTTGCTTCTTTAGTTTTAATCTTCTGTCGTGAACGATTTAAAAACATCGGTAATAACATAGAAACTAATTGTGTTGGTATATATATAACAATAATTATTAAATACATAAATTGGCCATGGGTAACCATAGTTCATGGTTGTTCAACTAAACTAATAGCACCAACAACAGTATTTTTTAATAAATTAGTTGATTTCATAACAGTAAACATAGCTGTTAAGAAAGGAAGTGATAAAAACATTGGAATAAAAGCAGCCATTGGATTTATTCCTTCTTTTTTATAAATAGCCATTAATTCCATTTGTTGTTTTTGTTTTGCACTTGGATCACGTGAATGTTTATATTTGGCTTGAATTTCGGAAGTTTTCATTTGCACTGATTGCATTTTTTCCTGATTTTGTTGGGCTTTAAAAGTAAATACTAATGTAATAAGTTTAATAATTAACGTTGTAAAAATAATAGCAAAAATAACACTTACTGATCAATATTTTGAATTTACATCAACTCCACCACTTAATCTAGCAGAAATACTAACTAAGATTCAAGCAATTGGATAAACAAACATTCCAAAGAACGGTGATTTAGTTTGCGTTCAAGCTTCACTTCATGTTCTAATCCCTGTAAATCCATATTCATAAATATTATTACCATTAAAATGAAAAATGTGATTTTTTGCTACATCACTGTTACCAATAAGTAATTCAAAAAAAACAGCCGCTACATTATATCTTTGAAAATCATAAGCTGAAATAACATCACTAGTTGCAACATTAGGATCACCCATAGTCTGACCACAACCTCAAAGTGTTGACATCAATAAAAAAGTCCCTAAAATAATTTTAGTTCATTTTCATGTTATTTTTAATCAAACGTTTTTTTTCTGTTGTTCAGGAAATAAAAACTTTTTATATTGCATTAAATTTACTCTCCTATAATGGGATTTTCATTAAAAGATGTAATAAAGAACTAAGATTTTCTTCATATGTATTAGATAAATAATTTTTTCTAATCATAATTACTATATCTACTGGTCAATCTTTTTTAATATCTACTAACATTCCTCGTACTTGACGTTTAATCTTATTACGTGCAAAAGCAAAACGAACTAGTTTTTTTCCTACTGATACACCTACTCGTATAGTCTCAAAATCTACTCTATTCATATAATAGATAAAAAATTGACCATTTGAAATACTTTTTCCTTCATTAATTAAATATTTAAAATGATGATTTTTCAAAAGGCGGTATTTTTTTTCCATATTTTGTTCACCTTATTTTATTTTTTAAACTATGCTGTTAATTTTTTACGTCCTCTTTGACGTCTTCTTTTAATAACATTAATCCCTGTTGCAGATTTCATTCTTGCAAAAAAACCATGAGTTTTTTGATGTTTTCTCTTACTTGGTTGATATGTCGGTTTCATTTTTTTCTCCTTTTTTTAAAAATTCTAATAAAAAATCATTAAGAGTATTCTAACATAATATTTATATCTTAACAAATTATTCCTTTAATTTTGTAGAAAAGTAATGATACATGATAAAGTGTTATTTTTAGAGAATTTTTACACTAAATAATGTTACTTTTAACAAATTTTTAATTAAAAATAATATTTTAAGTGTAAATTGATGAATAATTTTTGGTCATCCATACTTTTCTACATAATTAAAAAATTATTCTGTTTATTTTTAATAAAAACAATATTAGTTTAACAAAAAAATAAATCATTTATAATATTAAATAATAAATATTATTTTTTTTATTTTTTTTATTTTTTTTAAAAGTATAATACAGATTATAATTATAAAAAAGTTATCAACATTAATCCACAATTTATCCACAATAATTATATTAATTAAAGAGGTTTTTAAA